>NZ_JBFUAW010000027.1:0-53134 GCF_056406095.1 Caulobacter sp. P1_D6 | reverse complement strand
ATCCAGACCGGGCCCGCCTCCCCGGCTTCCGCGCGGCGACGGGCCTCGGCGTTGGTCGAGTCGATTTCGTCCAGGACGACGACGGGCGCGGGCGAAAGAGCGCCCGTCACGTCACGCGTGGCCAAAGGCCGCCGCGGCGGCCCTGGCCGCGGGGTCCAGCCAGATCAGCGCGACCAGCACGATCGGGAACGAGAAGGCGGCGGCCACGAATCCGACCGCGCGGGCGATCGGCTGCGGCTTGTCCACCGCGCCGGCCGGTGCGTCGAACCACATCGTCTTGATCAGACRCAGATAGTAGAACGCCGCGACCACGCTGCCGACCAGGCCCAGCACCGCCGCCCATTGCAGCAGCACGTCGCCCGAACCCATGGCCGCGCCGAAGACGTAGAACTTGGCCCAGAAGCCCGAGAACGGCGGCATGCCCAGGGCCGACAGCGAGAACGCGGTCATGGCCACGGCGATGCCCGGACGGTGCTTCACCAGACCGGCCATGTCCTCGATGGTCTCCATCGGCTTGCCGTCGCGCGACAAGGCTTGAAGGCAAGCAAAGAAGCCGGTGACGTCGACCATGTACAGGGTCATGAACAGCAGCATCGAGTGCAGCCCGGTCTCGCCGCCGGTCGCCACGCCCAGCAGGGCGTAGCCGACATTGGCGATCGAGCTGTAGGCCCACAGGCGCTTGAGGTTGTTCTGGGCCAGGCCCGCGAAGGCGCCGACGAAGACCGAGGCCAGGGCGGTGATGACCAGGATCTGGCGCCACTGGGCCACCGAGTCCGGGAAGGCGTCGCCCAGCACGCGGGCGAACATCATCATGGCGGCCAGCTTCGGCGCGGCGGCGAAGAAGCCGACGACCGGGGTCGGGGCGCCTTCGTAGACGTCCGGGGTCCACATGTGGAACGGCGCGGCCGAGACCTTGAACGCCAGGCCGCAGAGCAGGAACACCAGGCCGAACAGCAGGCCCGTGCCGTGCCCGCCATGGGCCATGGCGGCGCCGGCGGCGGCGATGTCTTCGAAGCGGGTCGAGCCGGCGAAGCCGTAGATCAGCGACGCGCCGTACAGCAGCAGGCCCGACGACAGCGCGCCCAGCACGAAGTACTTCAGGCCCGCTTCCGACGACTTGGCGTCGTCGCGGCGGAAGGCGGCCAGGACGTACAGCGCCAGCGACTGCAGCTCGACGCCGATATAGAGGCTGATCAGGTCGCCGGCCGAGGCGGTGACGCCCATGCCCAGCGCCGACAGGATCACCAGCACGGCGAACTCGAACTTCTGGTCGCCGCGAACGGCCAGCCAGCGGTCGCCCAGCACGATCGCCACGGCGCTGAAGCCGAAGATCGCGACCTTGGCGTAGGTGGCGGCCGCGTCGGCGGAATAGACGCCGTTGAAGGCGTGGCCGTGCGGCCCGACCACGGCGGCGACGGCCGCGCCCAGCAGGGCCAGGACGGCCGCGCCGGTGAACAGCGGCGTGACCTTGCCGTGGAAGGCGCCCCAGACCAGCAACACCAGGGCCGAGGCCCCGAGGATCACTTCGGGAAGAACGAGGGAGAAGTTGGCGGCGAACGTCATGGGGTCCCTCACCCGCCCACGGCGGCGCGCCAGGCGCCGACGAGCCCGTCGACGGACGACGCGGTCAGGTTGAAGATGAGATTGGGATAAACACCGAGCACCAGGGTGCCGATGATCAGCGGAGCGAAGATCAGGATCTCGCGCTTGTCGAGGTCGGTGATGGTCTTGAGCTCGGGATTGACGATCTCGCCGAACATCACGCGACGGTACAGGTTCAGCGCGTAGACCGCCGACAGGATCACGCCCGTCGTGGCGACGATCGCCGTCCAGGTCGAGGCCTGGTAGGTCCCGGTCATGGTCAGGATCTCGCCGACGAAGCCCGAGGTGCCCGGCAGGCCGACATTGCCCATCGTGAACAGCATGAACACCGCCGCATACCAGGGCATGCGGTTGGTGAGGCCGCCGTAGAAGGCGATCTCGCGGGTGTGCATGCGGTCATAGACCACGCCGACGCAGAGGAAGAGCGCGCCCGAGATCAGGCCGTGGCTCAGCATCTGGAAGATCGCGCCCTGCTCGCCCGCCACGTTGCCCGAGAAGATGCCCATGGTCACGAAGCCCATGTGGGCCACCGACGAATAGGCGATCAGCTTCTTGATGTCGGTCTGACGGAAGGCGACCAGTGAGGTGTAGACGATGGCGATGGCCGACATCGCGAACACCAGCGGCTGGAACAGCTCCGAGGCGTTGGGGAACATCGGCAGGCTGAAGCGCAGGAAGCCGTAGCCGCCCATCTTCAGCAGGATGCCCGCCAGGATCACCGAACCGGCCGTCGGCGCCTCGACGTGGGCGTCGGGCAGCCAGGTGTGGACCGGCCACATCGGCATCTTGACCGCGAAGCTGGCGAAGAAGGCCAGCCACAGCCAGGTCTGCAGCCACGGGGCGAACTTGAAGACCATCAGCGCCGGGATCGACGAGGTGTGGGCGATGGCGATCATCGACAGGATGACCGCCAGCATCAGCACCGAGCCGAGCAGCGTGTAGAGGAAGAACTTGTAGGCCGCGTAGACCCGGCGCTTGCCGCCCCAGATGCCGATGATCAGGAACATCGGAACCAGGCCGCCCTCGAAGAAGAGGTAGAACAGGATCAGGTCCAGGGCGCAGAACACGCCGACCACCAGGGTCTCCAGGACCAGGAAGCAGATCAGGTACTCGACCACCCGCTTGTCGACCGACTTCCAGCCGGCGATCACGCAGATCGGCAGCAGGAAGGTGGTCAGCAGGACGAACAGGATCGAGATCCCGTCCACGCCCATGCGGTAGTGCAGGCCCGCGAACCAGTTGAGGTCTTCCACGAACTGGAAGCCCGGGTTCTTCGGGTCGAACTGGGCGACCAGCACGACCGACAGGGCGAAGGTGACCAGGGTGGTCGCCAGGGCGATCCACTTGGCCAGGTTGTCCGTCTTGGCGCTGTCGCCCTGCATGGCGCGAACCGCCAGCAACAGGACCACGCCGACGAGCGGGGCGAAGGTGGTGAGGCTGAGAAGGCCGGTCATCGATCTTCCCTAGTGGAAGCGGAACAGGGCGTAGGCCAGCAGACCGGCGACACCGAGCAGCATGACGAACGCATAGTGGTAGAGGTAGCCGGACTGCAGCTTGCCGGTCCGACGGCCGACGCCGTAGCTGACGGCGCTGACGCCGTCCGGTCCGAAGCCGTCGATCAGCTTCTGATCGCCGCCCTTCCAGAACAGGTCGCCGAGGAACTTGGCCGCGCGCACGAAGGTGGCTTGGTACAGCTCGTCGAAGAACCACTTGTTGTAGAAGAACACATACAGTGGGCCGTTGCGGGCCGCCAGGGCGGCGCCGAGGCGCTCGTTGCCCTTGATCAGATAGACCCAGACGGCGATCAGCAGGCCGACGATCGAGGCGATCAGCGGGCTCCACTTCACCCACTCGGCCACTTCGTGGGCCTCGTGCAGCACGTGGTTGGTCGGGGCGTTGAAGATCGCGCCGCGCCAGAACTCTTCCTGATGGTGGCCGACGAAGAAGTCGGTGAAGAAGAAGCCGGCGAAGATGGCGCCGACCGACAGCACGATCAGCGGAACCAGCATCACCCAGGGGCTCTCGTGCGGCTTGTGATCATGGCCGTGGCCATGGTCGTCGTGTGTATGATCGTCCGGCAGCGGCTCGTCGTGGGTTTCGATCTGGGCGTGCGAGGCATGGTCGTCATGACCATGCGCATCATGCGCGTGATGATCGTCGTGACCCCAACGGGCCTGGCCGTTGAAGGTGAAGAACGCCAGGCGCCAGGAGTAGAACGAGGTCAGGCCGGCCACCAGCACGCCGATCACCCAGGCGAACATCGCGATGCCGTTGTGACCGCCGGCGGCGTAGGCCGCCTCGATGATGGTGTCCTTCGAGTAGAAGCCGGCGAAGCCAAGGTGCAGGGGCGGAAGGCCCAGGCCCGTGATGGCGATGGTGCCGATGGTCATGGCGAAGAAGGTCACCGGCAGCAGCTTGGCCAGGGCGCCGTACTTCCGCATGTCCTGCTCGTGGTGCATGCCGTGGATAACCGAACCGGCGCCCAGGAACAGCAGCGCCTTGAAGAAGGCGTGGGTGAACAGGTGGAACATCGCCGCCTGATAGGCGCCGACGCCGGCCGCGAAGAACATGTAGCCCAGCTGCGAACAGGTCGAATAGGCGATGACCCGCTTGATGTCGTTCTGGGTCAGGCCGACCGTGGCCGCGAACAGGGCCGTGATCGCGCCGATCACCGTGACGATGTTCTTGGCGACGGGCGCGTATTCGAACATCGGCGACAGCAGGCACAGCATGTAGACGCCGGCGGTGACCATGGTCGCCGCGTGGATCAGGGCCGAGACCGGGGTCGGGCCTTCCATGGCGTCCGGCAGCCAGGTGTGCAGGAAGAACTGCGCCGACTTGCCCATCGCGCCGATGAACAGCAGGAAGCAGGCGATGTCGACCAGCGGGAAGGTGTGGCCCGCGAACTCCCAGGTGCGCGCCGCGCCGGCGGCGATCTGCGGGAAGATCTCGTGGAACTGGATCGAACCGAACGCCCAGTAGGTGGTCATGATGCCCAGGGCGAAACCGAAGTCGCCCACGCGGTTCACGACGAAGGCCTTGATGGCCGCGGCGCTGGCCGAGGGCTTCTTGAACCAGAAGCCGATCAGCAGGTACGAGGCCAGGCCCACCCCTTCCCAGCCGAAGAACAGCTGCATGAAGTCGGCGGCGGTGACGAGTGCCAGCATGGCGAAGGTGAACAGCGACAGGTACGCGAAGAAGCGCGGCTTGCTGTCGTCCTCGGCCATGTAGCCCCAGGAATAGACGTGCACGAGGGCCGATACCGTCGTCACCACGATCAGCATCACGCACGACAGGGCGTCGATGCGGATGGACCAGTTGGAGACGAAGTTCCCCACATGGATGAAGGGCAGCAGGTCGACCGTGAAGGCCTCCATGTGGCCCCAGGTCCACTGGCTGAACGTGTACCAGGACAGGCCGCAGGCCAGCAGCAGGCCGCCGGTCGTGATCGCCTGCGAGGCGACGTTGCCGATGCGGCGGCCGAACAGGCCGGCGATGATCGCGGCGATAAGCGGCGCGAAGACGATGATGGTGACGAGAGTCTGCACTGCGATCAGCCCTTCATCACGCTGGCGTCGTCGACGGCGATGTCTCCGCGGTTACGGAAGAACGTCACCAGGATGGCCAGGCCGACGGCCGCTTCGGCCGCGGCGACGGTCAGCACGAACATGGCGAAGACCTGCCCCACCACGTCGTGCAGATAGACCGAGAAGGCCACCAGGTTGATGTTCACCGCCAGCAGGATCAGCTCGATCGACATCAGGATGACGATGATGTTCTTGCGGTTCACGAAGATGCCGAAGACGCCGATCGTGAACAGGATGGCGGCGACGACGAGATAATGAGACAGGCCGATCATTCGCTGATCCCCGCGCCGGGCTTGATCTGCACGATTTCCATTCCGGTCTTGGGCGTGCGGGCGTTCTGCTGGCCGATGTTCTGGCGCTTGACGCCCGGCTTGTGACGCAGGGTCAGGACGATGGCGCCGATCATGGCCACCAGCAGCACGAGGCCCGCCAGTTGGAAGAAGAAGATGTAGTCGGTGTAGAGCACCCGGCCGATCGCCTCGGTGTTCGGCACGCCGCCCGGTGAGGCGTTGGGGATCGCGTTCTTGCCGGCCGCGCCGCCCGTCACCACCGAGGCGGCGACCATGATCATCTCGATCGTCAGCACCCCGCCGACCAGACCGCCGACCGGCAGGTACTGGGCGAAGCCCTGTCGCAGCTCGGCGAAGTCCACGTCGAGCATCATCACGACGAACAGGAACAGCACCGCGACCGCGCCCACATAGACGACGATCAGCAGCATCGCCAGGAACTCCGCGCCCAGCAAGACGAAGAGACCGGCGGCCGAGAAGAAGGCGGTGATCAGGAAGAGCACCGAGTGCACGGGGTTCTTGGCCGAGACGACCAGAAGACCCGCCGCCACGGTCGCTACCGCGAGCAAATAGAAAGCTATCGCCTGCAAGGCAGGTGCTCCCTCAGAAAACCACAAAAACCCGACGTGCCGGACGGCCCCGCCGCTAACCCTCGGAATCGCGACCCGTCCTTTAGCGGTAGGGCGCGTCCAACTCCAGATTCTTCGCGATCAGCCGTTCCCAACGGTCGCCGTTGTCGAGCAGCTTTTCCTTGTCGTAGTAAAGTTCCTCGCGCGTCTCGACGGCGAACTCGATGTTCGGCCCCTCGACGATGGCGTCCACCGGGCAGGCCTCCTGGCACAGGCCGCAGTAGATGCACTTGACCATGTCGATGTCGTAGCGGGTCGTGCGGCGGCTGCCGTCGTCACGCGGCTCGGCCTCGATGGTGATGGCCTGGGCCGGGCAGATGGCTTCGCACAGCTTGCAGGCGATGCAGCGCTCTTCGCCCGACGGATAGCGGCGCAGGGCGTGCTCGCCGCGGAAACGGGGCGACTGCGGGCCGCGCTCGTTCGGATAGATCACGGTCTTCTTGGGCGCGAGCATGTACTTGATGCCCAGGCCGAAGGCGCCCGCGAAGTCGAGCAGAGCCACGCCCTTGACCGCCTGTGTGATGCGCTGGAACACCAGAGCTCTCCTAACACTTCATCTCTTGGGAGGGACGAACGCCCCTGCCCGCGTCGATCCGTTCGCGGCCGCCCACCCACCGGATGAGGACCGTTCGCGTCACTTGCCCGACTTCGGGATGACGCAGGTGTAGTTCGAAAGCTGGGTGGGGTCGCCCCCGTCCTGCTTGGCTTCGATCTTGCCGCCGTCGGCGGCGCATCTCTCGCTGTCGCGACGCAGCTGGTCATAACCGGCCGTGCCGCGCCCCAGCGAATAGGACGTCTTGGCCGGAGCCGCGCCGTCGGTCGCGCAGCCGGCCAGGATCAGGCCGAGGGCGGCGACCGCCAGATATGCCCTTCCGCCGATCACCCCTGGATCCCGAAGACGCGCCAGGCCGAGACCAGCATCACCAGCACCAGCGACATCGGCAGGAAGACCTTCCAGCCCAGGCGCATCAGTTGGTCGTAGCGGTAGCGGGGCACGATGGCCTTGGCCATGGCGATCATGAAGAACGCCACCACGATCTTGAAGTAGAACACCAGGGCCAGCAGGAAGTTGACCAGGAACGGCGGCCAACCGGCCGTGAAGCCGATCGGGAAACCGGGGTTCCAGCCGCCGAAGAACAGGACGCTGATCATCGCGCACATCAGGACGATGTTCGAATATTCGGCGACCATGAACAGCAGGTACGGGGTCGAGCTGTACTCGACCTGGTAGCCGGCCACGAGTTCGGATTCAGCTTCCGGAAGGTCGAACGGAGGGCGGTTGGTCTCGGCCAGGGCCGAGATGAAGAACATGCCCATCGCGATGATCATCACCGGGGCCAGGATGATGTTCTTCAGGCCGGAGCCGCCGAACACGTTCCAGTTCCAGATCCAGCCGGCTTGCTGTTCGACGATGGAGCTGAGGTTCATGGTGCCGGCCAGCAGGATCACCGTGATGATGATCAGGCCGATCGACACTTCGTACGACACCATCTGCGCCGCCGAACGCAGCGCGCCCAGGAACGGGTACTTCGAGTTCGAAGCCCAGCCGCCCATGATGATGCCGTAGACGCCCAGCGAGCTCATCGCCAGCAGGTACAGGATGCCGACATTGAGGTTGGAGACCACCCAGCCCGGCGCGAACGGCACCACGGCCCAACCCACGAAGGCCAGGACCAGGCTCAGCAGCGGGGCCAGCAGGAAGATCACCTTGTCGGCGCCGGCCGGGATGATGATTTCCTTCAGCACGAACTTGAAGAAATCGGCGAAGGACTGCAGCAGGCCGAACGGACCCACCACGTTGGGGCCCTTGCGCATCTGCACGCCGGCCCAGATCTTGCGGTCGGCCAGCAGCAGGAAGGCCAGGCTCAGCAGCACCCAGATCACCACCAGCAGGATCCCGCCGGTGGTCAGCAGGGTCCAGGTCACGGCGGGGTTGGAGAAGAATTCGCTCACCGGCCTACTCCGCCGCGATCTTGGCGGCGCCGGAAACCGTGGCCGCGCATTCGGCCATGGTCACGCTGGCGCGCGCGATGGGGTTGGTCAGGTGGAAGGCCTTGATCGGGCTTTCGAACGGGGCGTCCGAAAGCTCGCCGGCGGCGCCCAGGCCCGCCAGGTCGAACGACGTGGCGATCGAGCCCGGCGCGAAGTCGATCTGGCCGAAGGTCGGGTGCTCGGCGAAGAGCTTGGCGCGCAGCTGGTCCAGGCTGTCATAGGGCAGCTTGACGCCCAGGTGCTCGGAGAGGGCCCGCAGGATCGACCAGTCTTCCTTGGCGTCGCCCTTGGGGAACACCGCCCGCTCGCCCATCTGGACGCGGCCTTCGGTGTTCACATAGAGGCCGTTCTTCTCGGTGTAGGCCGCGCCCGGCAGGATGACGTCGGCCTTGTGGGCGCCGGCGTCGCCGTGGGTGCCCAGATAGACCTTGAAGGCGTCCGAGGCGGCGGTCTCGCACTCGTCTGCGCCCAGCAGGAACAGCACGTCCAGCGCGCCCGGCTTCAGCATCTCCGAGGCCGACAGACCGCCCTCGCCCGGGAGGAAGCCGAGGTCCAGGCCGGCCACGCGGGCGGCGGCGGTGTGCAGCACGTTCCAGCCGTTCCAGCCGTCGCGCACCACGCCGAAGGTCTTTGCCACCGCGGCGGCCGCCTTCAGCACGGCGGCGCCGTCGGCGCGCGACAGAGCGCCCTGGCCGATGATGATCGCCGGACGCTGGGCGTTCTTCAGGGCCGTGACGAAGTCGCTCTTGCTCTTGGCCAGGCCCGACAGGGTCTGGGTCCCGGCGCCGAGATAGTCGTAGTCGAAGGTCAGGTCGGCCTGTTCGCCGATCACGCCGAAGCGGGTCTTGCCGGCGATCCACTGCTTGCGGAAGCGGGTGTTCAGGACCGGGGCCTCGAGGCGCGGATTGGCGCCGATGAACAGCACCACGTCGGCGTTCTCGATGCCGGCGATCGTCGAGTTGAACAGCCAGCTCTCGCGCGGACCCGCGCCCAGGGCCGAACCGTCCTGGCGGGCGTCGAGGTTCTTCACGCCCAGGGCGGTGAACAGGTCCTTGGTCGCCTTCAGGCTCTCGGCGTCCTGCAGGTCGCCGGCGATCACGCCGATGCGGTCAGCCGGAGCGGCCTTGATCTTGGCGGCGACGGCGGCGAAGGCCTGGGCCCAGCTCGCCGGTTGCAGCTTGCCGCCGACGCGGACGTACGGGCGGTCCAGGCGCTGACGCTGCAGGCCGTCCACGGCGTAGCGCGTCTTGTCGCTGATCCACTCTTCGTTGACGTCCTCGTTGACGCGCGGCAGCACGCGCAGCACCGCGGCGCCGCGGGCGTCGACGCGGATGGCCGAGCCCAGGGCGTCCATGACGTCGACGCTCTCGGTCTTCTTCAGCTCCCAGGGCCGCGCCTCGAAGGCGTACGGTTTGGAGGTCAGGGCGCCGACAGGGCAAAGATCGATGACGTTGGCGCTGAGCTCCGACGTCACCGCCGCGCCCAGATAGGTCGTGATTTCAACGTCTTCGCCGCGCGAGATCAGGCCGATCTCCGGCGAGCCGGCGACTTCGGTGATGAAACGGACGCAGCGCGTGCACTGGATGCAGCGGGTCATCACGGTCTTGATGAGCGGGCCCATGGCCTTCTCTTCGACCGCGCGCTTGTTCTCTTCGTAACGGCTGTCGTCGCGGCCATAGCCCATGGCCTGGTCCTGCAGGTCGCACTCGCCGCCCTGGTCGCAGATCGGGCAATCCAGCGGGTGGTTGATGAGCAGGAACTCCATCACCCCTTCACGGGCCTTCTTGACCATCGGGGTCTTGGTGAAGATCTCCTGGCCCTCGGCGGCCGGCAGGGCGCACGACGCCTGCGGCTTGGGCGGGCCGGGCTTCACCTCGACCAGGCACATGCGGCAGTTGCCGGCGATGCTCAGACGCTCGTGATAGCAGAAGCGCGGGATCTCTTCCCCGGCCAGTTCCGCCACCTGCAGAACCGTCATGCCGGGCTCGAACTCGACCTCGACGCCGTTGACCTTGGCGATTGCCATAATCGTTTACTCCGCCGCGATCAGCTTGGCGCCCTGCACGTGCAGGCGACCGCTACGATAGGATGCGATCCGGTCCTCCACCTCGTGGCGGAAGTGACGGAACAGGCCCTGGATCGGCCAGGCGGCCGCGTCGCCCAGGGCGCAGATGGTGTGACCCTCGACCTGGGTCGTGACGTCCAGCAGGGTGTCGATCTCTTTCGGATCGGCCTCGCCGGTGGCCATGCGCTCCATGACCCGCCACATCCAGCCGGTGCCTTCACGGCACGGCGTGCACTGGCCGCAGCTCTCGTGCTTGTAGAAGTACGACAGGCGGGCGATGGCGCGGACCAGGTCGGTGGACTTGTCCATGACGATGACGGCCGCGGTGCCCAGACCCGAGCGCAGGTTGCGCAGGGCGTCGAAGTCCATCGGCAGGTCTTCGCACTGTTCGGCGGGGATCATCGGCACGGACGAGCCGCCCGGGATCACGGCCTTCAGGTTGCCCCAGCCGCCGCGAATGCCGCCGCAGTGGTCTTCCATCAGCTGACGGAAGGGGATGCTCATGGCTTCTTCGACGTTGCACGGCAGGTTCACGTGGCCGCTGACGCAGAACAGCTTGGTGCCCGCGTTGTTCGGACGTCCGAAACCGGCGAACCAGGCCGCGCCGCGACGCAGGATCGTGCCGGCGACGGCGATCGACTCGACGTTGTTGACCGTGGTCGGCATGCCGTACAGGCCCGCGCCGGCCGGGAACGGCGGCTTCAGGCGCGGCTGGCCCTTCTTGCCTTCCAGGCTTTCCAGCAGGGCCGTCTCTTCACCGCAGATATAGGCGCCGGCGCCGTGATGGACGTAGAGGTCGAAGTCCCAACCGTGGACGTTGTTCTTGCCGATCAGCTTGGCCTCGTAGGCCTGCTTGATGGCGGCTTCCAGCACTTCGCGCTCACGAACGTATTCGCCGCGAATGTAGATGTAGCAGGCGTGGGCCAGCATGGCGCGCGAGGCGATCAGGCAGCCTTCGATCAGGAGGTGCGGGTCATGCCGCATGATCTCCCGGTCCTTGCAGGTGCCCGGCTCGGACTCGTCTGCGTTGACGACCAGGTAGTGCGGACGACCGTCCTTCACTTCCTTGGGCATGAACGACCACTTCAGGCCGGTGCCGAAGCCCGCCCCGCCCCGGCCGCGCAGGCCGGAGTTCTTCATGTTGTCGATGATCCAGTCGCGACCCGCGTCCAGGATGTCCTTGGTGCCATTCCAGCAGCCGCGCTTCTTCGCGCCCTCGAGGCCCCAATCGTGGAGACCGTAGAGGTTCGTGAAGATGCGGTCCTTGTCTTCGAGGATACCGACCATGACTCAGCTTTGCGGATCGAATGGATGGGCGCGCACATAGCGCGTCCGACGAATGATGACATAGGCGAAAAGCACCCAAGCGGCGCCTATCACCAGGAAAGCGACAGGAACGGCCCAGGCGGGCGCTTCCGGGCTCATCCGGCCCCAGATCAGGAGCAGAGCCCCGACCAGAGAGCCGAGCAGGCCGGCGATGCGCTCGTTGCGGTAAAGACCACGGATGGTCCTCACATAGGCCACGCGCTTGGCAAGGAGTTGGTCGTCGGTCACGACGGCTTGCCCTCCTCGTCCTGCTTGGCGGCCTTCATCCAGCCCAGGATGAACCAGATCTGCGCGCCCAGGCCGACGGCGATGGCGCCGATGAACACGGGCGCCAGCCAGGCGATCTTGGCGGCGACGAACCCGATGATCGCCGCGCCGGCCAGCACGAAGCAGACCACGTCGATGGCGAACATCGTGGTCAGGCGCTTCTTCTGGATGGCGTCGGCGTTTTGCATCAGGCCGCCGGCTCCGTCTTCGGAGCCTTCTTCGGCTTTTCGGGCAGGTTCGGGATCTTGATCTTCTTGGCCAGCGAGCCGTCGAACAGCTTCGGGTCCGTCAGGGTCTGGATCTTGCCCTTGGGTTCCGACGCGCCACGGCCTTCATAGCTGCCCGGCTTGGGCGAMTTGCCGGCGGCGAAGTCGTCGAGGATCTGGGCCAGGCTCTCCGGCGTCAGGTCCTCGTAGTAATAGTCGTTGATGGCGGCCATCGGCGCGTTGCAGCACGCGCCCAGGCACTCGACCTCTTCCCAGCTGAACTTGCCGTCGGCCGAGACGTCGTTGGCTTCGCCGATCTTGGCCTTCAGCACGGCCTTCAGGTCCAGCGCGCCGCGCAGCTGGCACGGCGTGGTGCCGCACAACTGGACGAAGGCGACCTTGCCGACCGGCTGCAGCTGGAACATCACGTAGAAGGTGGCGACCTCCAGCACGCGGATGACCGGCATGGTCAGCTGCTTGGCGATCTCCTGGATGGCGGGCTCGGAGACCCAGCCTTCCTGCTTCTGGGCCAGCCACAGCATCGGGATCACCGCCGACTGCTTGCGCTCGGCGGGATACTTGGCTTTCCACCAGTCGGCCTTGGCCTGGCTCTCGGTCGAGAACGCGAAGCTGGCGGGCTGGTCCTTTGCTAAACGACGGACGCTCATCGTGCGAAATCCACGCGGGCGATCTTGTCGCCCCTGAAGGTGTAGATGGCGGCGACCTGGAAGGGCGCGTCGCCGTTGCCGCGGTCGACGTGCTCGTGATCGATCACGTTCGCGCCCACCACGATGCGGTTGAGAAGCTTGGCCTTATTGTTCGGGAACTGCGCGAACGCGGCCTCGTACCACGCGCGATAGGCCTCGATCCCCGTGCGCGCCACGTCGCCGTTCAGGCCGGCGACCACGACGTCGTCGGCGAAATGGGCGCAGTGGGCGTCCAGGTCCTGGGCGTTGTAGGCGTCCAGCTGGGCCTGAGCGATCGCTTCCAGGCTCACCGGTCGACCTCGCCGAACACGATGTCGAGCGAGCCCAGGATGGCCGAGACGTCGGCCAGTTGGTGGCCGCGGTTCATCCAGTCCATCGCAGCCAGGTGCGAGAAGCCTGGAGCCTTGATCTTGCAGCGGTACGGCTTGTTGGTGCCGTTCGACACCAGGAACACGCCGAACTCGCCCTTGGGGGCCTCGACCGACGCGTAAACCTCGCCCTCCGGCGTGCGGAAGCCTTCGGTGTAGAGCTTGAAGTGGTGGATCAGGGCTTCCATCGACCGCTTCATCTCGGCGCGGCGCGGCGGGCTGACCTTGTTGTCCTCGGTCATCACCGGGCCGGGCGTGGCGCGCAGCTTGGTGATGGCCTGCAGGATGATCTTGGTCGACTCGCGCATCTCCTGCATGCGGCACAGATAGCGATCGTAGCAGTCGCCGTTCTTGCCCAGCGGGATGTCGAACTCGAAGTCGTTGTAGCACTCGTAGGGCTGGTTGCGGCGCAGGTCCCAGGCGATGCCCGAGCCGCGCACCATCACGCCCGAGAAGCCCCAGGCCAGCGCGTCTTCCTTGGTCACCACGCCGATATCGACGTTGCGCTGCTTGAAGATGCGGTTGTCGGTGATCAGGCCTTCGATGTCGTCGCAGATCTTCGGGAAGGCTTTCGCCCACTTCTCGATGTCGTCGATCAGCGACGGGGTCAGGTCCTGGTGGACCCCGCCCGGACGGAAGTAGTTGGCGTGCAGGCGAGCGCCGCAGGCGCGCTCGTAGAACACCATCAGCTTCTCGCGCTCCTCGAAGCCCCACAGCGGCGGCGTCAGGGCGCCGACGTCCATGGCCTGGGTCGTGACGTTCAGCAGGTGGTTCAGCACCCGGCCGATCTCGCAGAACAGCACGCGGATCAGGCTGCCGCGCATCGGCACGTCCACGCCCAGCAGCCTCTCGATGGCCAGGCAGAACGCATGTTCCTGGTTCATCGGCGCCACGTAGTCGAGGCGGTCGAAGTACGGGATGTTCTGGAGGTAGGTGCGGGCCTCCATCAGCTTCTCGGTGCCGCGATGCAGCAGGCCGATGTGCGGATCGACGCGTTCGACGATCTCGCCGTCCAGCTCCAGCACCAGGCGCAGCACGCCGTGCGCGGCCGGGTGTTGCGGGCCGAAGTTGATGTTGAACTTGCGCACCGGGGTTTCCGGCACGGCCGGCAGCGACGGCGCGTCGTGGAAGAAGTCGGTCGCGGCGGCGGGGGAGTTGGAACCAGTCATGACTCTTACGCGTCCCCTGCCCGCTTCTCGGCCTTCTCGTCGCCCGGCAGGGCGTACTTGGCGCCCTCCCACGGAGACATGAAGTCGAAGGCGCGGAACTCGGTGATCTTCACGGGCTCGTAGACCACGCGCTTCAGCTCGTCGTCGTAGCGGACCTCGACATAGCCCGTCATCGGGAAGTCCTTCCGCAGCGGGTGGCCGTGGAAGCCGTAGTCGGTCAGGATCCGGCGCAGGTCGGGGTGACCGTCGAAGAAGATCCCGTACATGTCGAAGGCTTCGCGCTCGAACCAGTCGGCCACCGGGAACACCGGCGTGACGCTGGGAACGGCGGTGTCCTCGTCGGTCTGGACCTTGAGGCGCACCCGGTGGTTCTTGATCAGCGACAGCAGGTGATAGACGACGTCGAACCGGCGCTCGCGCTCCGGGTAGTCCACGCCGGTCAGGTCGACCAGTTGGTGGAAACGGTAGTCGGGGTGGTCGCGCAGGTAGGTCAGCGCCTGGACGATGCGGTTGGCCGGACCCAGCAGGTTCAGCTCGCCGAACGCCACGGACCAGGCGGTGATCGCGCCGGCCGAGTTGGCGACAATCGCCTGGCCCAGGGCCTCGAGCGGCGACAGGGCCGGCTCGGGGGTCACTTCGGTGGAAACAACGTCGGTCATCGCTCGATCGTCCCCGTGCGACGGATCTTCTTCTGCAGCTGCAATACGCCGTAGACCAGGGCCTCGGCGGTGGGCGGGCAGCCGGGAACATAGATGTCGATCGGCACGATCCGGTCGCAGCCGCGCACGACGCTGTAACTGTAGTAGTAGTAGCCGCCGCCGTTGGCGCAGCTGCCCATCGAGATGACGTAGCGCGGCTCGGGCATCTGGTCGTAGACCTTGCGCAGAGCCGGAGCCATCTTGTTGGTCAGGGTGCCGGCGACGATCATCACGTCCGACTGGCGCGGGCTGGCGCGCGGCGCGAAGCCGTAGCGCTCCAGGTCGTAGCGCGGCATGGCCGAGTGCATCATCTCGACGGCGCAGCAGGCCAGGCCGAAGGTCATCCACATCAGCGAGCCGGTACGGGCCCAGGTGATCAGGTCGTCGGCGGCCGCCATGACGAAGCCCTTGTCGGCCAGCTGGCCCGACAGACCGTCGAAATAGGGGTCGTGCAGCTTGGGGTCATAGCCCTGCACGGTCGACCGCGCGGCCGAGCCGGCGGGAACGAGCGGGGAGCTGGGCGCCGCGCCGGTGGGGGGAACGATCACTCCCATTCGAGGGCGCCCTTCTTCCATTCGTAGATGAAGCCGACGGTCAGAACACCCAGGAAGACCATCATCGACCAGAACGCGAAGGCGGCCACGTCATGCGGCAGCTTCATCAGCGAGACGGCCCACGGGAACAGGAACGCCACTTCCAGGTCGAAGATGATGAACAGGATCGAGACCAGGTAGAACCGGACGTCGAACTTCATGCGCGCGTCGTCGAAAGCATTGAAGCCGCATTCGTAGGCGGACAGCTTTTCCGGGTCCGGCGCCTTGGGCGCGAGCACCGCGGCGGCAAGGATGAAGGCGATGCCGATGACCGCCGCGATCCCTAGGAAGATCACGATCGGCAGATACTGGAGAAGGAAGGCGTTCATGACAGCCCTTGGCTTGAATCGAGCGGGTTGTAGCCCAGTGTCGCCGACGCTTCAAACGCCTGCGCCACATTGAGAAACGGTCGCAACTAGACCGCCTTTACCTAACGGCGATCTGTGAAAAACGGACACCGGCGCGTGCATCGCGAACAGCACGTCGGATTGTTGCTTTTTGGCCGGTCCGGATGAAATCCCGCCCGCCTCGGCCACGTTTTGTCGCTTCTTCGATATGGCCGTTGACACGAGTCTTCGCCCGACATATCAGACGCCCCTCGCCGCACGGCGGGTCGCACTTCGCTTCGGCGGAGCCTGATGCGGATGTAGCTCAGTTGGTTAGAGCGCCGGCCTGTCACGCCGGAGGTCGCGGGTTCAAGTCCCGTCATTCGCGCCACTTCCCTGAAGTTGGCTGCTTCCCACCGCCAGGCTAGTCTATGGAACGACCGCGCCGGACATTGGTTCGCGCCCGACGCGGATGTAGCTCAGTTGGTTAGAGCGCCGGCCTGTCACGCCGGAGGTCGCGGGTTCAAGTCCCGTCATTCGCGCCACTTCCCCTTCCCTTGCAGATCAGCCGCCACGACGCGTAGCGGCCGGCGGATCGCTGGCCGGAAAGCTTTCTTCCAGCTCCTCATCCAGCACGATGTCCTGATGCAAGTCATCCAGCACGGCGTCATGCACGGGCCTTTCGACGGGTTGTCCTGCCAGCCAGAGCGCCACGTTACGCGCATAGAGCCTGATGTCGCGTTGAGCCTGCGGCGAACGCGACAGGGTGTCGCCGGGCGGTTCGGAGACGAAGCTGGGCGCACCGACGGCGGGATCCCAGTTGTAGTTGGCGAAGTGATGGAACGTGGATTGGGCCACCGCGGGGCCGCCATCCGGCGAGGGTTCGAACGCCACGGCCAGGTTGAAGGCCGCGCCGCTGACTTTGCTGACGCCCGTGGCGATCACCCGCGCGGTCGAATCATCGGCCGGCGCGCCGACCGCCCCTTCGTGAGGATGCGACGGCAGGAAGCGTATGGCCCCGCTTTCCGAGGCGGCGTCGCTCAGGACGGGATGGACGTCGCCCACGATCTTGATGGTCTGGAAGTCGCCGTTCGCGCCGGAATGATAGTTCGGCCAGCTGATGTAGGTCGTGAACGGGTCGTCGATCTGGTGGCGTGATCCGTCCGGATCCTGATTCTTGCTGTGAAAGTAATGCGCCGCCCCGACCCCGCCCAAGGTGCAGACGCTGCTGCCCAGGTCCTGGTGGTCGCGCGTCACCATCAGGCCGCCGCCACGAGCCCGGAACCGCGAGATGGCCGTGCATTCGTCAGCGCTGAGCCCGTCGCCCACATCGACCGCAAACAGCCACATCGCCGCGAAATCCGACTCCTCCAGCTCCGATAACACCGGATCGGGCCTGTCGAGCGGTCCACGGTCGCGAGCCACGACCTCGAAGACCGGTTCGCCGTCAGGGTCGCGAAGCTGCCCCAAATAGTCCGCCAGCATCGAGAACCGGGCGATCGACCAGTCTTCGGCGGCCGTCTGGATGGTGGTCTGGAGGAGAATCTTGCTCGGCTTGCCCATGGCGGAGGTCTCGACGCTCGATCAATAGAAACGTGGGATGGGCCCAGGATGTGGGGTCGGCGCATCGAATTCGAAGAACTCCTCGTCGACATAACACCATCCCCAGCCTTCCGGCGGGTCGTAGCCCTCGATGATCGGGTGGCCCGTCAGTTTGAAATGCTTGGTGGCGTGCTTGTTCTTGGACTGGTCGCAGCAGCCGACATGACCGCACGTGCGGCAAAGCCGAAGGTGCAGCCAAAGATCGCCGGACTGCAGGCATTCCTCGCAGCCGGCCGTTCCCGGCGTCACGTCCTGGATCTGGTCGAGGTGGGTGCATTTCAAGGCCATGGCCGTCTCCCGCTCACCGCCAGCGCGGTCTCACATCGCGATTAGTGCGCGGATCGCGATGACGCGGCTAGTAGGAAGCTGCTGCCTTGAGGTTCGCCCTTCGCGTCCCGATCTAGCGTGCATGTCGCACGCCCATCCCCTGCCCTTTTCCGTCCTCGACCTGGCCCCCGTTCCGCAAGGAACCAGCGTCGGCCAAGCCCTTCACAACAGCCTGGACCTGGCTCGCCACGCCGAAGGGCTGGGCTATCACCGCTACTGGCTGGCCGAGCACCACAACATGCCGGGAATCGCCAGCGCCGCGACCGCCGTGGTCATCGGCCACGTGGCGGCCGGCACCTCGACGATCCGGGTCGGTTCGGGCGGCGTCATGCTGCCCAACCACGCGCCGCTGATGGTGGCCGAGGCGTTCGGGACCCTGGCCGCCCTCCATCCCGGCCGCATCGACCTGGGTCTGGGCCGCGCGCCCGGCACCGACCAGGCCACCATGCGGGCCTTGCGCCGCTACATGGGCGCGGTCGACAGCTTCGCCCAGGACGTCGTCGAGTTGCAGGCCTGGTTCCAGCCGGCCCAGCCGGGCCAGGCCGTGCGCGCCGTGCCTGGCGAAGGCCAGGACGTGCCGCTCTGGCTCTTGGGCTCCAGCACCTACAGCGCCCAGTTGGCCGCCGCCCTGGGCCTGCCCTTCGCCTTCGCCGCCCACTTCGCGCCCGACCAGTTGATGGAGGCGATCGCCGTCTATCGGCGCACCTTCAAGCCGTCGGCGGCCTTGGCCCAGCCTTACGTCCTGGTCTGCATCGGGGTCTGCGCGGCCGACACGGATGACGAGGCCCGCCGCCTGTCCACCTCAAGCCAGCAGCAATTCGTGGCCCTGCGTCGCGGCAAGCCGGGCCTGCTGCCGCCGCCGGTCGACGATATTCGCGAGGTCGCCTCGGAGGCCGAGATCGCGGGGCTGGACCACACCTTCCGCTATTCGGCGATCGGCTCGCCCGACACGGTCCGCGCCAAGATCCAGAAGGTGCTGGACGCCACCGGCGCGGACGAGTTGATGGCCGCCTCGCAGATCCACGATCACGGGGCGCGCCTGCGGTCCTACGAGATCCTGGCCCAGGTGCGCGGCCAGCTGACGAAGGCCGCCGCCTAGTTCCAGCCGATCAGTTCGGGGACCGGCGCGGCGGCCACGTCCTCGAAGGCGGCGCAGCCGGTGAGCCGGCCGTAGATCGCCGACAGCTTGCGAAACACCGGGTCCCAGCCGTGCCGCAGCTCGGCCCGCTGTCGCGCGGCCTGGCCCAGGGCCCTCACGTCGCGGGCGAACACCGACTCGACCGCCTCGGCGAATGCGCGGGCCTCCGAGGCCGTGGCCAGGGCCCCGACCGTTTCGTCCACCGACTCGGCCACGCCGCCGGCGTCGACGCCGATCACCGGCAGGCCGCAGGCCATGGCCTCCAGCACGATCAGGCCGAACGGCTCGTTGTCGTTGGCGTGGACGAAGGCGTCGCAGCCGGCCAGCACGGCGGCCAGGCTCTGCGGGTCGCGCTGATAGTCCATGCAGATCACCCGATCGCTGGACGGCGCTCCGGAGCCCGCCCCCACGAACAGCAGCACGTAGGGATCGCCCAGGCGCTCGACCGCCTCGACCAGCACGTCCAGCTTCTTCTCCTTGGCCGGACGACCGGCGAACACCAGGATCCGATGACGGCTGGTCAGGCCCAGCTTGCGCCGCAAGGCCTCGCGGTCGCCGCGGTGCGGATTGAAGATCTCGGTGTCGACGCCCAGCGGCAGGCCGATGGCGTTCTGGACCCCCGCCTCGATCAGCCGCCCGGCGATGAACTGGCTGGGCGCCACGGCCTGGTCGAACTGGCTGTAGATCGCCGCCCAGCGTTTCTGCACCGGCTTTTCCGCCCATTCGCCGATATGCAGCGCCGCCAGGGCGCCCAGATCGGTGTGGCAGAAGCCGACCACCGGCACGCCCAGGGCGTCGCCGGCCTTCAGGGCCGCCAGACCCGGGGTGTACGGATCACCGGCCTCGATGATGTCGGGCCGCTGGCGGATCAGGCGCTCCATCCAGGCGTTCTTGACCACCGGCCAGCGATAGCCGTCGCCGAACGGCAGAGGCGCCGCGTAGATCGAGACTCGTCCGTGACCGTCATGCGCGTCGCGCGGACCGGGCACCACGAGCGTGTGCCGGACCTGGGGCCGATTCGCCGCGATCCACGTCCGCTTGGAGTTCAAATAGCGACGCACTCCACCGCTGCGAGGCGCGTAGAGCATGGTGGTGTCAACCAGCCTGACCGGCTTGCCGCCGGACCGGACCGCCCTGAACAGGGGTTCTTCTGCCTCGTTGAACGCCGAGGGCGGATCAAACCTCAAATCCATCACGCCGGAACCTCGCTTAGTCAGCCGCGCCCACCGAGGCGGCCACAGAGCCTTAAGACACTCACGGGGACGGAGGTTCCTCCGAAGCTGAACCGCTGTCCAGCGGTCGCAGCGCACCGCGGTGCAACAGGGCTTCGCGCAATAGCATTTCGACCTGGGCGTTGACACTACGCAGTTCGGCCGCCGCAAGATGTTCGACGGCGGCCAGCACTTCGGGGCGCACGCGCATCAGGAACGCGCGGCGCCCGCTTTTCGGCGACTCGGGTGGGGACGCGGCCAACGGATCAGCCGTAGAGCGTGCCGGTGTTGACCACGGGCTGGGCCTCGCGATCGGCGCACAGCACCACCAGCAGGTTGGACACCATCGCCGCCTTGCGCTCGTCGTCCAGGACGACGACGTCCCGCTCGCTGAGCTGTTGCAGGGCGTTCTCGACCATGCCGACCGCGCCGGCGACGATCGTGCGGCGCGCCGCCAGCACCGCTTCGGCCTGCTGGCGCTTGAGCATCGAGCCGGCGATCTCCGGAGCGTAGGCCAGATGCATCAGGTGGGTCTCGTCGATCGCCACCCCGGCCACCGCCGTGCGGCCGCGCAGATCGCTGCGCAGGCGCTCGCCAACCTGGTCTGCGTCGGCCCGCAACGTGGGTTCGCCGCTGTCGTCGTGGTCATAGGCGTAGTGCGACGCCGTTTCCCGCAGCGCGGTCTCGATCTGGATATTCACGAACGCGGTGTAGTCGTCGACGTCGAACAGGGCCTGGGCTGTGTCCGACACGCGCCAGACGATGTTGGCGGCGATCTCGATCGGGTTGCCGCGCTTGTCGTTGACCTTCAGCCGCTCGCTGGTGACGTTGCGCACGCGCAGGCTGATCTTCTTGCGGCCGTACCAGAACAGCACCCAGCGCAGGCCGGTCCGGCGATCGGTGCCGACATAGGTCCCGAACAGGGTGACGACATAGGCCTCGTTGGGCTGCAGCGAATAGAAGCCAAGGCTGGTCAGCAGGAACAGGACGATCAGCACGGCGCCGACCGCCGGCAGGCCGTGCGTGAAACCCCAGACGGCGGCGGCGATCAGCAGGGGAAGCGACAGCAACGGCAGCCCGCCGCCGATCCCGCCAAAGGCGCGTTCGGTCGATCGGTTGATATTCGGCGCGTCGGACATGGAGCCCTCCAGGTTTGATGTCAAAGTGATATCACTTTGATCGCTTATAGCAAGGCTCGCCCGGACCGCGTAGGCAGGCATCCCCAAGCCTGCAAAAAGCGGGGCGTGCGAGGTCGGATGGCGCGATATCTCTTCACCACCTGGGAAGGCGGCGGCCATGTGCAGCCCATGCTGCTGGTCGCCTGCGACCTGGCGGCGCGCGGCCACGCCGTGCTGGTCCTGAGCGATCCGTGCAACGCGCCCGACGCCGCCGCCCTGGACGTGCCGTTCGGGGCCTGGACGACCGCGCCGTTCCAGACCGGCAAGACCCGTGACGACGACCGGCTGAAGGACCACGAGGCCGACAATCCGCTGGCGGTGATCCAGCGCCTGCTGGACCGGGTGATGGCGGGCCCCGCCCTCGCCTACGCCAAGGACACGCTGGCCGCGATCGACGCCTTCGCGCCGGACGTCGTGGTCTCGCAGGAGCTGCTGCTGGGCCCGATGGCGGCGGCGGAGGCGCGAGGCCTGCCGCTGGCGCTGCTGGCCGCCAATGTCTGGTCGCTGCCGACGATGCCGGGCGCGCCGCCGTTCGGGGCCGGCATGCTTCCGGCGACCAATGACGAAGAACGCGCCATGCACGCCATGGTCGGCCAGATGAGCCGGACCTTCTTCCAGGCCGGCCTGCCCGACCTGAACGCCGCCCGCGCGGCCCTGGGCCTGCCGCCGCTGGCCGACCTGTTCGACCAGCTGGAAGTCGCCAAGACGATCCTTCTGGCCACCAGCAAGGCGTTCGACTTCACGCCGGATCCCCTGCCCGCCCGCTTCGCCTATGTCGGCCCGTATTTGGCCGATCCGGCCTGGGTCGAGCCGTTCGCGCTCCCGTCCGGCGACGCGCCGCTGGTGGTCGTGTCGTTCTCCAGCCTCTACCAGGCGCAGGAACCGGCCCTGCGCGCGATCATCGCCGCCCTTGGCCAGCTGCCGGTGCGCGGCGTGGTGACCACCGGCCCGACGATCGATCCGAGCGAATTCGACGCCCCGGCCAATGTCGCCGTCGTACGGAGCGCCCCGCACGGCGCGTTGCTGAAAGACGCGGCCCTGTTCGTCACCCATGCCGGCCACGGCTCGACCCTGCGGCCGCTGCTGGCCGGCGTGCCGCTGCTGTGCCTGCCGATGGGCCGCGACCAGAACGACAACGCCGCCCGCGTCGCCCATCGCGGCGCAGGCTTGACCCTGCCGGCCGACGCCGGCGTCGAGGCCATCGCCGCCGCCGTGCGGCGCCTGCTGGACGAGCCTGCCTTCAAGGCCGCCGCCGAGAGCCTGGGCGCGGCGATCCGCGCCGACGAGGCCGCCCGGGACGCTGCGCCGGCGCTCGAGGCGCTGGCGACCTAGGTCTCGACGACGTCGATGCGGACATCGTGGACGGCGTTCTTGGCGGCGAAGGCCAGCAGGCGCTCGCCCTCTTCCGCCAGGGCCCTGGCGACGGGCTTGGCGACCTTGTCGAACAGCTCGATCCGCAGGACCGACTCCGCCTTGCCGTCCTCGATCCGCCAACGCCCCGCCGTGGACCCGTCGACCAGGACCGCCGCGCGCAGGATGCCGTTGGCGGTGTAGAGCCGGCTTTTGTGCTCGGCCGATATGATCCGCGAACGGTCGTCGTGGGCCAGCAGCACGTTGTCGAACTCGCCCAGGAAGCGGACAGGCGCTTCGGCCTCGCCCGGCGGCCTGTCCGCCTCGGGCAGATCGAACAGTTCCTGGCCGTCTTCGCCATGAAAGACGGCCAGGGATGGCCGCAGCGCCTCGAACGTGGGCGCCAGACGACTGAGGCCCAGCCAGATCTGAGCATCCGCGACGCTGGCGGGCCCGAACGCCGCCAGGTAGCGCATCACGAGATCGGCCAAGGTCAGGCCCGGCTTGGGCGCTTCGAGCCGATCGGCCATCGCCGCCAGGGTCGGCTGGCCGCCGCGCCCCCACAGACCGCGCGGCGGCAGTTGCAACATCGGCAGATGGATGCGCGCCGCCATGGCCAGGGACTGCGGATCGCGATCGGGCCAACGCGCCGCCAAGGCATCGCGGAGTTGCGCCGCGGTCAGCGGTCCCCGGCCCAGCAGATTCCGCGCGGCGTCCACGACCTCGGCCTGGTCCAACCCGGCCAAGGCGCGGCCATGGACGCTGCCATCGGTCAGAAACCGGTCCAGGCCGCGCTGGATCAGCGGGCGGATCGCCGCGAAGTCGGCCGCCATCGCCACGTGCAGCGTGCCGCGCATCAAGGTCCCGCGCGCGACGCCGAGATCCTCAAGCCGCGCCGACAGGTCGTCGGGCGCGAAACTCTTCAAGCGGGTCCACAGCGCGAAATAGGGCGCGGGCGCCGCCTGGGCCTGAAGAGCGATCAGCCGGTCCAGCGCCTGAGGCACGGAGATTTCGGCGCGCGTCAACAGATGCTGCCGCGCCAGCAACGCGCGGTTCAGCGCCCGTCGGTTCAAGGTCTTCGCCATGGAGCTCACGCCTGGATGCAGCTCGGGCCCGCCGTCGGCCCGCTGTCAGCTAGCGGCGTCCCGAACGTCACCCGGTAGAACGCCGTCTCCCGCCCCTCGACCCCGAAGTCGTTGTCGGTGCTGAGCAGCAGGTCCCGGTCCGAAAGCAGCGCCATGCCCTCCAGGTCGGGGTCGATCCGGGGCCAATCGTCGGTCGAGAGCACCAGGGTCTTGGTCAGGACCGGCGCATCCAGGGTCACGCGATAAAGCTTGGAAGTCCGCGAGATCCGCTCGAGCACCAGCAGCCGGTCGCCGCCCAGCGACACGGCCTCGGAGATCTTCAGGTCATCCGGCCCCACCGGCCCGGCCTCGGCGTCGCGGCGGAAGGTCTCGGGCGCATCGAACGGATAGAAGTGTTCGGCCAGCGGCGCGCCGGTCCGGGCGTCCAGCGTCCAGAGCCTGGCGCGCCCCCGCCCTTCGGCGACGACTTCGTCCTCCGGCGCCAGCGGGCTTTGCAGGATCACATGCAGCCGCGCCTCGTCCGGCGACAAGGCCAGGGCCTCGAAGCCGCGGTTCAGGCGCCGGCGGGCGGACAAGGCCGGCAGCACCGCCTCGACCCGATAGGCCGCCCCCGCCAGGCCCGCGCTCTCGCCTTCTGGAACCCAGCGCGCCTGGACCACGCCGTCGGCCGCCACGACCAGGATCGAGGGAGCGTACTCGTCGGCCACCCGGAAGGTCCCGTCGGCCAGGGCCGCGACACCCTCGGTGTCGCCTCCCCTGAGACTTTCGCCCAGCAAGGCGCCCGACAGGTCGAAGGCGGGCTCCATGGCCGCTGTGTCGCCTCCGGGGCCCGGAAGGCCGTCGAAGGCCGCGCCGGTCGCGTCGCGCAGGGGCAGGACCTGGAGGCAGGTGACCGTGTCGCCCTCGACGCGCAGTTGGGCCAGCATCGGACCGATCGCCGGACGCGGCATGATCTTGGCCCCCTCCCGCCCGACCAAACCCGACAGGTGCGCCAGGCCGTGATCCTCGACCGCCGGCCCGACCTTGATGTTGGGGCCGCGATCCCCGATCGCCCAGACCACGCCGGGCGGATCGCCCGCTCGCCGCGCCAGGCCGGAGCCCAGGCCCAGGGTGATGGCCAACCGCCCGCGCGGCGTCTCGACCTCGTCGAGAGCATGGTCGGTCCAGGTCAGGCGGGTGACGGTGATCGCGGCGGCCATGCCCGATCAGTGCGGGCGGCGGAGGCGAAAGTCCATCGCCCGTCGGACCGTGAGTTCGAAGTGGGATTTTGGTGGGCGGTGAGGGGATCGAACCCCCGACCCTCTCGGTGTAAACGACCTGCCTTATGGGTCGGATATTGAAATCTCACATCTTTTCGTTCGCTACCGTGCGCCTGAATCACGCTCTGTTCACGTCAGAATGAGATCAATTTGGGGAGTTTCTGGGTAGCGCGTCCTGAGGGCCAGCCAAACGTGCCGAGAGCCAAGCCCAAGACCGACGAAAACGGCGACCGCCAGGCGCGCTATCGTGGCCGGCCCATCGTCCCTGTCGTCTACTTTGTCCAGGCCGTCACCATGGGCCTGATCAAGATCGGCATGACGGTCGATATGTCAGACCGCCTCAAGACCCTGCAGGTTGGCTGCCCTGACGAACTGAAGCTTCTCGGGGTCATCTATGATCGACGCGCCCTCCGTATCGAGCAGGCCCTGCATGCGCGCTTCAACGAGCACCACGTGCGAGGCGAGTGGTTCCGGCCGGACCCAAGTCTACTGGCCTACATCGCGCAGTGGCCCGAGGAGCGCATAGCGGAGCGGGTGCGCGTTGAGGTTCTTCACGCGCTCGGTGGTCCGCGACCTAAGCGCCGGTCTTTGATCATCCCGTGGCCGGACGCGTGCGCGATCACCCTCACCCCTCTACAGGAGACATGAAATGGCCATCCCGCATGAAGACCTGCTCATTGAGCACATCCCTCTCCGCGACCGCGAGCATCTCGGGTCGCTGCGCCTGAACGACGGAAAGCACGCGCTTCGGGTCACGCACATCCCGACCGGCCTCCGCGTCGAGATTCAGCACGAGCGCGGTGGCGGCCTCAAGATGCGCGACAAGGCCATCTCGATGATTGAATGGGGCCTGCTGCCCTAGGCGATTGACCCCCGCCCTCTCCCGCCCCACCTCTGGCGCATGGAAGCCGGAGTCCCACTTCACGACTACCGCCGCCTCGGCGCCGACGTGCTCCTCTTCTGCCGAGCCTGCGTCTACGACAAGGTCATCCCGCTAGAGGAGGTGATCGCCAGGCTGAACGCTCGCGGTTTTGACGGTGAGAACGTGGGGATCGTGGAGCTTTCCCGGTTCACGACGCACGCCTGTCCGAAGTGCGGGGCGCGGTCGTGGGAAACCCGGCCGAACTTCTACGGCACTCCTGGCCAGGATGGGTTGCCGAGGGACTGGGATCGGAGGGGGTGAATGCGGGAGGGGCGACGCCTAGCCGCTGTGCCTACCAGGATCAATCCTGGCCCCTCCTGCCGTCACGCTTACTTGCTGCGGGCCGAGGTGCCGAGGCTTTGCGCCAGCCTGAACGCCCGAACCTGAAGCGGTAAGCCGCCGCAGCCCCACCAATATAGCGCGAGACCGCTGGAATCTCTAGGGTTTTCGTAGTAAAGTTCGGGGATGGAAGATCACCCGACCGCAGCGGAATTTCGGCAGACCGGCTTCACCGCCGACGCTGTCAATCACCCGCATTCGAACGCCGGGTTCCACTGGCTGTGCAGGTTCAACGGCATATCGCCCGAGATGGCCCCGAGAACATGGCGCTACGCGTCAAGTGCCGGGATGCGAACCTACATTCAGCGGAAAGCCGAGGAAGATGATCGACTGGAAGAACCTGGAGCCGTTGCCGCTTAAACGGCGTGATCGCGACGACCGCGAGCGGCTGGCCACTGCATCGTTCGCCAAGAAATGCGCTCGCCACAAGGGCCGGGCGCACTGGTACCCCTGGCAGAAACGCCAGATGGCCAAGACTGCTGCCGTGGGTCACCGCAAAGCTGGTGAGATCGGAGCTTCGGCCCGCTCGCGCTTCCTGGCTCAGGCGCGGGCCTATTGGGCTGGCGAGATCGACGAGCATCCCTGAGTCGGATCGCTCACACCGCCCTCCCCGTTCCCCTGGCCATGCTCACGGTCAAGGGCCGCACGTTAGCTTTGGCACAAACGAAAACGGCCCGCGTCCTGGCAGACGGGGCCGCTCGTGCAATGACTACGACCGGGAAACGGCAATAGACAAAGCCCTCCAAGAACCAAGATTCTTGCACGCCCCGGTCGGTTTTTCAACCCCGGGAACGGCCATCGCCGGTCGAGTTGATGTTCGGGTCGCGAAGGGGCGGAAGGCCCCGGAGAAGGTCGCCGAGGAGGCGCTGGGGCAGCTCGTTACGGCTTGGGCTTCTCGCGGCTAGCCGTCCAGCCCGCCGAGGGCGATCAGCGCCTCAATCATCGCCCGCATAGCCTCCGGCCGTGTCGTGCCGTGCTTGGCGGCCCACTGATCGATCTGGACGAGGAGCGCGGGCGGTACGCGCACCGTCACCGGGACCGCGCCGACCGGGGGCCTGCCGCGCGGTTTTCTGACATTATCAATTGACGGCTCGGCCATGATTATCTAATGTCAGAAATCAGAGGCGCGGGCAAGCCTCGCTCTTAAGGAGGCCAAACAGATGGCCGAGGACCAGACCGCGAAAACGACGGCGGATTACTTCCGAGATTGGGAGGGGCACGCCTTCGGGTTTGGATACGGCACCGGCGAACCCGCAATCATCCCGGTCATTAAAGACTTCCTCGCCGCTTTCGGCCGCGACGATAGCCTCCGCGCCTACGACTATGCCGCACTGGAGCGTGCCGTTGGCGCGCCCACTGCGTGGCTGCTGATCAACCGGTTCTGTCAGCTCAACGCAATCGAGTACGGCACGTCTCCGCGCTATGGCTGGCTGACGACGAGGGGCGAGCGCCTACGGGACTACTTTGCGGCGAAAACCGTCGACGAGCTCCTAGAGGAACTGGAGGGGCCGGAAAACTACCACGGCTGTTATCCGGACCACTGCAACTGCGATGGTCCCGCAAAGTGCGTGAACCCGTTCTGGACCGACGCCACCCTCACCCCTAAGGAGACCTGATAGATGGCTGAGTGGCTACCGATCGAAAGCGCGCCGAAGGACGGGGTGAAGGTCACCGTGGGCAAGATGAACGCCTACGGTCATGTGCCGTGGCCGATCGACGCGCGGTTCCTCGACGGGATCTGGAAGTTCAACTTGGGCGCGGATCAGTGGTCGCAGTTTGAACCGCAGCCTACTCACTGGACGCGACCTGTGACGGGCGTTGTAGTGCCCCTCCCCGCCCCTCCTGCCATAAAGGAAGAGACATGAGCGAGCTTTTCAGCGAACCGTTCATCAGCTCCACCGCTCGGGCGCGGGCTGATGCGGACTACAGCTACTTGCCCGATGACGCGCGCAGGGCTGTGGCGCAAATCTTGACCGCCATGGAAGCCGTCGAGGAGCAGTTCTGCCGCCCGAAGGAGAATACATTCGAGGCGACTCAAACCGCCCTCGCCCAAATAGAGGCTCAGGCTCGCAGGCCGTTAACGCAACGCGAGATCGCTGAGATGTACGAGGATTTCCGCCGGGCGATTGACCCGCTTACTAAGCTGCTGGTCGACGTAATGAGCTTCTATCCGCGACCCATAATCGTACGGGTAGACCGCCGCTAACCCCCACACCCCCGCTCTACCAGAGACACAATCGTATCCCTGGTAAGGGCGGTTGACCTCAAAGCCCAAAAGGCTCAGCGTCCTCCCATGATCACCGCCCTCGCCCTCGCCTCGCTGCTCCAGGTCGCGCAGGCCACACCCGACCCGGCCAAGACCTTGATCGGTCCAACGCTGGATCAGGCCCTCAACTACGACGTCAACAAGAGCCCACATATCAATCCCGGCCAGATCCGGGACGGAGATCCGTCGCTTCGTCGCCAGGCCCCCGCGCAGGATGACGCGCGGTACATCCCCATCGACGAGTTGACTGAGATGGTCCGGGCCAGCGCTCCGGCCCCTCAGAAGACCGACGAGAAGCCCGCGCCCAAGCCCTAGCCGATCACCCACACGGCGCCGGTCGAGTACACCGGCACGAGGTTCGCGCCGCCGCCGGTCGGAATGGTGCCGATCGCAGCGCCCGAATAAGCGACTGTCGCGTCGCTGACGAAGGCCTTCTGCCGCGGGATCAGGGCGGAGGGCAGGCCCGCGACCGTATAGACCGGCAGCGATATGCCGTCGCTGAAGATCTGGCGCGCTGTCCACGTGTTGATGTTCGCCGTCCCGGTCGGCCTCGGAACGTGAACCGAGGCCGCGCCTAGTAGGTGGTCCGCGCTGATACCGTTGCTGGCGACGATGGTCGGGCCGTAGAAGTTGCGGTTCGAGGTGCCGGTTTCCTCGATCCCGTAGTCGGAGTTGTTCGCGCTCTGGATGTTAACGAAGAGGGCGTCCGACGTGTTCTCCATCCGCAGGCCGGAGCCGTAGTTGGTGTTGACGTTCAGGTTCATAACCATGACGGTCAGGCAGCTCTTGAACGTCACGCCATGGCCGCCCGCCACGCTGCCGGTCTTGGTGTAGGAGCCGCGCCCGCTGAGATTGGTGCAGGTTACCAACTCGCAAGTGTCGAAGACCACGCCCAGGCCGAGGGACGAGAACGCGCCGACCTGATCGGTCACGATGTGCTGGATAGCCGAGAACGAAATCCCGAACCCGCAGGAGCTTTCCGAGCGCACAAGGCGGAGCCAGATGAATTCGTCGAAGGCGGTCGGGGGGCTGGGGCCACCAACGAAGCTGAAGCCGCCGCAGGTCGGAATGAACGCCGCACCGGTGTCCTGGTTCAGGACCAGTTCCTGCCCCGTGTGGAAGCACTCGTTCATCTGGAGGCCGGCAAGCTTGTTGCAGGTGAAGGCGACCCAGGTCTGCAGGTAAGCGCCAGTGTGCGCCCACGTGTAGTCCATGTTCAGATAGTCCCAGCGCTGGAAGCCCTGGGTGAAGCGCAGATTGACGTCCGGGCCCTTCTGGTACCGGGTCTTGATGTTGTAGTAGCGATTGTCGGCGATGTAGTGGGTGCTGCCCTCGTCGCCGAAGGAGTTGTAGCAGTTGTCGAACTGCATATCCCAGACACGCGTGCCGTAGACTGAGGCGTCGAAGTTCAGGAATCGGATGGCCGACGAGGCGGCGCCCGCGCCTTCCATGTCGATGTTCATCCCGCCCAGGCCGCTCGCTTTGATGGAGGTGCCGGCCAGGCCGAAGAGATAGCTCGTCGTCTGCGAGAACACTTTGACGAAGTTGTCGCCGTAGACGAATTGCCCGGTCGCGATGATGAACGATGCGGTGCCGAAGTTGTAGCCGTCACCGCTCTGGTCGGTGAGGACGACGCTTCGGCCGGTGGCTAGGGCCTTGGTCAGGGCGGCGCTGTCGTCGGTCACGCCGTCGTTCACGGCGCCAAAGTCCAGGATGCTGACGACGTCGGCGTCCTTGCTGCGCTGCGTGCGGCTGACGGCTCCGGTGAACGGCGCGAGGTAGGTCACCTCCGTATTGCTCAGGGGCAGCGTGACCGCGCCGGAGATGTCCGTGACTACCTGGGTCGCTTGGACATCCTCGTAGGAAGCTCCAGGCAGCATCACGCCTAGCGGACTAAAGCAGGTGACGGTGTAGAGCTCGCCAACCTCAGCGAAGATCGACGGGAACACTCCCGAGGCGTTGGCCACGACGGGATTGGTTAGCGGAATGTCCAGGTCGGCAGTGGTGTATACCGCCTTTCGGGTCCCAATGGCTTCATTCTCGTAGAAGTTCATCTCGGCCCCCGGCACGGGGCGGCCATTGCCGTCCAGCGCCGGCATGCAAGGCAGGATGATGCGTCCAGCGGCCATGCGCGGGCTCCAATGCGGAAAAGGCCCGCGCCAGAAGGCGGGGCCTGTGATAAGGTTCGGGAATGCGGGACTTTAAGCGGCTCAGCGGAGCCTATATTCAGCGGCCCGGCGAAGATGAGTTCGACGTGATCTTCCGCACGTCGGAGTGGTCTATCGGGATCTTCGTGATCTGGGTCGCCGTGGTCAGGGGCGCGCGGCTGCTAAGGCGTTTGCTGGCCGACGTGCTGCGTCGCTTGACCGTCCAGCGCCTTGCGCTCCCGCAGCCCTTGCTAGCTTTGCCGCCGCCGCGCGACGAAGAGCGCTTACCGCCGGTGACATAGGCATGGCTGCGATCTGCCGCTGAACCGCCGCCAGTTGAGACGCCGTCGCGTTGTCCGACGAGATGACGCGCAGGACCTCGGCCACGTTCTTCTGCGTCTGCCGGTCGGCCAAGTATTTGGCCCCGAGTCCGATGGCTCCAGGTACAGCCCCGAGCGGCCCAGCGATGGCCGCCGCGCCGAGGTTGCCCGCCGCCATCAGCCCGTTGCCCGAGGGCGACAGCTTTCCGGCCATGCGCAAGGCGTTCTGGCCCTTGCCGCCGAGAACCACCAGCTCCAAGGCCGCGCGCTCTTCCGCCGACAGGTTCGGAGTCTTCTCCATCACCACGCGCAGGTTCTGACGGGTGGCGTTGTCGATGTTGCCGCCGGAACCGGTCGATCCGGCGCGCAGCCGGGCCTTTTCCACCGCGCCCTCGACCGCTTCGACCTTGCGCACCCGGCCGTTGAGGTCCCGGGCCCTGGCCAGCAACGTCGGTGCATCGCTGGCCTTTCCGGCGTTCACCGCATCGGGGCCGGCTTTCTCGATGAAGTTGTCGATGCGGTCGATGATCCGGCGCCCGAAGAACTTCTCGGCGGGATCGCTGGCGCTGGCCACGTCGCGCCGCACGACCTGGCGCAACTGGTCCAGTTCCGTCAGGGTCAGGGGCTTGCCGCGCATGTTCTTGAGGTCGTCGACCATCGACGCTGCTTTCGGGTGACGCGTGGCGCTGATGTTGGCCTTCGACACCTCGCCGACGATGTCGTCGACCATGCTGGAGATGGCGTCGGGCTTGTAGTTGACTCCGGCATTGTCGACAGCCTGATAGGCGGCGGTCTTGGCTGAGCGCAGTTGATCCAGCGGCACGGCCTGGCCCTTGGAGGTCTTGACCGGCTTGGCCTTCACGCGGGACGGAGCCACTGCGCCGCCGGCCGCGCCCAACGCAAGCGTCAATGGGTCACGAGCGGTGCGACCGGCTGCATCGAAGCGTTCGGCCGCCGTGCCGCGATCCGCCAGGGCGTAGGCGGCGCCTTCCGTACCGGCGACAACAGCGCCTCGCGCCGCGTTGAGCAGGCGGGGCGATTGAGCGAAGGCGTTGGCCGTGGTGGTGGTCGGGACAGCCAGGGTCACAGCCGTTCCGCTCCCTCGCGCCAGGGCGGCGGTGACGGGCTTTTGCGCTGCGTAGGTGTCCTCGCGGTCGCGCTGAGCACGCATGTTCTGGGAGAAGGCGTTGCCGACGTTGCCCAGAAACTCGCGGGTTTTGCCGTTCTTGACCTTGCCGCCCAGAACGTCGGCGGCTGTGGCGAAGCCCGCCTCCAGCTCGTCGCCGATACCCAGGCCCCGGTTGAAGTTGGCCATGGAGCCCGCCGAGGGCAGGAAGGGCAGCTCGCCGGGCAGGCGGCCGCTCTTCATCCCGCTCGCGGGCTTGCTGATCGGCGGCACGAGGCCCCGACGAGCGGCCTCCTCGTAGGCGGCTTTTCGATCAGGCGGCAGGAGCCCGCGACGATAGGCTTCGGCCAGAAGTTCGGCTTTGTCGGCCATCAGAGCCCCAATGCTGCCTTGAGGTCGTCATCGGACAGTGCGGCCGGACCAGTCTTGCCCGGCTTGGTGTCGCGGGCCTGACCAGTGGTCGGATCGAACTTCGGGTTTCCGGCGTCGCCGTTGTCGTTGCGACGCAGATTGCCCCATCGGTCCTTGTAGTAGGCCCCCAGCGGCAGGTTGGCCCGGCTCTCGCCCTTGGACAGGTCGAACGGATTGCGACGGCTGCCTTGGGTGTACTGGCGCATGTCGATGTATGGTGCGCCCTGAGCTCCCCGCCGCTGGTTGATCAGTTGGGCTTGCAGGCGGGCGCCGCGGGCGTTGATGTCCTGGATCTCGCCGAGACGCTGCTTGACCAGCGCCGGGTCATTCAGGTTCGGCAGCAGTTCGTTCCATGCCCGTTGAGCGTCGCCTTCGGTCTGCACGCCCTTGTTCAGGCGCAGGCTGTCGTTGCGGAGCTTTTCGAGGTTGGCCCTGAAGCTGGTGTAGTTGCGGCTGCTGTCGTCGCTGATTCCGAGGAAGTTGCGGGCCGGAGCCAGAGCGTTGGCCACAGGACCGAGTTTCAACTTGCCCTGCGCCATCTGGTCCAGCGGCGTCTGAAGGGATTCCGACAGGGCGTTGGCGGTCTGCACCGCACCGAGCCCCTCGCTCTCCTCCTTCTGGAGGTTCGCCGGCAGGCCGCCTTGCTGAAGAACGGTGATGCCGCCCTTGGGGCCACGATAGACCACGTCGCCGTTCGGAAGACGCGTGGCCCCCGGGAGCGCCGAGGCGTAATCCTCCTGCCCGCCGGCGTCCAGGCGCACGGTCTGGCCGTTGCGATAGACGACCCGCGTACCGTCCTTGAGTTTTCCGGTTTGACCTTCGTACGGCATGGTCAGTGATCCCACTCAACGTCGTCGTCACGAATGGTCGACTGGCCTGGCGTGGCCAGCATGCCGCCCACGCCGGCGCGCCTCGGCGCGAAGACCTTCGGGTTGCGGGCGACGATCTCGCCACGGCCGCGATCAAAGACCATCGCGCCGTTGCCGACGCTGATCGGCCGATCCTCCACCGCCTTGTTGTGGCGCTGCGTCTCGGTGAATTTCTCACGCGACAGCTGCTGCTCGAGCACACCTTTCAGGCCGAGCACCTGGCCGGAAATCGCGTCGATGTTGGCGTCGGTCGGGTCGAAGCTGTCGATCTGTTCGGCGGGCATGCCGGCTGCCACGAGCTGCGGCTTGATCGAGGCGATGGCTTGCTTTCGCATCTCGACCGGGTAGGTCTTCAGATTGGCCAGCACACCGGCCTGGACGTTCACATGCTCCAGGGCCAAGGCCTTTTGCTGGTCGTCGAGCTTGGCGATGTGCGAGGCGGCGTCGAAATCGCCCCCCGAAAGGGTTGCGGTGCGCGCTCCGGCATAGTCACCGCTGGCGGCCATCGCGCCAGCCCGTTGGCGCAGCGCATATTGCTCATCATCCCTGCCCTGGCGCTGCATGCGCATGGCCAGTTCCGGGTCCTCGACAACCAAGGCGTTCATGCCGCCGGCCCGATCACCGCTGGCGTACTGCGACAGGGCGTTTTGCCGGCGGCGATCCTGACCCTGCTGTCGGCCGGCGGCGAAGGCACTCAGAGCCGTGCCGAGATAGTTGGGGGTGTCGTATTCGGCCACGATCAGGCTCCCATGTTCTCGTTCCAGGCGAAGGCGTTCTTCCCGCCGCCGTAACTGGACCCCGTCGTCTTCCCGAGCCCCTGCCCGTAGGCTGCGGCTCCGCCAAGCGTAGAGAACAGGTTGGACAGGGCGTTGCCCTGAGCGACCGTGGATCCGATCTGCGTCTGGGCCTGGTTGTTGTTGGAGGCCACAGTTTGGCCCAGCATGGCCGAGTTGTTGCCGGCCAGTGCGTTGGCGGCGTTGAACGCGCTGTCGCGGCTGTTGCCGACCTTGCCAAGCCAGTTTTCGGCATAGGTGTCCGCTAGGCCGGTCTGGAACTTGGTCAGCGCCTTCAGCGCCGATCCAGACTTCAGCAGCCCCTTGGCGGCGTTAGACGAGTTGAGCGTGTCAGAGCCGTTGGCCAGGTTGAAGTTGTACCCCGCCGCGTCCTTGTAGCCGCTGAACTTGCTTGCCGCTCCAGCCTGCGCCGGCGCGCCGTTCAGGCCGATGAAGTCGTTGTAGGTCTTGCCGGCGGTGTTGTTCGGATCAGTGTAGGGCGACAGCAGGGCCGTGTTCTGACCCTGAGTCTGATCGATCTCGGCCTGGTTTTGGGCGTTGATGTTCTTGGCCGTCTTGCTCGCCTTGTTTGCCGAATAGACGGTGGAAGCGGTACCGGCGATGGCGGCTCCGACGATGGCGGTCACGACCATTTCAGCGCACCTTCAGGAAGAAGAGTTCCCCAGCACGCAGGGTGACGATGGCGTCTTGCACATCGACAACCGGTGGGTGTTCGGAGAGCAGTTGCAGGGGCTCGTAGCCGGTCACGGTCGACCAGCCGTTGTAAAAGGCGATGGCCTTTCGGGTGTTGCCCGCCTTGATCATCGCGAAGGTGGCGCCCACGATCCGGTCATGGGCGTCGCAATCGGCGTGAGCCACGCGGTCGGAACCGGCTTGAGTCTTCGCGGCCTCCAAGCCCTCATGAAAGGCGCGGCCGACGAGAAGGGTCTGCTCATCCAGCATCGCCCAGCGGATCAGCGGCAGGCTGAAGAAGTGGGTGTCATGCAACTGGCCTTCGTGATTGAAGGACCCGTCCTGGACGAAAGACGGCAGAAACCCTGACTGCTTGGTGTAGGCCAAGGCCGCCCGATTGAATGACGGAACCCGGGTGATGACCTCTATGCAGTCGGTGTGCGTGAACAGCCACCGGAAGCCCTCGTCGCGCGCCTTCGTCGCCTCTTCGCCGCGCCCCTCCGGGAGAAACTGAGAATGCGCCTCGTAAACGCCGTGCATGTATGGATGCCGGGCGAGGATGTAGCCGCCATGCTCCGTTTGAAGGGCGATATTGGCCGGGTCCGCTATCACCTCGGTCAGGTCGATTTCGCCGGATCCTCCCATCCACGGGCGGATTTCCGGATGATTGACCACGGCGTTGAAGTGCGCGGCGTCCAGGGTTCGGATCATGCCCGCCTCGCGTAGATGTAGCCGAGAAGGCTGTTGATCGTCGGGCCGGAGGTCTTGCGGAAGTCGATGCGGTAGTCGACGGCGCCGGTCGAGACGCGCGCCGACAGCACCGCCGAGACGGCGGCAATATCGGTGTTGAACACGAGCGCCGGATAGACCCCGGGCGCTTCAGGATCAGCGGCGACAGACGCTGTCATGCTGAATGGCCCGAACACCGTTCCATCCACGCCGCCGATCACCTCGACGACCCGGAATTCCCCAACGAAGCTCACCTGGTTGATGTTGGTGATGGTCAGGGTGACGTTGTCGTCCTGCTGCGGGCCCGTGCCGGTGATGGTGAGGTCGCCGGCGGCCACGCCCGTCAGGCTGACGATCGGTCCGGCGGTCCAGCTCACCGTCGAGCTGACCGTGATCGACGGGTTCGTCGCCGAGCCGGACTTCTCGGTACCGCCGCCGGCGCTGTCAGCCGCCGATTGGGCGGCATTGGCCGCTTGCTGGGCCGTGTTGGCCGCCTGAACCGCGATACCCGCCGCGTTGAGGGCCTGCACGATCGCCGCGTTCAGGGCGTCCTGGCCGTTCTCCTGCGTCTCGATCTTGCGGCACATCTTCTCCCAAAGGGCGATGAAGGCCGAGGACGGCGCGCGGCTGGCCTGGACGATAAAGGTGTAGGCGCTGAGGCGGTCGAGCTTGAAGGCCATCCTACGGCCTGTTCTCGTTGATCGTCGCGCCGGAGAAGGTGACGAGCACCGGATCGGTGACGCGCCACTCGAACACCCGGCCCGGCGACTCCATCATGCCTAGCTGGCGCCAGATCGGCTTGACGCTGTACTCGCCCTGCATGCCGAGGCTTTCGGCCTCCCACGCGCTCCAGGTCTGACCCGCGTCATCCGAGTAGCGCATCTCGACCACGGGCCGGGAGCCCGGTCCGGTCGCCAGGCCAACGCCTCGGGCGCACTGCAGCATGACGTTGTTGCAGCGTATAGCGCCGGACTTGACGAGGGCCCCGCCGGAGATCAGGCGGGTAAGCGGTTCGCCATTGTCGCTGAAGGCCTCCGGGTCGAAGCGCCAGATCTGGTTGGTCTCGTCGTCGCCGAAGGTCGTCTCGCCGTCGATCGATAGCGGATAGCGAGCGCGGAACACTGTCCGGTCATACGACTGGAACTCCGCCCACTGTGTCGTGGAGACGTCGTAAGCGAAGCTTCCCTGCCCCGGAATGTGCAGGATGTAGAGGATGTGGCCGTCGTGGGCTACAACGTCTGCCTGCACATCCTCCAGGCTCACGCATTGGCGGAGCCGCTGCTCGATGCCGTGGGTCGAGATGCGAAGCGGCGTGTCGGAGGCACGATAGGCGATCCGGTCGCTGCCCACCCAGAAGATCGTATTGTCGGCCGCCTGCATCGAGCCGATGCACCCGCAACCCTTGTCGTAGGTAGCGCTCTGCGTGCTCTGGTACGGAGCGTCGGCGTCGCCCGTGGGGTAGAGCCATTCAACCGTGTCGGCTCCCGCCAGGGCAAGTTGCTGACCCCGCTTGGCCAGAGCCACCCCGCCGTCAGCCGCCGTCTCGGCCGTGGCGAACGACAGGGCGTTGATGGTCTTCAGGTCCGCGACCTCGGTCCAGTAGTAGCGGCCCGAGCGGGTCAGAAGTACGGCTCGGCTAGACAGCACCTCGATATCGACGAAGTACGGCAGCGTGTCGGGATCGTCGTCCTCGAAGGCGGTGATCGGCTCCAGGGTCGTCCCGTCATAGACGTAGTAGACGCCGTCCCGGAGCAGACCGAGCTGGTCCAGCGCCGTCGCCTCGTCGTCGTCGCCGTAAAAGGCCCATTGCGGCTGACCCGCGCCGGGCAGATCGTCGATCAACACCCCTTCGCGGTAGAGCTCCGTGCCAGAGACTTCGAAAGCCTCGCCGTCGAAGGCTCCAGACGCCCGAAACCTCCCCCGCGAGGCCCCCGAACCCACTGTTCCGTTCAGGGTGAGCCCGGGACGCCCGAAGCGCGCGGCCTCGGTCGGCCCGGCGGGCGTCGGCTCCAGCAAGCAGTTGATCAGGCGCGCCTCGGGAAGCCCAAGACCGGGACGGCCGTAGGCTTGCGAGGCGAACTGCAGAACGGGCATCTAGGGCGCGGCGCTCCGGCACGCGGCGATCACCGGCTCAACCCGCGACAGGCGCGCGTTGCGCTGAATTCGGCCGGCGGCAAGCAGTTGGAAGCGGTCCTCCGGGCCAGCGGCGGACTTTAAGGCATCGTCGGTGTCGACGTAGGCCTGAGGCTCGGAAAGCCCAGCGGGGACACAGGTCACGGGTACCGGAACCTTCACCTCGACGGTGCGCACGACCGGTTCTGGCGCAGCGATGTGCGTGCAGGCGGCGCAGGCCGAGGAGACACACGGCGAGCGCCACCTTGACGGCGATGTCGAGCATGGGGCGGCTCATCGCAGGCTCTCCAACAGGCGCTCGTCCGCCTCGATCACGCGTTGACAGGTGTCGGCGCCAACGAGGGGTTTCAGCAGCTTGGCGATGCGGACCTGATCGGACGCGGCGCGCTTGTCGGCGGCTGCGATGGCCGCGTTGGCTGCAGCCAAGCGCTTGGCCCCGTCCGCCTTCAGAGCGTCGATCTGGCCGTTCTGGGCCTCGATCCCGGCCCTCAGGCTGGCGGTGTTGTTCTGACAGGTGGTCAGGCGCGCGGCCCAGCCGGTGACGGGCGTCTCGATGCTGGTTCGCAGGGCGTCACGGTCGGCTTGGGCGTCGTGAAGACGAGCGGTCGAGATCGACAGGGCGATGGCCAGACCAAACGCCACGGCCGTCGCGCCGATGGTCCCGACCTGCCAGACGCGGGCTTCAAGCCAGGCGATCATGATGCACCTCGGTATATGTCGGCTTCGGCCGTCCGACGTGTCGTCAGGCCGTTGAGAACGCGCCCTGCCTGCTTGTTCCAGCGAGCGAACTGCTCGGCCGCACCAGCGTAATCGCCGGCCTTGTGCATTCGCAGCAGCGTCGAGGTCTTCAGGCCACCTTCGCCATATCCGACGTTGTAGGCAAAGCTGACCAGCGCATCGAACTGGGCCTGGGTCGTGGCCGCCGCGCCGAGGAGGGCTGACACGTGGCCGGCGAACCGCGCCAGATCAGCGGCGAACCGCGCGTCGGCCTGCGCTTGGCTCCAGACCAGGCCCAGCTTTACGTCAGGTCCGGTCGTGCCCCAGCCGATCGTGGGCACATCGTCCTTAGTCGGCAAGTAGGCCTTCAGGCGGCACTTCTCGTAGCCCTTGATGAAGGCTTCGATCTTGGCGGAAGGCGTCATGGCTTGGGCTCCTCGGGAGCAGCGGGGGCAGACGACGCGTTCAGCGACAGCGAGACGCCGCCTCGCGGCGCATCCTCGGAGCTAGGCTTTTTGTTGCCCCATCGGGCGCCCGTGTAGAGGCCGAGCGCACCGCCCACGGTACCGGAGACCAGGGCGGCGAATATGGGCAGGTTGGCTTGCGGAATGGTGACGTAGACCAAGGCCCAGCCCGCGCCGCCGAGCATGAGAAGGCAGGCGCATACGACGATAGCGTCCAAGGTGCGGTAGTCGCGCGTCATCGGCCATAGTCCCGGGCGGCCTGGCGCTCCTCGGCGACCGACACGCGGCGGTCGATCCTATCGATTGTGGAGTTCATCGCCGCTGTCCGCTCATCGAGCCTGGCGATAGTCTCTCCGGCGCTGGCCGCGGCGCTGATCTTCTGCTCGACCGTCGCCATGCGCTGGTTCATGGAGGAGCCCCACCAGACGATCCCGCCTGTCTGGAGTAGGATGGCGAAACCAAGAGCGAGGGCGCTCCATTCGATCTTCCGTTCGCTGCTGGCCAGCTTCTCGAGAACGGGTCCGGCGCGCTCAGCCATGAAGGCCCGCCGCGTTGCAGTTCAAGGCGTCCATTGCCCATCCCTTGACTCGGAGTTTCGGTTGATCACCCATGGCCGAGCCTGATCAGGCTCCACTCGTCCATTGGGTGGAAGGCCCGGGGGTGTCCAACCACCCTCGGGCCGCGTGAATCTAGGCCGCTACTAGACCTCGGGCGCGAAGATGGTCTCCGGTTCCAGGGCCGCGAAGGGCAGCGTCAGCAGGTAGTCGATCATGTCCGGGCACTGCTCGATGTACATCGGGTCGTCGACGATGCGCTTCGGCGCGACGAGGGTGCCGGTCAGGGCGATCGGGTCGCCCGGGTCGTAGTTGATGGCCTGGTCGTTCAGGTTCAGGCCGATGCCGGGCGAGGCGTTGTCCACGGCGCGAGGGAAGATGGCTGCCGTGGGGCCGTTCAGGGTCACGGCGATGTCGCGTTCGGCCGGGGTCAGGACGAAGAAGTTCATGGTCGGCATGGTGGATCTCCTTAAGCGCCGGCCATGTAGGCGGCGATGATGGTCTGGGCAGAGGCCGCTTGAGGCGCGGTCCAGCCGCCGGAGATGATGCCGGCCAGGATCGGCAGGCCCGCCGTGTATCCGGCAGCAGCGGCCGACAGAAAGGTCAGGTTGACGCTGCTGAGCGCGCTGGAGGCCCGCACGATGTTCTGGACGGCCACTCCAGCTTGATAGAGATCGTAGCCCGCCGCGCCGGTGCGGCAGTTGCCGAACAGGGTGTTGGCCAGGATCGGCGTCGTGCTGCTGTCGTTGGTCGTCGTGGTGTTGCGCGCCAGCTGGTTGTTGTTGGTCGTGCTGCGGCCGATCCGGTTGTTCAGGTTGCCGGCCGGGAACGACGTCGCGGCGATGGGGATCGCGCCGACCCACATCCACAGGCCGTTGCTGTTGAGCGCGAAGTTGCCGCCCGCCGTGGCCGGGTTGAAGTTCGTCTCCAGGTCGCTGGTCGAGCCGTCGCTGACGAAGCCCGCGTCCGCCGTGAAGACGGGCGAGTTGCGGGCCGTGGCTGCGTTGGCGGCCGTCTTCCAGTCCAGCAAGGCAGCCTGCGAAGTGTGGGCCTTGGTGACGTGCAGCCGATCGATGGTGGTCCACAGCCCCGCCGCCTTCAGGGCAACAATGGTCGCGTTGATGTTGGCCTTGCGCGCGTCGCTGGGCTGAACGGCCATGGCCGCGAACAGTGCGGAGGCGCTCGCGTCGTAGCCGGCAACGGCGCCGGCCGAGAGGCTGAGGCCCAGACCAAGGCCCAGACCGATCATCTCAGGTCCAGGCCACGATGTTGGTTGCCGTGGTTCCGGTGCTCAAGACCTTGGTGGCCTGAACCGGCAGCACCGAGCCCGCAAGAACGCCGACGTGAGTGGCTGAGGTCCCATCCGCGAACGTCACCGCGACGTCACCCGCCCCGCCCACATAGAGAGCGCGGACATTGGTCAGGACGGTGACGTCGCTCTTGGTGACGACCGCGCCGCCCCGAGCCGAGTAAACGGCTGAGTTCGTACCCATCGAGGGCTCCGATGCTGAGATTAGAAGTGTTGGGCCGGCTGGAAGTAGGTCGGCTCGGTTTCCTGGCTGTCGGCGGTCAGGGCGCCGTAAAGCCGGTCAGCCTCGGCCTTGACTTCCTGGTAGTTCAGGTCGGCCGCGACTCCGAATTCCGGACCAAGACGCTTGGCCAGGCCGTAGGTCAGGGCGTCGAGCCATTCCTGCGGGACATCTGCCTCATCGTTGAGGCTGTCGACATCGTCGATCACGCGGGCGTAGGTGTATTCCAGGGTGGTGTTGGCCGCGTTCCAGGCGTCCGGCGTCTGCCAGATGTAGAGCGTGCGGGTCGAGCGTTGCGGGTCGAAGAACCACGTGTTCGGAAACCCCTGCGCCGACTTGGTGGGCAGATTGTTGTAGTCCTCGCGGCTGGCTGAGCAGAGCGGCGTGTCCAGGCCGGCGGCGCGACGGCGCACGGAGATCACCCGGCGCGCCAGAGGCAACTCATAGGCGGCCTGGCCCTGAACGAGAGGCTCGGAAGCGTCCTCGATCAGCCACAGGCGTTCGATCGTTCCCCAGGTCTTCAGCAGCATGGTCAACCGCTGCATGGCCGTTGCGGCTTGAGCGCCGCTCGGTTCGCGGCCGGCGGCGACCACGCCGATCATCCGCAGGGCGTCCGTACAGATGTCACGCGCCGTCAGGGTGAAGTCGGTGGACTCGGAGGTGGCCATCTACAAGTCCTCGGCCCGCACGGCGTTGGTGGCGATGAAGACGTCCGCCGACTCCGGCCGCGTGAACGGCACGGTGGGGTTGTCGGGGACGCCCCTCACGAAGTCCTGCGGATGGCGCTGCTCGGCCGACTGGCGGCGAACTCGGAGACCATTCCACTCAAGCACGGTCTCCGAGGCCCAGCATTCGAAGCCGGTCCGGTCGCAGATGACCTTCCAATCACCGATGCGCTGTTCGCCCTTCATGGCCTAGCGCTGCTTGCTGGCCAGGAGGTAGTCGACGCTCATGGTCTTGGCGACCGCCTCGCCGTTCTGGATGGCGAAGCTCACCGTCAGTTCGGTATCCGGCAGGTAGGTGCTGGAGGCGTCCAGCGTGCCCAGTTGCACGTCATTGACGAAGTACGTCAGCGCACCCTTGCCGTCGTAGTACCAGCCCACCGTCAGGTAGGTGTCGGCGACCACGGTGGCGATGGCGGTGGCCGAGGTCGAGCCGGTCGTGGCGTTCTTGCGGCAGATCACGTCCATGGTCGCCGCGCCGTCGGTCTTGAGGAAGTAGATCCCGTCGGTGACGTCGAGCGGCGTGGCGTCGGTGATCTGCAGACCGATCGCGAAATCCGACTGCGTGGCGTCCGAGACCTTGAACCTGGCCTTGAAGAACGCTTTCTTGCCGGCCTCCAACAGAAAGCCTTCGCCGACCTTCTGGAGCGCGTTCAGGTCGTCGTCGGCGGCCGAGTTGGTCAGCAGCAGCACGCCGCCGTCGGCGTCGGTCAGGGCCTGGGTAGCGCCGGCCTGCGTCTCGGTGACGACCCAAGCGCCAGCCGTATAGGTGTCGAAGTCGTCGAAATAGGTGTGCCAGCCGGTCGGATCGGGAAGCCCGAACTGGCCCAGCGTGGCGATGGCGCGCGCCGTGGTGACGCCGCCCGGGAAGCGGGTGGGAGAAGCCATGTCGATGTCCTTGGCGTTCGAGGCGAACGCGGCTCAGCGGCCGCGCCAGGGAAAATGGTGGGGAGGGCCCGAAGACCCTCCCCTTGCAGCGCTAGGCGCCGCCCGAACCGTAGAGGCCGCGGAAGTCGCTCCAGCCGAAGCTGTAGCGCTCGTAGCCCTTGAACTTCAGGTTCGAGGTGTCGAAGTCGTTGTCCTGGTCGAACTCGGCCGCCTCGCGCTCGAAGTGCTTGAGGCCGTCCGGCGCGTCGGTGCGGATGAACCAGGCGTCGGCGTCGGTCAGATAGTGGTTGACCTTGGCCCCTTCCGGGAACACGCCGCGCGAGCGCAGGGCGTTGATGGCGTTGTTGGCCGTGTCGTTCTGGCCAACCGACTTCAGGATGCGCTCGGCTTCGAAGACCAGGGCCGTCGGCACGATGAGCGACTTGGGCATGAGCTGGATCCGAAGACCCCGCTCATCCACCGCGTTCATCGATTGGACGACCAGATCCTCCAGGGCGGCTTCCGACATGTCGGCGGCGGTCGCCAACGTGTTGGACTGGTTGCCGGCCAGGGTCGGGTGAGCCGTCGAGAGCAGGGCCACGCCGTCCGCGCCGAGATACGACCCGGAGAACGCCCGGTTGTAGACGTTGGCGCCGACGTTCTCCTTGGTCTGCTTGAAGGACCGGGCCAACTTCTTCGTGCCGCGCATGGCGGACTTTTCGTAGAGGTTGTCCTTGATCGCCTCGCGAGTGACCACGAAGCCCAGCGAGTAGGCCACGTGGGTGTAGCGCGAGGTCAGGCCCTGGGCCATGGTGTCGTAGACCGTCGCCGAGCCTTGCGGCTTGATCGGAGCCAGACCCAGGCCGTAGACCAGTTGGTCCTCCTCGTAGGCCTTCTCCGATGTCTCGGTGTCGAAGAGGTCCCGATATTCCATCGGGTGATCCTTGTAGTCGGACCCCCAGATGGCGTTCAGGCCAGGCATCAGCAGCTTGGCGATATTGCCGGTGTTGATCACGCTCATGGCCTAGATCCCCGCGACTTGGTTGGCGAAGCGGTGACGGTTCAGGCGAACCAGCCATTTCGCGTTGGGGCCCACCTCGTTGTCGGCCCGATTCACCAGCCCGACGATTTTCACGTCGAGGGTGTTCGTGGTCGCCTCGGTGGCGTTGTTGAGCTCCATGGCCGACAGGCCAGAAACGGTGGAGCCGGTGCCCACGACGATATCGGCGTTGAGGCCGATGGCGTTGGCGTCCAGCGGCGTGCCGCCGGAGACTTCCTGGATCTCGAACAGGAGAGCCGGGTCGTCGGCCACCAGCACGAGGCGCTGGGTGGAGGCGGCGCGGTAGGTGAGCGAGGACGAGGTGACGGGCAGCACGCCCACCACGACGCCCTGGAACACCCCGCCGGTCGCCGATTGGGCGACGTCGGCATAGGTCACGCCGTCGATCACCTGAGAGGCGCCGGTGGCGGTGACGAGATCACCCACGAAGAGTGCGACGGCATCACCGGCGGCGGTCGAGTAGACCCGCGCGCCGCCGGTGTATGCGCCGCTGCTTCCGTGAGCCACGGGCTTGAGCCCGCCTTTCACATTGGCGTTGGCCATGATGGATATCCTTGGGGACTAGCCCCGGTTGATGGAGGAGCGGGTCGACGGGACGTAGGCGTTCTCGACCTCGCCCGTGGTGTCCGCGCTGGAGCGAATGGCTTCCTCGAACGGCTTCAGCCGCTCTTCCTTCTCGGCCACGCCGACTTCGAACTCGGAGACCGGAGTCTCCATGAGCACGAGCCGCGTGGGCGCTCCGTTCTGGTCCTTGCCCGCATGGCGCTCGATCCGAGTGCCTTGGCCCTGCGTGCGCCTGGAGCCTTCGCCTGCTTTTTCCTGCGCGAAGTCGTAGCCAAGCTCATGCATGTGGGCGATGCGGCTGGGGTCGTTCAGAACAAACCGCCGGACAAATCCGGGGCGCTGGGGAGCATCCAGCTTCAGGGCGAGACCGCCCACGGAGCCGCGCCGGCGGCGCAGCGACTTCGGCGCCTTGGCCGCCTCGGGGGCGGTTTCGGCGGTGATCGACGGGGTTTCTGCGATGTCGGTCATTGCGCGAAGAAGTCCTTGACGTAGTTGTCCCGGCTGAAGCCCTTGATCTGCGTGACGAAGCGGTCGCATTGGGCCTTGGCGTCGGGCGGGAGGTCGGAATAGGTCTTTCCGGCCTTGCGGGGCGGGGTGGCGCCTTCCACGGGCGCCGGAGCGGCGCGGCGCTGGTTCTCGAACTTGTGTGGAAACTCCACCTTGATGCGCTTGGACACCTCGGCGAGCTGCTTGACCGGGTCGACCAGGCCGGAGATCGCCAATTCCTCGGCGATCGCGTGGGCTGCAGCCGTCATCACCGAGTCCTTCTGGAACCACGGGTTTTCGGCCCGGAAATCGGTGATGTGCTGTGGCTCGCCGTCGTCCTGGCCCACCTTCGGGACCTTGGAGACCTCCTTGCCGAGGTCGACGATCTGCTCAGTCGTGGCGCGGACGCCCTCGACGTTGCCCTCGGCCGCGAAAGCGTCTTGTTGGGCGATCAGATCGGCCAAGGCGCGCTGGTAGGCCCGCTCCTCGGACTGGGTGTGGTAGTCGCCGAACTCCTTGAGGGTCTTTTCGAGCTTGTCGGTGCGCTTGTTCGCCTCGGCGAGCGCCTTTTCGAGCGCCTTGGCGTTTGCCTGGACGATCGGCAGAATTTCTTCGCCGCGCTTGACGAAGGTTTCGGCGTCGATCCACTTGGACTGGTCGCCCTTGAACTCGGCTTGCGGCCGCCAGCCCATGCGCGTGGCCTTGGCCTCGGCGGTTTCGGTGGGCGCGGCGTCTTCGGCCGGAGTTGCGGCAGCCTTGGCGACCTCTTCAACCGTTTCAGCGCCAGTCGCGGCAGCATCATCGGTGGCGAAGCAGATCGCGGCGCCGGACATGAGGGTGCGGGACATCATTGGGCCGCCTCCAGCCGCGCGATGATGTCCTCATCGTTGCAGAGGCGGTATTCCGCGCCGTCGTCGCCCTTGATGTTGATGCCGGCGTACTGCGCGATCACCACGCGCTGGCCGGGCTTGGGCTTGGTCTCGCCGCTGCTCCAGTCGTCGAAGGCCGAAGCCCCGACAGCGGTCACGGTGGCCTTGACGGAAGCGTACTTTTCCTTGTCTCGCACCATGTCGGGCCGGATGATCCCGCCAGCGGTCTTTTCTTCGACCGGGTCAGGACGCACGAGCACCTTCACGTCGAGAGGGATGATCCCACTGGCGTTCATGTCTTCTCTGTTTTCTTCGAGAGACCCGGTCTGCCCGGGTATCGGCCCACTACGGGCGGATTATTCGGCGTCTTCGCCGTCATAGAACGAGGCGACGTCAGACCAACTCAGGTCCGACAACTCCCCCATCAGCTTCGCCCTGGTCTGACTCTCCGGGGACAAGCTCGCCCCCGCCATCCATTGCTGCGCCAGGCTCGACTGCTGCTCCTTCAGGAACGCCAGGAACGCCAGGCTGAGCGGGTGGTTCTTCCACTCCTGGAATGTCTTCTCCGTGAACCGGGGGCTCGGCGTCATCTTGGGCTTCCTGCGCTGCGACTTCAGCCTGAGCCTCGCCCAACTCCGTTACGGCGGTGCCGTGAACCTGTTCGAGCAGCGCCAGGGCGCCGGGTGAGAGGCCGTGCTGTCCCGGGATCGTCTCTCCGTCCGGCCCCTTGGTGTCCTGGCCTATGCGGCTCAAGACCTCCAGGGCGTCGGCATAGGCCTTGGTATTGGTCGCCTTCGCCCTGGAGGCGTCCAGGGCGAACTGGCGCTCGGCCAAGTCCTGCCTGTCGTCGGCCTGGTCGACCTCGCGAGCCTTCAGCTTCAGTTCCTCGGTCTTCAGCAGCACTTCGGGCGGCGGCCCCGGAGGCGTCTTGGGCATCAGCCCCTTGACGTCGGAAATCCCGCCCGCCTCCAGGGCGCGCTTGTTGATCTCCATGTCGTCCAGGCCCATGCCTCGGAACTGCAGCATGTACTGAGCTCGGCCCAGGCGCTGCATGTCGGTGACGACCGTTGGGTCGGAGACCGGGATCACGTCCACGTCGTCGGCGCGGTAGTCGTCCTGTGCGACCACGCCCTGCTTGTCCTGGAAGTTGAAGTAGGCCTGCGGATCCAGATAGAGGCGGTTCAGGCGACGAAGGCAGGCCAACTCCCACTTGAGCGACCGATGGATGCGCTTGTAGATCGAGGTGTAGACCTTCAGACCCTGCTCGATCGCCGCCAGGGTGGTTCCGACAGCCTGATTGGAGCCCTGCGTCTCGCCGGTCAGGATGTCCTTGGTGTTGGTGATGTCCTTGGCCGCTTCGATCAGCATGCCAAGCAGCGAGAACAACACCGCCGAGGGCGCCGCGACCGGGAACGGGACGATGTTGTCCTTCAGCGATCCGCCGCTGGACGAGACCTTGTGCCACTTGCCAGGCGAGCGCTCCAGCTTGCCAGACTTGAGGGTGACACCCTCCCCGATCATGCCATCGGCGAGATTGGACAGGTGGCCGGCGTCGAGCAGCTGGTTGATGACGGCGTTGATGGACTCGTTGATCGCGTTGAGCAGCGAGCCGAACCCGATGTCGTAGTAAGAACCGTCCAAGCTAGGGATGAAGCTGTACTTGATGAAGTAGTCGGTCGGGGTGATCTTCACGACCACCTTGCCCTTCATCGTCACGCCGTCTTCGTCGTAGCGGGCGACGATGCGGACGACTTGCGAGGTCTCCTTGTGGACCGTGACGATGTACGGCTCGGGGTAACCGTCGCCGTCCAGGTCCCACAGCCGGTGCTGCTCGAGGAACTTGTGCGCCGCGTCTTCGTCACCATTGACGTTCGCGGCCTGGCCGATCTGGACCTCTCGCCAGATTTCACCGCGGAACCGCTCGGTGATCTGGTGGGGGTAGTACTCCATGACCTGCGTCATGCGCGGGCATTCGTGCTTGGCCCAGTAGTTGACGACCAGCTTGTCCGGCGTGATCAGTTCGGAGCGGTTGCGCTTGGCGACCGGATCGAACCACACCTTTCGGAACATGCAGCCGACGACCGGAAGCATGTGGAGCATGCGGTCGGTGTCGCCCTCCCACTCGACCATCTCCTCCAGGAGCTGGTAGGACATGTGGGTCGAGATGCGCTCGGCGCGGGCGGTCTTCAGGTCGCTCGGCTCGCCCAGCACCTTGCCCTTGACGACGTTGAACCCATCGACGATCGCCGCGTAAGAGCGCGAGCCGAACTGGATAGCCGCCGTCGTGACCAGCGGGTACTTGATGTTGGCCGCGTTCGGCCACGGGTAGGTTTTGATCTCCTTGACCTGCATGGCCAGCTTGACGGCCTGCTCGTTGATCTCGTCCCAACCCTCGGCCTTGCGGGAGTTGAGGTCGATCTCGTAGTCCTCGACCACCTTGCGGCCGATCTCGGCGAGCGTCTGGCTGTCCAGGTCGAAGGCCAGGTTCGGCGAGCGGATGTTGGCGATGATGTCCATGGGCCGGACGGCCCCGGCCTCGCCCTCCTCAGTATCCGCTTGTCGCATTGCGTTCACGGCCATGGGTGAAATCGTCCTCGTGGTCGTAAGCGTCCAACACCGGCGCAGCGAAGGTCAGAGCGACCGCGTCCCACTCGTCGGGCGAGCGGACACCGCGCTTCTTCATGTCTTCCTTGCTCTCCAGGAGCAGGCTTTGGTTCGTGTCTCGGTGGTAGCCGGGGCCGCAGGCGTCCGCCTGGAGCGCGTCGCTGTCGGGGATGTCGGCTCCGCCCTCGTCTTCGAGCCAGTCGCGTGAGTTGCCCCACATTTCCGCTCGACGATTCTTCGGGCCGGCCATCGGCCGCTTGTTCGCATCCAGCTTTCGCGGCGCGATGGGCGCCGATCCGAAGTTCACCAGCTTGACGCGCGCTCCGTAGTCCCAACTGACCAGGACGTCGTAGATGCCGCCGCCGCCGCCTGCGTCGATAAACACCATGGCCGGGCGATCCCGGTCGATGATGTCCTTGATCATCCCAGCGGCACGTAGCGTGTCGATCGGAGCCGGATCGCTCCAGACTTTGATCAGCTTGCGACCGCGCCGCCAGGCAACGGCGAACCTGTCGGTGCCCTCTCGCTTCGGATCGACGCCAATGACGAGCGGGCCGAACGCCTCACCGATACCCACCACATGCTTGCGAGCGCGTAAGACGACGTCCGGCTTGATGAAACTGTCGTGCCCTGTGGTCTGGAAAGCCTCAGCCGCCGTAGCCGGGTATTCCTGCTTGAAGAGCAGCGGGTCCTTCAACTCAGCGATCTTGGCCCGACGCCAGACCATCTGCCCCAAATCGGTTAGGCCGACAGTTCGGTAGAGCGAGAAATACTCGGCCTCTTCCTCGTCGAGCACGAAGCCGTCGGGAACGGTCCGTCGATACTCTGGCTGCCAGAACCACGGGATGAAGATGGCCTGATAGTCGCCGATCCCCGCCTCGGCCTGCTGCCAGCGCTCGTGGAACTCGCCGCCGACTCCGTTCGCGGTGCTCTCCAGGACGATCTCGGTTCCCGGCAAATCCGGGATAGCCTGCACGACGCCGGCGAAATGGGTTGGCGCGTTAGGCCAGAAGGCGACCTCCGAGCCGTGGAAGAGTTGAACCGTCTGGGACCGCCCCACGGCCTTGGCGCCGGCCGTCCCGACCGCGTAGCCGCTCTCCAGCTTGTCGAACAGCAGTTCCTTTGCGTTGGAGGCTCCGGTCGAGGGCTTCACCAGCGCCGGGCAGTGGCTGTGGTACCGATCCACCATGCCGAACAGGTTGTTCGTGGCGTCCTGCTCGTGGGTCAGGATGAAGACCCGCAGCCCCTTGCGATGCGTAGAGCGCCAGTAGTAGCGGCCTCCGAGATAGGTGCTGATGCCCTGCTGCCTGCCCTTCAGAACGAGAGCGCGAACCCTGCCAGTAGCGGCGCGCTGCTCCTCCAGCTTGGCGTGGAGGTAGAGTTGGGCCTGGTTTAGCTCCAGGGGCTCGATCGCCCCAGACTTGGACCGGATCTTCAGGCACTTGACGGCGTAGTGGGGGAAATCGTCGCGCAGGCGTCGGCGGATTTCCCTTTCCCTAGTCGTCAAGCTCGTCAAGGGCGGCCTCGTGGTTGAGCGTCATGCCGCCCGAGTGCTCGATGCTGGCCAGTTTGGCGTGGACGTAGGGTGCGGCGGCCTTGGCCATGTCGAGACGCTCAGAGCGCTCAGCGGCTTCGTCGCGCATGACCTGCAACATGAAGTCCAACGGCAGGATTCCGCCCTCTTCCGCCTTGGCTAGAGCCTTGGCCGTCGCCTTGTTGATGGCGCCGGGCTTGCGACCCGCCCCTTTGCGAGCGCCGCCACGTTTGATTTCGGTGTCGCTCATTTGATTTCCGGCCAGTTTTTCAAATGGGACGAGGTTTCGCCCGGCCGCGACGAAGCGCCAGGGTGCTATGTCAAGCCGTGGGTGCAGGGCTGTCGGGCGCGGGCGAAAAGTGATCGCGCTAGGCTGCGAGGTTCTTGGACCGCAGCGTCTTACGATGGTGATAGTAGGCAGCAAGTGCGTTCATTGCCAATGCGAGCGTTATGTAGCCATTTTCGATAGCCCGTCGATCACCTTTCAGCAGGATTTCGATGCGGTCTCCGGCGATAGCCACGCGCTTGAAGAGCTCCAGCGGCAGAAGCCCTGCGTGCTGCAAGATGTACCCATTCATGCACCGAACAGCCTTGGCGTCTCGCCTCGTTCGGTGCTCACTGAGGTAAAACTCGACCGCCTCGCGCGCTATGGACTCCAGAGGAGTGCGGGCTGCGATCCGCTCAATCAGGTCTCGATCCCGATCTTGTCGTTCTTGCTGGCCCAAAAAGCGCTCTGTGACCTCGTGAATAACCTCAGCGCAGAGATCGGCTGCTGCGCTCGCGTCGATGTTGAACCACTCGCCTCTGCGATGATGATCGATCAAGCGCCCATGAATCAGCCCCTCGATAGTTCCAGCGATCAGGGACGAGACCGGCAACGCCTTGTGGACGATTAGAGGGTCAGGGCACCCTATTTGCAGTTGGATAACGCGCGACGTTACATCCGCTGCGAACCCGATCTTGACCGGGTTGTCCTGCGTGCCGAGGATGTAAATGAAGCTGATGTTCATGTGGCTCCGCCGTTTGAGTTTTAGCGCAGACCTTGAACGTTTCGAAGGTGCAGTGTTTCGATTGAACGGTCAAGTGGCGCTTAGCGGCGCAGCACCGTGATTTCGCCACCGCTGTTTATATCCAGCATGATAGCTGCGGCTACGGCCTGTTCTGCGGTGGCGCCGGCGGCCATCGCACCGAGGGCCACGTCGGAGCCCGAGCCCCAGGCCGAGAAGCCGCCGTAGGGCTGGTTTACCCACTGCGATGATGGACCGAAGACTGCCACCGCGCCATCGGGCATGACGATGAAGCCCTCGGCCCAACTCTTGTCCGGATCGCCCATGTAAGGCGGCTGGCCCTTGCACCCGGTCATGAACCAGACACGGAAGGCTTGGCACATGTCGGCCGAACCGCTGGCGCCCGCCATTAGATTTGCCTTCTTGGCGATCTTGCAGACCGTGCCTTCGCGGTTGCCGTAGCGAGTCGATAGACTGTCAGCGGCCAAGACACCGTCACGGTAAGCGATGGTCGTCACGCCATCGCCCTCCTCGGCGCCCGATCCAGCTCAGCGTAGACCAGGGCCAGTTCCTTGCAAGCGTGGCGGACGGCGCCGGCCTGCGCCATCGCGTCCTCCTCGCCGGTGATGTACTGGACGATCGACCGCCAGGACTGGTGGTTGAGGCGAATGACGTCGGACGGGCTCGCAAGCTCTGACAGCAGCCATTGGGTGTGCCCGCCGAGTCTGGCTAACACGGCCTCGATTCGCTTGGCGGCCGCGATCATGGCGTCCGTGCGGTCGGTGGGGGCGTCGCAGTCGACCCTGTCGAAGTTGCGACCCCGGTCCTGCTCCCCCTTGCGGATGGTGATGTCGGTCTGGAGTCGGCGGGCGGCGACATAGCTGGCGGTCGGCATGCCGCTTTCGAGCGCCGCGAAGGCGTCCATGCGCTTGGCGGTCTGGACCTGGCGGGATTTGACCTTGTCCATCGTCACGGCGACGTTGGCGTTGGCAGGCATGGTCAGCGACGAGACGTTGGCGCCCCAGGCTTCCGGAGTCTTGTCGGCGACCTTCTCCCGGGCGCGCTGCTCGGCCTCCTCGGCTCGGCGCTTCACGGCTTGAGCCTGGATCTGCTCCGGCGTGGCGGGCTTGGGGGATCGGCGGCGGCTCATGCGGTCTTCTCGCTGTCCTGGGGCTTGAGATAGGTCGGGTCGTAGTCGGCCCTTACCGAATGGATGCAGCGGCCCAGCATGTTCGCCACGGCCTGCCAGCGGGTGGAGCCGTTGCGGGTGCAGCGCTCGATGATGCTGGCGGCCATCGGGTCGAAGGAACCCGGAGCCCTGGCCATGGAGGGCGCAACGGCGGGGCCGGCTTGCTTGGGGCGGTAGGCGGTCATGCTGCACGGTCCTTGGCGATCTTGGCTTTCATGGCCTCGGTGACGCCGGATTCAGTGGTGGGACCGGAGCTGTCGGGCAGATTGGCCTTACGAGCAGTGGCTTGCGCGGCCTTCCGGGCGTCGTCCTGAGCGATGTAGTCGCGCATCTGGCGCTGGACGCGGGCCTTGTCGGCGGCGCTGGGCTCCAGCCGGAGGCCGCCGATCTTCAGTTCCGGCAGCGGTACCTTGGGCCCGTCGTCGACCGGCGGCTTGTCGGCCATCTCGATAGCCTGGCGAGCGCGGTCGAAAGCCCGCACGGCGCGGTTCTCGGTCATCAGGGCGATCTCCCGAAGCTTGGCGGGCTTGGGGAGGAATTCGATCTTCGGATCCTTCAGGATCGCGTCCATCGCGGCCTTGAGGGCGGAGCCTGGCACATCGGCGAGAACGGTGTGGTAGTCGGCCCAGAACATCGCCCATTCGGCGTCCGTGCGCTCGGGCTGGCGGTAGGTGGCGAACTTGGCGCCGATGATCTGCTCGACCTCGTCGTTCGTCGCCGGCAGCGTGGCGCGGCCCCGGATCGCGGGCAGCACCCGGCGGCACTCGTCCAGCAACATCGGAGTCCTGGCGATCTCAGAAACTGCCCTCAGGTTCGATGGCTCGAAGGCGAGCAGCGAGTTGAGACCCGGCGACAGCTCGCTCAAGATTTGCCTGATGGCGCTCGAACTTGTCGGTTGGTGGGTGACGGCGTTCATGGGGTTGGCCCTGGGCCTGGGGTTGATGCTGTTCGGGTTCGTCCTTCCACCGGCCCTGGTTCAGCCAGGTCGCCGGGTGGGGGATCATGTCCGGTGGCCGGTCCAGCCATTGCCGCTGTCGGTCGCGGGTCACTCCGGCGACAAGCTGGCCGATCGTCGCTCCGCCACGGATCGCCGCCACGAACTTTCGCCGGGCGTCGTCCTTGCCGATCTTCCGGGGGTAGGTCGTCCAGAACAGATCGAACTCGGCGCTGTCCTCGCGTGCGGGTGTATTTATATCCCTACGGGTGGGGGTCGAACTCGGCGCTGTCCTCGCGTGCGGGTGTATTTATATCCCTACGGGTGGGGG
>NZ_JBFUAW010000026.1:0-54089 GCF_056406095.1 Caulobacter sp. P1_D6 | reverse complement strand
GGCGAACTGTCTATCGCGCAAACGACCCCAAGAAATTCCGGAGCGTAGTGCGTTGGCGCACGGTCTGGCTCGCAATAATGCCAATAGGTTTGATCTGGCTTGCCTTGCTCACCGTCATTGCCATTGTCGGCGTCGCCGCATAGTCCCCGAGTAGGGTCGGGGCTTGGGAATAAGGCGCGCGTCTGAAAGCGGACCTTGGGCGCCGTGCCGGCAAGCGGACTGAACGAAGGTCAGCTAGGGGTGGTCGTCGGCTATTCCCAAGCTAAGCTCGGCTTCGGCACGGATCACTGCAGGCGCGGTGGCGTTGGCGGTAGGATGAGAATGACCGATAGTAACACGCGGGTTATCGCGGCATCGCGCGGCAAGACGGCCTTGATGTGCCTGGGCTCAATCGGTTTGGTTGTGATTGGGGTGTGGCTCGTCAAAGAGCATTCAAGTGAAAAGGCGATGATCGCCGGTTGGGCGGCACTAGGTCTATTCCCTCTGGTTGGCGGCATGTGGACGCTCCAGCTGGTCTGGCCCTCTAGATTGGTCCTGGACGGCGATGGCATCGCTTTCCACTATTTGTTCGCGACCTTTTACCGGCGGTGGGCCGATATCCGTCAAATCGATGTATTGCAGATTAGGTCTGCACGGATTGTGAAACTCGTCGCGAAGCCAGGCGGTAGTGATTTAGAACTTGGCGGCGCCTGGCCGGTGTCCACAGAGGAATTGGTTTCGCTTATTGAGGACTATCTGGCCCGGTTCGGCCGACCGAACGCTGCTTAGGCTGAACAGACATCGGCCTGATGAACGTCCGCTCAGGGTCGAAAGCGGAAACTGGCCTCGGCGCTCAAAGCGGACCTTAGGCCGGAGCGCCAATAACCAGACCTTCCGAACGACAGCTAAGGGTGGATGTCGGACATCTCGACCTGTAGGTTAGCAGTATGGTGGAGTTTCAGACAACACTTAGGCCCGTCGCTCCCGTGCGCTACACGATGCTAGTCATCGGTATGCCGTTTATCAGCTGCGGCCTCTATGCGGTTTTCCCCGCCAAAGAATACCTCGCCGGCGCCGCTCTGATGATGATGGGCGTGTTCTTCTGGCAGTTCGTCGCATCGCTGCGCATCAAACTGACTACAGACTGGTTGGAGTATCGTCAGTTCGGCCTTGTTCGGTGGCGGGTGCGACGCGGCGATGTCGAATTGAAGGAGGGGCGGTCGGGCGACCTCGGCGGCTTTCCTGCTCTTCTTGTCTACAGCAAAAGCACAAAGGCTCGGATGGGGGCTATATCGCGCATGCAGTTCCGCGCGTCCGACCTCGATTTGCTGCGTGCAAGTCTACAAGCCTGAGCGTTTTCGCCGAGTGGCAAGTGTCCGCGTTGGGTCGTAAGCAGACAATGCCTCGAACGCGTCTAGCGGCCGCCAGCCAGGATCGCGCCGCCCTACTTCGCCAGCTTGGCCAGCAGTTGTTCGGCCACGCCCGGCGGCACGAACTTGTGGACGTCGCCGCCCAGGGCCGCGATCTCCTTGACCAGCCGCGAGGCGATGGCCTGGTGGCGCGGGTCGGCCATCAGGAACACGGTCTCGATCTCGCGGTCGAGCTGCTGGTTCATGGCCGTCATCTGGAATTCGTATTCGAAGTCGGCCACGGCCCGCAGGCCGCGCACGATCATCTGGGCCCCGACCTCGCGGGCGAAATACATCAGCAGGCTGTCGAACGGCCGGACCTCGATCTCGGCGATCTTGGTCAGGTGGGCCGTTTCGCGGCGCACCATCTCGACCCGTTCGTCCAGCGAGAACAGCGGCCCCTTGCCGATGTTCACAGCCACCCCGATCACCAGCCTGTCGACCAGCTTGACCGCCCGACCGATGATGTCGAGGTGGCCGTTGGTGACCGGGTCAAACGTCCCCGGATAGAGACCGATCCGCATGCTTTTCCTCACCCGGGCGTACGCCCGATGGCCCCCTGCTTTGGGTCGCTTACGAGGTCTCGTCCGCCTCGTTTTCGTCGCCCGTCCCATTTTCGCTACCCGTGTCGTCGCCGCCGGTTTCGGCGAGACGCTCGACGCTGACGACGTGTTCGTCGGCGGCGGTGCGGAAGATGGTTACCCCTTGGGTATTCCGCGCTGCAACACGAATTTGCGAGACCGGCACCCGGATCAGTTGACCGGCGTCGGTGACCAGCAGGATCTGGTCGCTTTCATCGACCGGGAACGAGCCGACCAGCTTGCCGCCGCGCTTGGACAGATCCTGGGCGGTCAGACCCTGGCCGCCGCGACCGGTGCGGCGATAGTCGTAGGCGCTGGTGCGCTTGCCGAAGCCTTCCGACGACACCGTCAGCAGGATTTCCTCGGCCGCGCCCAGTTCGGCGATGCGTTCGGGGGTCAGGCTGGCCTCGCCGCCCTCATCCTCGCCCTCTTCAGCAGCGGCCGGAGCCTCCTCGCCTTCCTCGCCCAGAGCCCGGGCCAGGGCCCGCTGGTGCTTGAGGTAGGCGGCGCGTTCAGCCGGGGTGGCGTCGACGTTGCGCAGCACGCTCATCGAGATGACGCTGTCGCCCTGCGCCAGGCGCACGCCGCGCACGCCGGTGGAGTCGCGGCTGGCGAACACCCGCACTTCGTCGGTCGAGAAGCGGATGCAGCGGCCCGAGGCGGTGTTGAGCAGGATGTCCTTGCTGCTGTCGCAGACGGCCACGCCGACGATGCCGTCGCCTTCGTCCAGCTTCATGGCGATCTTGCCGTTGCGGCGAACGTCCACGAAGTCGCTCAGCTTATTGCGACGCACGCTGCCCGAGCGGGTGGCGAACATCACGTCCAGGCCGTCCCAGGTGGCCTCGTCCTCCGGAAGCGTCAGGATCGAGGTGATGGTCTCGCCCGGCTCGATCGGCAGCAGGTTGACGAACGCCTTGCCGCGGCTGTTGGCGACGCCCTGCGGCAGACGCCAGACCTTCATCTTGTAGACCTTGCCGCCCGAGGTGAAGAACAGCAGCGGCGAGTGGGTCGAGGCCGAGAACACGCGGGTGACCGCGTCCTCGGTCTTGGTGGCCATGCCCGACTTGCCCTTGCCGCCCCGGTGCTGGGTGCGATAGGCGGCCAGCGGCGTGCGCTTCACATAGCCGCCCAGGGTGACGGTGATGACCATGTCCTCGCGGACGATCAGGTCCTCGTCTTCCATGTCGGCGTCGCCGTCGACGATCGCGCAGCGGCGCGGGATGGCGAATTTCTCGCGCACCTCCACCAGCTCCTCGCGGACCACGGCCATGATGTTGGCGCGGTCCGACAGCAGGTCGAGATAACCCTTGATGGCGTCGGCCAGGGTGGCGGCCTCGTTGCCGATCTCGTCACGACCCAGGCCGGTCAGACGCGACAGGGTCAGCGCCAGGATGGCGCGGGCCTGTTCGTCGGTCAGGCGGATCAGGCCGCCCTCTTCCTGGACCGTGCGCGGGTCGGCGATCAGCTCGACCAGCGGCAGCATGTCGCCGGCCGGCCAGGCCTTGGCCACCAGGCGCTCGCGAGCCTCGGTCGGATCCTTGGACGAGCGGATGATGTGGATGAATTCGTCGATATTGGCGACAGCGATGGTCAGGCCGACCAGGACGTGGCCGCGGTCGCGCGCCTTGCCCAGCTCGAACTTGGTGCGTCGGACGACCACCTCTTCGCGGAACTTGACGAAGATGTCGATCAGTTCGCGCAGGCCCATCTGCGAGGGACGGCCGCGGTTCAGGGCCAGCATGTTGACGCCGAACGAGCTTTGCAGCGCCGTGAAGCGGTAGAGCTGGTTGAGGATCACCTCGCCCGAGGCGTCGCGCTTCAGCTCGACCACGATGCGCATGCCGTCGCGGTTGGACTCGTCGCGGATGTCGGAAATGCCCTCGATCCGCTTATCGCGGACCATTTCGGCGATGTACTCGACCAGGTTCGACTTGTTCACCTGATAGGGGATGGCGGTGATGACGATGGCTTCGCGGCCGGTGCGGATCTCTTCCACCGTGGCCAGGCCGCGCATGATCACCGAGCCGCGGCCGGTCAGCAGCGCCTGGCGCGGGCCGGCGCGGCCGATGATCTCGCCGCCGGTCGGGAAGTCGGGCCCCGGCACCAGGTCCAGCAGCTGGTCGGTGGTGACATCCGGCTGATCGATCATCAGCAGGCAGGCGTCGATGATCTCGCCCAGATTGTGCGGCGGGATGTTGGTGGCCATGCCGACGGCGATGCCGCCGGCGCCGTTGACCAGCAGGTTGGGAATCCGCGACGGCAGGACGACAGGCTCTTGCTCCTTGCCGTCGTAGTTGTCCTGGAAGTCGACCGTGTCCTTGTCCAGGTCGGCCAGCAGCGACATGGCCGGCGGGGCCATGCGGCATTCGGTGTAACGCATGGCGGCGGGCATATCGCCGTCGACCGAACCGAAGTTGCCCTGGCCGTCGATCAGCACCAGGCCCATCGAGAACGACTGCGTCATGCGGACCAGGGTGAAGTAGATCGAGGCGTCGCCGTGCGGGTGGTACTTACCCATCACGTCGCCGACCACGCGGGCCGACTTCACGTAGGGCCGCTCGGGCGTCTGGCCCTGCTCGTGCATCGAGAACAGCACCCGGCGGTGCACAGGCTTGAGACCATCGCGGGCGTCAGGAAGCGCCCGACTGACGATCACGCTCATCGCATAGTCGAGATATGAGCGGCGCAGCTCGTCCTCGATATTGATGGGGGTAACGTCCCCGCGGGACGCCGGCGAGGCCGGGGACCCGGGGATGGTGTTTTGATCGTCGCTCAAGGGAATTTTTCGCCGTCAGAATCGAACACGGAACCGTCAAAAACAGTTAGCATTCCCCTAGCCAAGACGCCACCTTCCCAGGCTCAACCCTTGGCATTCCGGGAGTTTCCGATGCGTTTGACCGCCCTCGTCCTGTCCGCCGGCCTGCTGGTCGCTTCCCAGGCCTCGGCCGCCGCCATCAGCGCGACGGCGGAACTGAAAGGCGCCGACGGCAAGACGATCGGGACGGCCACGCTGACCGAGGCGCCGCACGGCGTGCTGCTGCGAATCGAGGCCAAGGGCCTGACGCCGGGCTGGCACGGCCTGCACTTCCACGAGAAGGGCGACTGCGGGACGCCCGACTTCAAGTCGGCCGGCGCGCACGTCCACACCACCACCGCCGTGGTCCACGGCATGCTGAACCCGGACGGCAACGACAACGGCGACCTGCCCAACCTGTTCGCGGCCGCCGACGGCGCGGCGACGGCCGAGGTCTACTCGCCCATGGTGTCGCTGAACGGCGCCGGCGGCCGCCCCGCCCTGCTCGACGCCGACGGCTCCTCGATCGTGGTCCATGCCAGCCCGGACGACTACAAGACCCAGCCGATCGGCGGGGCTGGAGCGCGGGTGGCGTGCGGGGTCGTGAAGTAGCGCCCTGCGTCCTTCGAGGCTCGGCTTCGCCTCGCACCTCAGGATGAGGAATTCAGCAAAAACGCTCCTCATCCTGAGGCGCCCGCGAAGCGGGCCTCGAAGGACGCACCGCCTTTAAGTCGCCTCGCCCTCGGCCGGCACGACCTTCTTCGCCGTCAGCGCCACCAGCGCCACGCCCGCCATCGTCGCCGCCGCGCCGATCACCAACTGCGGCGACAGGGCGTCGCCCATGAACAGCACGCCGATCGTGCACGAGACCAGCGGCGTCAGCAGGAAATAGGGCGTCACCCGGCCCGCCTCGCGGCGCTGGACCAGCCAGAACAGCAGGGCGCTGGCCCCGATGGTCGAGACCACGCCGGCGAAGGCCACGCAGGCCCAGGCGATCGGCGCGGCGGTCCTGACCCGCTCCACCACGTTATCCTCGAAGCCGAACGACATCACCAGCAGGACCGGCGCGGCGACGACCGCCGTCAGGGCCTGGACCTGCAACGGCTTGGCGCCGGGCGTCTGGCGCACGAACACCGTGGCCAGGGCCCAGCAGGCGCTGGCGACCACGCCCAGCACGATGGCCGGCAGGTCGGCCGCGCCGTGCGGATCCAGCGTCATCCAGGCCACCCCGACGAAGGCCACCACCAGGCCGCCGACGGCCAGGGGCTTCATGGTTTCGCCCAGCATCTTCCAGGCGAACAGGGCCGTGAACGGGATCCACAGCTGGGTCGCCACCACCAGCGGGCTCAGCGACTTGGCCATGCCGAAGGCGACATAGATGATCCCGAAGTGGATCGGCCCCGACAGCAGGCAGATGGCCAGCAGCCGCCGCGACCATGGGAACGGCGGTTTCAGGAACGGCGCCAGGAAGGCCAGGGCCAGGGCGAAGCGCAGGGCCCCGACCATCATCGGCGGCAGCTCGGCGGTCGCCACCTTGGCTGCGGCGTTGTTCAGGCCCCAGGTCAGGATGATGGCCGCGATGGCCAGGCGCTCTAGCGCCGACAAAGGGCCGCTCTGGGGCGTGTTCAACGACATGGCCTCGCTTGGATCAGACCCCGCCTGATCCTTCAACCCCGCCGGCGCCCACAACCTTGCGGATCGCGGCCATCAGGATGTCGAGGTCGGCGTCGGGGGTGTTGAAGGCCGGCGTCAGGTACACGGTCTTGCCCATCGGCCGAATCCACGCCCCCTCGGCGGCGAAGGCGTCGCACAGGGCGCCGACGGCCACCGGCGCGTCGAACTCCACCACCCCGATCGCGCCCAGCACGCGGACATCGACCACGCCGGGCGCGCTCCGCACCGGCTCAAGACCACGGGCCAGCGCCGCCGACACCCGCGCCACGTCGGCCCGCCAGGCGCCGTCCTCGAACAGGTCCAGCGAGGCGTTGGCGGCGGCGCAGGCCAGGGCGTTGCCCATGTAGGTGGGGCCATGCATCAGCGCCGCCCCGGCGTCGTCGGACCAGAAGGCCTCGAACACCTTGGTCGAGGCCACGGCGACCGACAGCGGCAGGGTCCCGCCGGTCAGGGCCTTGGACAGGGTGACGATGTCGGGCTCGACGCCCGCCGCCTGCATGGCGAACAGCTCGCCCGTGCGGCCGAAGCCCGTGAAGATCTCGTCGAAGATCAGCAGCACGCCATGCTTGTCGGCCAGGCGGCGGAGGGTTCGCAGCACCTCCGGCGCATGGAACAGCATGCCGCCCGCGCCCTGGACCAGCGGCTCGGTCAGGATCGCGGCGATCTCCCCGCCCCTTTCAGCCAGCACGGCGTCGAGGGCGGCTTCCGAGGCGGCGTCCACCGGCAGGTCGGCGATCACCTGCGACGGCATCACGCCGGCGAACAGGCTGTGCATGCCCTCCTCCGGGTCGCAGACCGTCATCGTCGCCAGGGTGTCGCCGTGATAGCCGCCCCGGAACGACAGGAACTTGGTGCGCCCTGCCCCATCCTTGTTTTTTGGCCCCTGATTGATGTGGAACTGCAGCGCCATCTTCATGGCGATCTCGACAGAGACCGAACCGGACTCGGCGAAGAAGGCGTGGTTCAGATCGCCCGGCAACAGGTCGGCCAGGCGCTTGGCCAGGCGATAGGCCGGTTCATGCGCCAGCCCGCCGAACATCACGTGCGGCATGCGCTCCAGCTGCTCGCGGACGGCCGCGGCGATGTGCGGGTGATTGTAGCCGTGGCAGGCGGTCCACCACGAGGCCAGGCCGTCGACCAGCGCGCGCCCGTCGTCCAGAATCAGCCGCGAGCCGCGCGTGGCCACGACCGGCAGCGGCGGCCGCGCGGTCTTCATCTGGCAATAGGGCCGCCACACATGAGGCGCGCCGGCGACAAGCCAGTCGGGGCTTTCGACAGTCATGGCGCGATCCTTCGTTGCCTAGCGGGGGCGCACTGCCTATGCCCTCCCGCTGCGAGGGGCAAACAGGAACCGTGATGCACAGTCTGGACACCTACGCCGCAGACAAGATCGAACGCCTCGAGGCCGCCAGCCTCCTGCGCCGCCTGAAGCCCACCCAGCGCTCCGCCGGGGCCTTCGTCGAGCGCGACGGCCGCAAGCTGCTGTCCTTCTCCTGCAACGACTATCTGGGCCTGTCGCAGCACCCGGCGGTCAAGGCCGCCGCCCAGGCGGCTATCGAGACCTACGGAGCGGGCTCGGGCGCGTCACGGCTGGTGACCGGCGACCACCCTCTCCTCTCCGAGCTCGAGGCGCGGCTGGCGCGGCTGAAGGGCACGGAGGCCTGCGTGGTGTTCGGCTCCGGGTATCTGGCCAACACCGGCGTCATCCCCACCTTCGCCGGCAAGGGCGACATCGTGCTGGTCGACGAGCTGGCCCACGCCTGCATCTGGGCCGGGGCCCAGCTGTCGGGCGCGCGGATCATCCCGTTCGCCCACAACGACAGCGACCATCTGGCCGACCTGCTGGCCGAGCACCGTTCCAGCGCCCGCCACGCCATCGTCGCCACCGACGGGGTGTTCTCGATGGACGGCGACATCGCCCCGCTGGACTGGCTGTCGGCGGTCTGCGAGGCCAACGACGCCTGGCTGCTGTCGGACGACGCCCACGGCGTGGGCGTGCTGGCCGAGGGCCGGGGCTCGGCCGCCCTGTTCCCCGAGGCCCAGATCCCGTTTCAGATGGGCACCCTCTCCAAGGCCCTGGGCTCGTATGGCGGCTATGTCTGCGGCTCGCGGGCCGTGGTCGACCTGATCAAGACCCGGGCCCGCACCCTGGTCTACACCACCGGCCTGCCGCCGGCCGCCGCCGCCGCCGCCCTGGCGGCGCTGGACATCATCCAGGCCGAGCCGGCCCTGACCGCCCTGCCCCTGGCCAAGGCTCGCGCCTTCACCCAGGCCGTCGGCCTGCCGGCCGCGACCAGCCCCATCGTGCCGGTGATCATCGGCGAGGCCCAGGACGCCCTGGACGCCTCGCGCGCCTTGGAGGCCGAGGGCTTCCTTGTCGTGGCCATCCGCCCGCCCACCGTTCCGGCCGGCGAGGCCCGCCTGCGCATCGCCTTCAGCGCCGAGCATCCCGACGCCGAGATCGCCCGCCTGGCGGCCCTGGTGAAGCCCTATGTGAAGGCGCGCGCCTGATGCCCACCCTGTTCGTCACCGGCACGGGCACCGACATCGGCAAGACCTATGTCAGCTGCGCCCTGATCCGCGCCCTGAAGGCCCGGGGCGCGACCGTCGACGCCTTCAAGCCGGTGGTCAGCGGCTTCGACCCCAAGGACGCGGCCGGCAGCGACCCGGCTCGGCTGGCCGCCGCCCTGGGCGATCCCGGCGCGGTGTTCCGCATCGCCCCCCGCCGCTACCTCGCCCCGCTGTCGCCCAACATCGCCGCTCGGCTGGAGGGCGAGACCCTCGTGCTCGACGACATGGTCATCGACGCCGTGGCCCGCGCCGCCGAGATCCGCGACGGCCTATTGCTGGTCGAGGGGGCCGGCGGGGTGATGTCGCCCCTGACCGACGGCGAGACCAATCTGGACATGATCGCCGCCCTGGGCGCACCGGTGCTGTTGGTGGCGGGCTCGTACCTGGGCACGATCAGCCACGTCCTGACCGCCCTGGTCGCCCTGCGCGCCGCCAAGGCGCGGGTCGCGGCGGTCGTGATGAGCGAGAGCCTCGACGCCCCCAACCTGGCCCAGACCGCCCAAGCCCTGACGCCGTTCCTGGAAGGCGCGGCATTGTTCCTCGCGCCCCGGGCCGACGCCTGGGACGCCGCCGCCCTCGCCGACCACCTGCTCGCCTTGGGGATTTCATGACCCTCCGCATCGCCATGATCGGCCTGGGCGACATCGCCCGGAAAGCCTATCTGCCCGTGCTGGGTCCGCGCCCGGACGTCGATCTGGTGTTCGTCACCCGCAACGCCCAGGCCCTGGCCGACCTGGGCGCGGCCTGGCGGGTGGAGCGGCTGCACGGCGAGCTCGACACGGCCTTGGGCGAAGGCCTGGACGGCGCCCTGGTCCACGCGGCGACCTCCGCCCATCCGGACATCGTCCGCCGCCTGCTGGAGGCCGGCGTGCCGACGATGGTCGACAAGCCGCTGGCCGACAACACCGCCGACAGCGAGGCCCTGGTCGACTTGGCGCAGACGCGCGGCGTGTCGCTGATGGTCGGCTTCAACCGCCGTTTCGCCCCGGTCTACCAGGACGCCGCGGCTCTCGATCTGCCGCTGACGGTGATGCAGAAGAACCGCGCCGACCAAGCCGACCAGACCCGCCGCGTGGTGTTCGACGACTTTATCCACGTGGTCGACACCCTGCGCTTCATGGCCCCTGGCGCGAACGACGCGCGGGTGCATGGCCGGGTCGAGGGTGGACTGCTGCAGCACGTGGCGCTGTCGCTGTCGGGCGCCGACCGCGACGGCCTGGGGATCATGAACCGGGTCAGCGGTTCGAACGAGGAAACGCTGGAAGTCTCGGGGGCCGGCGCCAAGCGGCGGATCGTCGACATGGCCCAGGTCGTCGACCAGTCGGCCCAGGACCACCTCACCCGGCGCGGCGACTGGACCTCGGTCGGCCGCCAGCGCGGCTTCGAGGGGTTGTGCGAGCACTTCTTGAGCGCCGTGCGAGACGGCCGCCGGCTGTCGGCGCTGGACGCCCTGGAGACGCACCGGCTGTGCGAGACGGTGGTGAGCGCGCTGGGCGGCTAGGCGCCCGCTAATCGGAAAGCTGATGCGCCAGCCACAGGAACGGAGGCTGGCCGCCGTAGGCGGCCTTTTCCTCCGGTGAGAACGCCTTCCACATCAGCTTAAAGGTGAAGCCGCCGGTCCCCTTGCCGTCGATGACGTAGAGCCAGTCGGAGACCCGCGCGTCCTCGATCATGACCATGTCGCCCTCCGACACCTCATCGGTATAGACCGGGTCGGCGTTGACCACGCCCCACAACGCGCCGTCCTTGGCATGCACGTCGCCCAGGAAGACATGCTCGACTTCCGCGCCCCTGGTCTTGGCCGCGAAGCCGTACTTGACCAGCGCGACCTCGATCGCCCGCCCCGGATCGCCTTGTCCGGCGACCATCGACTTGAACTCGGGAAGACCCGCCTGGGCTTTGGCGATGGCGGCTTTCATGGCCGCGTCCTCGCCGCCGAACCAGGCGATCGCTGGCGCCGCTGGTTTTTTCCGAAATGGCCACATGCGGTCACCTCCTGCTTAAGCCATCTTCCGCCACGCCGTCGGCGACAGCCCGAACGCGCGCCGAAACGTGGCGTTGAAGTGCGAGATGTCGTTGAAGCCGATGTCGAAGGCGATGCGGGTGATCGGCTCGGCGGTGTCGGTCAGCCGGTCGGCGGCGGCCCGCAGCCGCGCGCCGATCAGATACTGGCGCGGGCTCTCGCCGGTCACCGCCCGGAACAGCCGAATGAAGTGGAAGCGGCTGACCTGGCCCATGGCGGCCAGGCTCTCCAGCCCGCAAGGCTCGGCGTAGGCGACATCCAGATGCCGGACCACCTCGCGGATCCGCCGGCGCTCGACCGCCGACGGCGCGGCCCGCCGCGTGCGGCGTCCCAGGGTCAGGGCGCGGGCCGTCAGGTCGATCACCTCCTCGTCGCCCAGCCGCAATCCGCCCGCCGCCCGGCGCACCGCGCCGTACAGCGGCGCGGTCTCGCGCGACGGGGCCAGGGCCGAGACCGCGAAGTCGACATCGTCCAGCCCGCAATCGTTGGCCACCTCAGCCAGCAGGTCCGGATGCAGGGCGATCACCGCCCGGCGGTTGCCGCCGGCGTCCAGGTGGCGGCAGTCGAAGGCCTCGCCGGCGTTGCCCAGCAGGATCGCGCCGGGCGTCGCCCGGGCGCGCCCGTGGCGACCGGCATAGTCGAAGGTCCCCGCCACGACGACGCCGATGGCCGGGCCGACGTAGTATTTCTCGATCGGAGCCGAAGCGTCCGTGGCGCAGCGCGCTTCACCCGCGCCATACAGCGTCGAGCGGGCGGGCAAGGCGGGGCCGTGGGTCTCGACGCGGAACATGCGGCGCCTCCGTCAGGGTGCGCGCCCATAGAACCCGCCTCCCCGGTGTTGGGCAACAGGCCGAGCGCAACAAACCCCAAGTCACGCAACGAACGGCGGGCCAACCTCGCCCTTTCTGGACGGGAGGGTTCATGAACCGCGACGGCGTTCCCTATGGCCTCGGCGCGATGGCGCTGGGGATCATCGGCCTGGTCTTCGGCGACTTCGCGCTGCAATGGCAGCCCGTGCCCAAGGACCTGCCCGGGCATCATGCGTTGGCCCTGCTCAGCGGGGCGGTGATGCTGGCGCTGGGCCTGGCCGTGCTGTGGTCGCGCGCCGCCCGCCCGGCCTCGGCGGGGCTGGCCCTGGTCTATCTGGCCTGGGTCGCCCTGCATGGCCCCGAAACCGCCGCCGCGCCCGGCAGCGTCGGCTCGTGGCTGGGCTTGGCCGAGACCCTGTCGCTGTCGGCCGGCGGCCTTGCCCTGTTCGCGATGTCGGCCGAGCCGGCCAACGACCGGCTACGGCTGGCCGCGCGGTTGATCTATGGCCTGTGCCCGCTGGTGTTCGGGCTGAGCCACTTCGCCTATGCCGACTTCACCGCCAAGATGGTGCCGGGCTGGATCCCCTACCCGCTGTTCTGGGCCTATGCGACCGGCGCCGGCCACCTGGCGGCCGGGCTGGCGATCCTGTTCGGCGTCATGCCCCGGCTGGCGGCCAGCCTGCTGACGGCGATGATGGCCAGCTTCGTCGTGCTGCTGCACATCCCGCGCGTGATCGGCGCGCCCGGCAGCCACCTGGAATGGACGATGACGGCGGTGGCCCTGTCGCTGACCGGCGCGGCCTGGGCCCTGCGCCAGTCCCTGCCGAAACCGCCCCCCTCTGGGGAACCCTCAGGCGCTCTGGCGTTCGACCGCGTCGACCTCGGTCGCTAGGGCCGGCGCCCCGCCGGCGCGCCGGAACAGCTTGCCCAGCGCCAGGAACAGGCTCTTCTCCTCGACCCGGTGATAGGGCGAGGTCTCCGCCAGTTGGGCCGACAGCCGCGCGTGGGCCTTGCCCAGGTTGTGGTACGGCAGGCGCGGCAGCAGGTGGTGCAGGGCGTGGTAACGCAGGCCCACGGGGGCCCACAGGAACGGCAGCAGGGCCGGCGGCGGCACGTTGACCGAGTCGAGGAACTGCTCCTCGAAGCTCATCCGCTCGCCGTCGTTCTCCCAATAGTGGGCGACCAGGGTCCGCAGCTGGTTGACGAAGGTGGCCAGCGAGAACAGCGCGAACCAGGTCACCACCGCGCGCACGGGCACGACGCCGGCGATCGTCAGGGCCGCCATGCTCCAGCACCACAGCCAGCCGCCCAGCTCCTGGGCCAGCCAGTCGGGCCGGGTCTTGTCGTTGTCCTCGCGCACGAAGTCGGGATTGATCACCAGGGCCGACAGCTTGGTCTTCACCAGGCGCCGCACGCCGGGGATCACGAACGACAGCGGGATCAGGACCCCGGAGCGCAGGATCACGCCCAGCGGGGCCAACAGCGAGATCAGGGCGAACAGCCCCAGCTTGAACGGCGAATAACGGCCCAGCGGCAGGTATTCCGGGTCGCGGGCGGTGCCGAAACGGTCCTTGGCGTGGTGCAGGTTGTGCACGCCCTCGTACATCATCGACGGCGTCATCAGCGGCACGCCGATCAGCAGGTTCCAGCCCAGCCGGAAGCCCGGCACGTCCTTGGGGCGCAGATGGCTGATCTCATGGATGAAGCTGAGGCCGCGATAGAGGGCCAGCAGGCCGACCAGGCCGGCCGCGACGACCACGTCCGGATGATGGGCCGTGGCGGCCAGCCACAGACCGCCCCAGGCGGCCGTCGCCGTCAGGACCAGATCCAGCCAATAGATCGTGCGATCCGGCGTCGTCAGGTCGGCGGTCAGCGCATGGGCCTGGCGCACCAGACCCGTCTCGTCCTTCTGGGGTCGTCCCACGGTCTTCTAGATCCCCGATTCCGACTTGAGCGTTCCGACCGCCCGCCTTCAGCGCTTTCGAATTGGCGCCGCGCGCCTCGAAATTCAATGCCCACACGGACAAAAGACGCGTCACGGACATAAAGAAAACGGCCGGCGTCGAAACGCCGGGCCGCGTGCGGAAAATCGCGCTCCGGGGGCGCGGCCCTCGAGGATCAGGCCGGCTCGTCGGAGCTAGGTCGCTTCGCCGGTCGTCACCTTCTTGCGCACGCCGGTGGCCGGATCCGTGCGGTGCAGGCTGAACGCCCGCCCCTTGAACGGGCCGTTTATCAGGTCGAGCAGCATCACTTCGGTGAGCTTGTTTTCCGGCGTGGCGAAGGGAGAAATCATCTCCACCAACCACAACCGGTCGCCCGAAGTCCAATCGCTCGCCGACAACCGCTCGCCGGCCTCCAGACGCGCCTCGGCCTCCTCCGAGAGCAAGGCCCAGAGCGCCAAGCCCAACGGCAGACGCTCCAGGTCCTCGCGGCTCATGCCAAGCTTCAGAAACTCCGAAGGGTCCGAGCCGGCGAAAGCCGGCGTCGGCCCGAACCGGAAAATCCGGAACTGACCGGTCAGGATCGCCGGCGCGATCGACGAGGTCAGATCCTTGATCTTCAGTTCACGGTGCAGCGGCGACTGATCGAACAACCAGACGATCTGTCCCAGCGCCTCCGCCACGGTGGAGGTCGGCGGCCGCTGCGGCGTCTCTGTGGAAGTCGTCGTCATGTAATCTGTCCGTAACTGGGAAGCGTGGTCAGCAGGGCCGCGGTCCTGGGTCTGTCGCGCGACGCGATGCCGATGTCCGCCCCGCCCGAAGGATTGAACGCCGCCATGGCGTTGATCATCTGGAAGCGCAACCGGCCGGCCAGGGCCACGTCCTTGTCCAGCGCCGAACGCCCGGCCTGGATCGAGGGCGCGACGTCGACATCGGCCTGCGAAAGCCGCGCCTCATAAGCTTGGCTCGGATCGGAGGCAAGCGGGCCGAAGCGATCGGCGTTGCGCCGGACGCCCAGCTCGCCGGTCTCGTTGGGCAAGGGAGCCAGGGACGCGTCCCAAGCCTGGCCGCGAAGCTTCTGGGCGTTCGCTTCCATGGCCTGCCGTATCGACTGAGCCAGGCTCGCCTTCCTCGGCTTGGAAGTCTCGTCGGCGTTGCGGTCCACGCCCCCCGGCTTGGCCGCCCCCMCGCCCGCGTCGCCGGAGGCGCCAGAGCCGGCGGGCGTGGTCGGCCCGTAGGCCAGCATGACGTCCCCGACCGTGCCCACCAGACCGCCGCCCCGCACCAGGGCCGAGGTGGCGTAGATCACGTTGTCGACCGCGCCTTCCGGCTTGGCGCCGGTCAGCGACAAGGTCAGGCCGATCGCGGTGACCCCGTAGTCGGCCAGGCCGCCCAGTTCGGCGGTCTGGCTGACGCCGTCCTGGTTGAGATCGCGCCAGACCTTGAACTCGCCGAAGCGCGCGTCGCCGCCGTCGAACCAGCCGTTCTTGTTGCTGTCGAACGCCGCCAGGCCTTCCAGGTCGGACACGGCGCCCGGCAGGTCGTTCTTGAACGAGATTTCCGAAGCGTCGCCGATCACCCCGTCGCCGTTGCGGTCGAGCACCAGCAGGCCGTCGTCGGAGGCGACCCAGCCGGTGTTGCGCCGGACCCCGTCGCCCAGCATGTCGAACGTCACGGATGAGGACGCCCGCGACACCAGCTCCACCCCGTCGCCGTCCAGATCAAGGACGACGGGCGGGGTCTGGCCGCTGATGCGCGAAGCCAGGGTGGCCCACTCGCCAGTGCTGTCGAAATAGACCGCCTCGATGCCGTCGACCGTGTCGATGCCCTCGTTTCCGCTCAGAGCCCGCACGCGCACGGTGCCGTCGGTGTTCTGGGTGAAGACGTAGTTGCTCATCCCCTGGTCGTAGACGAGCGTGTCGTAGCCCGCGCCGCCGTGGATGACGTCGTTGCCGCCGCCGCCATAGAGGCTGTCGTCGCCAGCCAGGCCGTTGAGGACGTCGGAGCCGCCGGCGCCGGCCACCCAGTCGTCGTTGCCCGTCGTGCCGTTGACCGTCAGGCCGACCAGATCGTCGATGGCCGCCCAGGTTTCGTCGGCCTCGAAGTAGACCGCTTCCACATTGACCAGCGTGTCGTTGCCTTCCGAGCCCGCCAGGGCGGTGGCTTGGATGGCGCCGTCGGCGTTGCGCGAGAAGGTGTAGTTGGTCGAAGCGCCGTAGTAGAGCGCGGTGTCGTAGCCGGCGCCGCCGTCGATGCGGTCGTCGCCGCCCCAGCCGCGAATGCTGTCATCCCCGCCCAAACCGTACATCCATTCCTGGAGGGCGGTTCCTTCCATCAGCGAGTCGGCGCCGGCCGTTCCCTTCAGGGCTACGAGGTCGAGCGCGGCGACCCTGGTGTTGTTGCCCTGGAACAGGACGGTTTCCACGTCGTAGAGCGTGTCCACGCCGTCCGTCCCGCTGGTGGCGGTCACTTTCACCGACCCGTCGCTGTTGCGCGAATAGGTGTAGTTGGTGCGTTGAAGGGCGAAAACGGCCGTGTCTGCGCCGGCCCCGCCGTCGATCCGGTCGTTTCCGGCCAGGCCTTGCAGCGTGTCGTCCCCGGCCAGGCCGTAGAGGCTCTCAGCGGCGCTGGTTCCGGTCACCGTGTCATTGCCGGTCGTGCCGTAGATGCCCGACGGCACAAGGTCGGTGATCGCCTTCCAGACCCCGTCGCCCTCGAAATAGACCGCCTCGATGTTGACGTAGGTGTCGGTGCCTTCGGCGCCAGCCACCGCCGTGGCCTTGATCGAGCCGTCGGCGTTGCGCGAGAAGGTGTAGTTGGTCGAGACGCCCAGATAGAGGGCGGTGTCGTAGCCGGCTCCGCCGTCGATGAAGTCGTCGCCGCCCAGGCCGCGAATGCCGTCATCGCCCGCCAGGCCATACATCGTCTCGGCATAGGACGTGCCCTGGAACAGGGCGTCGTTGCCCGCCGTGCCCTTCAGCGCCACCAGTTCCTGGACGGCGACCCGGGTGTTGTCGCCCTTGAACAGGACGGTTTCGACCCCGATCAGCGTGTCGACGCCTTCGGCGCCGCTGAGCGCGGTGATCTTCACCGAACCGTCGGCGTTGCGCACGAAGCTGTAGTTGGCGCGCAGGAGACTGAGAGCCGCCGTGTCGGAGCCGTCGCCGCCGTCGATCCGGTCGTCGCCCCCAAAGCCTTGCAAGGTGTCGTCTCCGGCCAGGCCGTAGATGTTGTCCTTGCCGCCGGCGCCGTTGATGGTGTCGGCCGCCGCGGTCCCGTAGCCGACAACCACGTCGCTTATCATCGCGCCCGACGGATCGCCCGCGAAGTACAGGTATTCCACATTGATCAGACGGTCGGTTCCTTCAACGCCGGTGCTGTCGACGACCGTCACCGACCCGTCGGCGTTGCGGCTGAACGTGAAGTTCACACGCTTGCCGGCGTAGCCGATCTCATCGTCGCCCGCCCCGCCGTCGATCACGTCGTCGCCGGCTTGCCCGTAGATCAGGTCCTCGCCCGCGCCGCCGTAGATCTTGTCCTTGCCCGCGCCGCCGAACAACTGGTCGGCGCCGCCCAGGCCATAGAGGTTGTCGTCGTTGGCCGAGCCGAGCAGGAAGTCGTCGTCGCCTTCTGTGCCGTAGTCGCCGACCATTTCCTGGATGCCGCGCCACTGGCTGTCGGCCTCGAACCAGAAGGCCTCCACGCCGTCGAGGGTGTCGACACCGTCGGTACCGGTCTTGGCGGTCACCTTCACTGTGCCGTCGGCGTTGCGCGAGAAGGTGTAGTTGGTCACCGGACCATCGTAGATGATGGTGTCGTAGCCCTCGCCGCCGGAGATCTTGTCGTCACCGGCGCCGCCGCCGATCTGGTCGTGGCCTTCGCCGCCGTAAATGACGTCGGCGCCGCCGAAGCCGAACAACACGTCGTCGCCGGCCAGGCCCGTGATGGTCTCCGCGCCCGCGCCGCCGAGGATGGTGTCGGCCCAGATCGTGCCCTGGTTGCCCTGGCCGGTCTGGCCGTCCATGACCTGCTTGAAGATCTGCTCGCGGCTGAGCGACGCTCCGCCGGTGAAGCGGATCTGCTCGACGCCGCGTCCGGCGTTGTCGCCGGCGGTCAGCGCCAGATCCGTGGCGAACTGGCCCAGCACCCGGATGGTTTGTCCGGTCGCGTTGATACGGACGGTCAGGTCCGAGCCCGAGACGCCCAGGGTGACCTGCGCCGCGCCAAGGTCGCCAAGGTCCAGGATGTCGAAGCCTGGAACCCCGGCGCTGTCGGCCAGTTCGTCGATGACGTCGGCCCCGTCGCCCGACTTGTAGGCGTAGACGTCCGAACCGCCGCCGCCGACGAGGGTGTCGTCGCCCAGGCCGCCGATCAGGTTGTCAGCGGAACTGGCGCCCTGCAGCGTCTCGCTCGCATTGGTCCCGCGAACCGCGATGCCGGCGGCGATCTCGCCGTCGACGCGGATCAGGTCCTTGAAGACCATGCGCTCGACGCCCGCGCCGCCGCCGGCGCGCTGGTTCTTCAGGGTGAGGGTCTCGCCGGTCGAGATCACCTTGACCGTCACATCCTGGCCCGTCTGGGTGAGCAGCACGTCGTTGCTCATCACGTCGGTCATGTAGAGGGTGTCGACGTCGCCGCCGCCCGTCCCGTCGTCGGTGATCACATCGGCGCCGTCGCCGAGGTTCCAGACATAGGTGTCGGAACCGCCGCCGCCCTTGACCTGGTCGGCGCCCTTGCCGCCGGCGATGATTTCGGCCTCGACTGACCCGTTCAGCGTCTCGGCCGCGGCCGTGCCGTTCAGGCGCGTGGTGACCTGGTAGTAGGGATCGGCGGCCTTGTAGGCCTCGACCGAGGCATACTCGCCCAGATACTCGATCTCCAGCGCCGGAAGCTGATAGGCCAGCACCACGTCGCCCACGAGACCCTTGGTGCCGTTGGTGCGGACGAACTCGCTGGTGCCGTAGAGCACGTTGTCGGTCGCGCCTTCGGGGTTTTCGTTGGTCCGGGTCAGCGTCAGGTTGACCGCGCTGATATTGTAATAGCTCAGGGCCTTCAGCTCGCTGGCCTGGCTGACCCCGTCCTGGTTGACGTCGTCCCAGACACGGAAGGCCGAGAACTGGGCGTCGGCGCTGTCGAAGAAGCCGTTCGCGTTGCTGTCGTAGGCCCGCAGCCCCTCCAGGTCCGACACGCCGTTCGACACGTCGGCGGTGAAGCTGATCTCCGAACCGTTGTTGATAACCCCGTCGCCGTTGCGGTCGAGCACGAGCATGCCGGTGCCGGCCTTGGCCCAGCCGGTGACGTCCTTCTGTCCGTCGCCGTCCTGGTCGAACATGATCTCGCTGTCGGCGAGGCTGGTGAACTTCAGCCCCTGCCCGGTCAGGTCGAACATGATCGGCGACGACGGGCCGATGTCGTAGTTCTTGACGTCCGTGCGGCGACGGTAGGCGATCACCGCAATGCTCGAGGCGCCATGGTAGTCGGTGATGACGACGCCGACCTTGCCCTCGTTATAGGCGCCGACCGGGAACTTGAACCTGATGCGATCATTGATCACGTCCTGGCCCTGAAGCGAGATCTCGCCGGTCGAGATGTGGTCCGCCCCCTCGATCGTGATCAGGCTCTGACTCAGCGGCGCCGCTTCGTCATCCCAATACAGCATCGTGTGGATGGCCTCGATCACCCCGTTCTTGGCGCTGTTGTAGAACGTCCGACCACCGATCGTTCCGCCGGGACGCTCATTCTCGTCGGTCGCCTGGACGGTGAACCAGCGGCTTCTGGTCAGCGCCGGATTGTCCCAGTCCTGGACCGTGACCTGGACGGCCACGCTGCCGACCGTTTCGAAGTCCATCTGGCGCTGCAGGATCAGCTCGCCCGTTTCCCCGTTGATGGAGACATAGTCGTTGGTGGAGATCGAGAAGCGCTGCTTGCGGAAATAGGACTGGGTATCCGGATCATCGACCGCCACCGTGCCGATGGAGGTCTGGCCCGCGCCGGGCGCGTTCTCGCTGACGAGGAACGTGCCGCCCTGATTGTAGTTGAAGTCCGCCGCTTCGTTGACGTCCCGGAACCACACCCAGGTCGAGGTCGGGTCCGACCAATATTGGCCGTCGTTGCCCTGCACGCCGACCCGCAGGGCCAGATCGACCCGTCCGTCGCCATCCACGTCGCCGAAGTAACGGTCGGCCGAGGCCCCCAGACGCCATTGCTCGTCGAAATCGATGCTGACGCCGCGGTTCAGATAGACCGCGTTGCCGCTGACGAAGAACGCCCCCGAGGCATTGGCCGTCATATAGACCGGCGCCGTCCCGCCATCGGGATCATCCGAACGCAAGATGCGCAGGGCCTGGTCGGTGTAGACGCCCTCGTTGATGATCCCCAGGCCGCCGATCTCGATCGGCGCGTTGGGCTTTTCGTTGATGTTGCGGATCGTCACCGAGACGGTGGAGACGCCCGGCGAGAGGTACTGGCCATCGTAGCTGCGGACCTGGGCTGAATAGAGGATCTGCTCCTGGCCGCCCACGACCTGGACGCTCATGCCGTTCTGCCCGGCCCTGGCCTGGCCGATCAACGCCTCGAAGTCCACCGCCCGGCCCTGCCAGGTAAGGGCTCCGGTATCCTTGTTGATGTTGAACAGCGACAGCGGATCGGAAACCAGCTGGAAGGTCGGGTTGGTTCCGTCGGGGTCGATGGCGGAGAAGACCGCGACCGTCGCCCCCGCGGAGGTCAAGCCCTCGTCCATCACCCAGGACGCCGTGCCAGGCGTGGGTGTGTTCGGCGCCTCGTTGACGTCCTCGATCCGAACCACGATCGCGTTGGTGACCGGCGAGCGCAGGCCGTCGACGCCGTAGGCGCCGCCGTGCACCGTGTAGGTGACCTCCTGGCGTCCGTTATTGTCATCGTCGGTCAGGGTCAGGCTCGAATTGCTGGCGATGAGAGCCTTCAGCGCTTCGAAGTTCGGGACCACGCTCGGCTTGAGCTGCACCTGGCCGCCGTTGACGATCTGGAACCAGCCCAGGTTGTCGTCCGCGATCTCGTAGGTCACGGTCGAGCCGTTGGCGAAGGTCGTGCCGTCGGGGTCGACCGAGCCCGACAGGGTGGCGACGATCTGCCCGCCGCCGGTGTTTTCCTGAAGCTTCAGCGAGCCGCCCGACAAGGTCGGACGGTTGGGCGCCTCCGGCTTGGGATTGATGCGAACCGTGAAGGTCGAATTGACCCACAGGCCGCTCGGATCCGTGGCGCGGACGACGATGTCGTAGGTCTGCTTGGCCTCGTAGTTCAGGCTCGCGCCGTCCTTGACCTGCAGCTGGGCGCCCACGAACTGGAAGATGTCGGCGAAGTTCTCCAGCGAGAAGGTCAGGCCGTCGCCGTCCGGATCGACGCCCGAGAACGTGCCGATCGGCGTCCCCTGCGCGACGATGCTGGCGGTCGACTCGTCGACGGTCAGGGTCGCCGGCCCGCTGACGCTGGTGGGCTTGCCGTTGATGACGATGTTCAACGCCTGGCTGGTCGAGGCCGTCTGCGTGACGCCGGTTTCCGTGGCCGTCGCCGTGATGGTCAGGGCGGTGGTCCCCGTCAGGTCCGCCCAGGCGCTCGGCGAGCCTCGCAGCTTCAGGCCGTTCAGTTGGGCCAGGGTCAGCTCCCAGACCCCGTTGCCCTTGTCGGTCCCTTGGTTCAGCGACAGGCCGTTGACCAGGTTGGAGATCGTCACCTTGACGGTCTCGTTCGCACCTTGCGGCGTGACCTGGATGTCCAGCCCGATTTCCGCCCCGCCGCTGAAGGTGTTGCCGTTGGTCTGCAGGCGGGAAATCAGCGGTGCGTCGGCCACGGCCGTCACGGTCAGGGTGAACAGCTGCTCGGAGATCAGCGTGCCGTCGGAGGCCAGGATCTTGATCGTGGCCGTGCCGTTGGCGTTGTGCCGCGGCAGCAGATCCACCGTGAAGAGGCCGTTGGCGACTTTTTTGACCGTCGGCTGATAGACGATGGTGTCATCGAGCTTGGAGGTGTCGCCCGCCTGCACGACCTGCGCCGTGACGTTCAGGTTGTCGAAGCTGACGATGTCGTCGCGGACATAGAACGACACGGTGATCGTCCCGTCCTCGTTGATCGACTGTCCGCCGATCGCCACCTCGGCGCTGGCGCTGGCGCTGATGACCGGCTTCTTGTTGACGCCCCAGTAGGTCTTCCAGGGCGTTTCGAAGGCGCTATCGGCGTGCAGCGTCTGGTAGCCCCCCACCGTGGCCGGCATGGTGTAGCCGGCCATCAGGTTGACCAACGCCTCGGCGTTGACCGTGGGCGTGTAGTGTTCGCCCAGCAGGAAGAAGTCGATCTTGTAGTTGGCGCGCTCGTTGGGGTCGGTTCTGAGATACCAGTCCTTGACCGCGGTCACCACGTTGGTGCCGACCACCGAGACGACCAGATTGTTCCCGTCGCGGCTGAACCACAGCACGTTCTGATCGATGTTGTCGTAGCCGACCACGTCGATGTCGTCGCCGTTCGGGTCGAAGTTCCAGATGATGTCCGAACCGGAATTGCGGTCGATGTAGAAGGTGTCGCTGCCCTCCCCGCCGACCAGGGTGTCCGAGCCGGCGCCGCCGTACAGTTTGTCCGGCCCGCCGAAGGCCTGCAGCGTGTCGTCGCCGTCACCGCCGTAGAGGATGTCGACGCCGGCCCCGCCGACGATCAGGTCGTTGCCCTTCCCGCCCTGGATCTCGACGCCGCCGTCGCCGCCGGTCAGGCTGTCGTCGTAGTCCGTGCCGACCAGCACCTCGATGACGTCCTCGAACACGTCGCCGGCCGCTTCGCCGCCCGTGCCGCCGGTCACCAGGTTGACGATGACCTCCGAGCCGGCTTCGGCGTAGCTGACGGTGTCGCGTCCGGCGCCCCCGTTGAAGCGGTCGGCCCCGGCCCCGCCGATCAGCAGGTCGTCGCCGTCGCCGCCCAGCAGACGGTCGTTGTCGACCTGACCGCGCAGTTCGTCGTTGCCGGCGTCGCCTTGCAGCAGATCCGCGCCCAGCCCGCCTTCGAGCCTGTCGTCGTTGGCGCCGCCGCTCAGGGTGTCGGCCCCGTCCTGGCCGAAGAGGCGGTCCTTGCCGTCGCCGCCCGTCAGGGTGTCGACGCCCGCGCCGCCTTCCAGCTGATCGTCGCCGACGTCGCCGTCGAGCGTGTCGTCGCCGTCGCCGCCATAGAGCTTGTCGTCGCCGCCGGCGCCCTTGAGAAGGTCGGTCCCGGCCTTGCCGTCGATGACGTCATTGCCGGACCCGCCGTCGATGATGTCCCGGCCGGCCGCGCCGTTCAGGACGTCGGCGTTGATGGAGCCGTAGATGTAGTCGTCGCGGTCCTGGACGTTGAAGGTGAAGGTGCGCGAGGCGGTCAGCCCGCCCTGGGCCCCGGCGCGGTCGGTGACGACGACCTTGACCGACACCGTCGGCGTGGTCTCGAAATCGAGCCTGGCGCCCGCCTTCAGGCGCAGGGTCGCGTTGTCCACGATCTCGAACAGGGGGTCGTTGGGGTTCTCGAGCGTGAACTGCAGCGCGCCGAAGTTCGCGCCGGACAGGCTGTCGGGATCGCTGGCGCTGAGGGTTCCCAGCACGATCGGATCGAGGGCCTCGGTCGCGACCGGATGGTCGCGCTCGATGATCGAGCTCACCCCAGCCAGGGCCAGGTTGGTCGGGGCCTCGTTGACGTCCTCGACATAGATCGTCTGCTGGATGGTCGGCGAACTCATCTGGCCGTCGCCGGTGCGCAGCGTGACGGTGTAGGCCACGTCCTTGACGCCGTCGTGGTCGATGTCGCCCAAGGTCCAGCCGGAGGCCGCCAGGGTCTCGATGTCGATCTGCTTGCCGGTCTTGAACCGCAGCTCGCCGCCGACGACCTCCAGCCAGTCGCTGGGTTGGGAGACGATCTCCAGACCCAGGGTGTTGTTGCGGTCCGGATCGTTGAGGCGGAAGGCCACCGCGGTCTGGCCGCCCAGGGCGCCCTCGCCGAGGATCGCCGGCTGGGGCGTGGAGGCTTCGGGCACGTACGGCGTCTCGTTGACGTCGCGCACGGTGATGTCGAAGTTCTTCTCGGTCGTGGCGGTCCCGTCGGACACCTTCACCCGCACCGTGTAGACGCCGTTGCTGGTCTCGAAGTCCAAAGTCTGGCTGTTGAGGACGCTGAGCACGCCGTCGGCCGAGATCTTGAACCGATCGCCGGCGTTGTCGGCCAGCGAATAGGTCAGGGCGTCGCCGTCGGCGTCGATCGCGTTGAACTTGCCCACGATCGTGTCGATCGCCGAGCCTTCGTCCAGCGCCATGACGCGGTCGACGGTCGGCTCGCCGGGACCGTCATTGACCGGCGTGATGGTCAGGTCGACCACCTGGATGCTCTTGTTTCCCGAGGCGTCGGTGACGCGCAGTTGGAAGCGGTCGGTCCCGTTGGCGTTGGGATTGGGGGTGTAGGTCCACGCGCCGGTGACGGCGTCGATCGCGACCGTGCCCTTGCCGCCTTGCGAAGCCACGCTGTAGCCGATGATGTCGTCATCGTCGTCACGCGCCACGACCTGGCCGTTGAGGATCGTGTCCTCGGCCAAGGTCAGGCTCAGATCCGACACGATCGGGGCGGCCGTGGTTCCCGCGTGCCAGTAGCTGGCCAGCAGGTCCTTGATCTCCGCGGGCATGACCGCCGGCGTCGGGGTCGAGGCCGAGGCCTGGGTCATCGCCAGGACGAGGGGCGAAGCGGCCCCGAGGAACAGGACGGAATCCGACAGGGCGATGTGGCGAACGGCCGTGCCGCCCGCCACGTAGAAGTCCTGCAGCGTCACGTTGGTGTCGCCGCCGATGACGCTGACGATCAGGTCGTTGCCTGCGCGGCGCAGCCACACCTGGTCCTTGGTCACGTTCGCCAGCTCGACGCGGTTGACGCCCTGGGCGTCGACGATCCGGTCGGAACCGGACTTGGCGTCGAAGAGGTAGGCGTCCGCACCGGCGCCGCCGGTCAGCAGGTCCGAGCCCGCCTCGCCGGCCAGTTGGTCGTTGCCGTCGCCGCCAAACAGCTGGTCGTCGCCCGCCCCGCCCGCCAGGACGTCGTCCCCGGCTTCGCCATAGAGCAGGTCAGCGCCCTCCTGGCCGCCCAGGGTGTCGTCGCCCGCCTCGCCGTGCAGTTCGTCGTCGCCGGCGTCGCCCGAAAGGCGATCGAGGCCGTCGCCGCCCAGCAGGACGTCTCGTCCCGCGCCGCCGCTGAGCAGATCGTCCCCGATCCCGCCTTCGAGGCGGTCGTCGCCTTCCTCGCCGGCCAGGGCGTCGGTCCCATCGCCGCCGTAAAGACGATCCGCGCCCGCGCCGCCGACCAGGACGTCGTCGCCGCCGCGACCGTCGATGACGTCATCGCCGCCCAACCCGGAAAGCCGGTTGGCGCGCGCATCGCCGCTCAGGCTGTCGGCGAAGCCGTCCGAACCGACGATGTTCTCGATCGTGCTGACGCCCGAGACCGCGACGATCACGTCGCCCTGGGCGTCGCCGCCCGCGGCCGTACGCGCCGCCAGATCGATGGTCACGCCGGCGCCCGAGCGCACGTAGCGGATCGTGTCGCCGCGCAGCTTGGTCTGGTCGTTCGCATCCAGCGTCGTGTTCAGCGAGACGCTGTCGACCCCGCCGTCGAGGGTGTCGGCGCCCGCGCCGCCCTCCAGGATGTCGTCCCCGTCACCGCCTCGCAGCACGTCGTTGCCGCCCGCGCCGGACAGCACGTCGTCGCCCGCCAGACCGTCGAGCGTATCGGCGCCCGCGCCGCCGACCATCAGGTCCGCGCCGCTGGTCGCCGCTTGGCCGGCCAGCCGCAGCGCGGTCAGGTCCACGGCCAGGCCATCGTCGAGAACCAGGCTTTCAACCCGGCGCTCGACGACCGATTGATCCTTCAGGGTCACGCTGGCGCCGCCCGAGACGGCGATCACCAGATCCGCGCCCTGAGCCGTGAAGCTCAGATCCGACAGGCTCACGCCCGTCATCTCCAGATTGTCGACGCCGCCGTCGCCGGCGAGGGCGGTTTGCCAGATCGTCTGCAGGCCGTTGCCCGAACGGAGGGCTCCCAGCTTCCACTGCCCCTCGTTCGCCGGCCATTCGCCGCCTGGCGGCAGGGCGTGGGCCGCGCCGTAGAGGAAGTCGATGTTGTCGCGGCTCTGATAGACGACCGCGCCGTCGCTCTTGCGGGTCACGGTCAGGCGATAGCGATGCCAGGTGGCGCCGACCACGACGCCTTGGCCCAGATCGGTCCAGGTCGCCGTGAACTCGGCGCCGTTGAGCGCGCCGTCGGACTTGAGGATTTCCTGGACGGCGTAGAAACCGTCGCCGACCACGTCGGTGCCGCCGTCGAAGACGTAGGTGTCGTCTCCGCCGCCGCCGAACAGCCTGTCCGAACCAAGGCCGCCTTGCAGCACGTTGTCGTCGTCGTCGCCGCCGAGCACGTCGTCGCCGGAGGAACCGGCCAGGCCTTCGACGCTGTCATAGATGTCGCCGACCGCATCGCCGGTGTTGGCGAAGGTCGCGTTCAGATAGGCTCTCACCGGCTCGGAGCCGGCGTAGCTGGCCAGATCCGTCCCCTCGCCGCCGAACAGCCTGTCGGCTCCCGCGCCGCCGGCCAGCACGTCGTCGCCGGCGCCGCCGTAGAGGACGTCCGCGCCCGCGTCGCCGCGCAGGGTGTCGCTTCCCGAGTCTCCCACCAGGATGTCGGAACCGGCCCCGCCGGCCACCACATCATCGCCGGCGCCGCCCGTTATCCAGTCGTCGCCCGATGTCCCCAGGAGCGTATCGGCGCCGTCGCCGCCGCCCGCCAGGTTCAGCCCCAGCGTCGCGTGTCGTCCGGTGGCCGCGAACACGAAGTTCTCGATCGACTTGCCGACCGTGAACCAGTCCTTGATCGTGATCTGGTCGCCGACCCCGTCGAAGGCGGCCAGATCGCCGTCCTCGATGATCGCGATCTGCAGGTCCCCGCCGTTGCGGCGGAAGACCAGATCCTGGATATCGATACCGACCCCGAACTCCAGCGTATCGACGCCGTTGTTGGCGGAGATCACGCCGTTCACCGCGCCCATGTGCCGGCGCAGGGTCTGGGTCTGATCGTTCCAATCGTAGCCGCCGCCCACCCAGTGCGAACCGTCGAAATAGACGACGCCGCCCTTGCGGACCTTGCCGTCCGCGCCGAGTTCGTAGCCGTTGACGTAGCCCGTGCCCGAGTAGATCTGGTCCCAGTTGTCGACGAGATCGTCCAACAGGATGTCGCGACCCTCGCCGCGGTTGTAGCGGAAGACATCGTCGCCCGCGCCGCCCACGACCTGGTCGTCGCCCTTGCCGCCGACCACGAGGTCCGAGCCCGAGCCGCCATAGGTGAAGTCGTCGCCGTCGTCGCCGAAGACGGTGTCGTTGCCCGAACCGCCCAGCACTTGGTCGTTCCCGGCCCCGCCGGTGACCCAGTCCTGGTCCTCGTCGCCGGCGACGAGGTCGTTGCCCAGTCCGCCAGAGCCGAAGTCGTCGCCGCCCAGACCGCGAAGTTCGTCGTCGCCGTCGCCGCCGTACAGGAAGTCCGCGCCGTAGGTGCCGAGGATGACGTCGTTGCCGCCCGTGCCGATCACGTAGGACGTCATGTCGCCGATGCGCAGTTCATCGCCGTTGACGAACCGCAGCCACTCCACGCGCCGCGAGCTTTCGAACCAGTCCTTGATGACCAGTTCGTCGCCGGTGGCCACCTGGCCGCCCGGCCCTTCGGTGGTGAGCTGGATGATCAGGTCGCCGCCGGCCGCGCCCTCGCTTCCGGAACGCCGCAGGATCACGTTCTCGATCGTGATGCCCGCCCCGAAGGCGATGGCGTCCTCGCCTCCGCGCACCGAACCGTCGACCTGGTAGTCGCCGCCGCCGGCCCAATCGCGCGCCAGCTGTCCGGCGGCGATCTGGGCGACGCGACGGGAAAGGCTGTCGCCGCCGACGGACCCGCCGCCGTCCTGCTCGTCAAGGATCACGTCCTTGCCGTCGCCGTAGTTGAACAGATACTGGTCCGATCCGCCGCCGCCGAAGATCGCCGCCGCTCCGGCCGCCTGATCGTCTCCCGCGCCGCCTTCCAGGATGTCGGCGCCGCTTCCGCCGTACAGACGGTCAACGCCCGCGCCCCCCGTCAGCCAGTCCGAGCCGCGCGAACCATAGAGGCGGTCGTCGCCCGCGCCCCCGTCCAGCAGGTTGCCGTTTCCGCCGTCGACATTGACGACGGCCGCGGGGTCGATCGCGCCCGAGGCGTTGACGCCGGCCAGCTGGCCGGCGGAAATCACACCGGCGGACACCACGTCGCCCGCGAACAGGACATCGTTTCCGTCCTCGCCGAAGAGCCAGTCGTCGAGCACGCCGCCGACGATCGTGTCGTTGCCGGCGCCGCCCAGGACGTCGTTGCCCAGATCGCCAGCCCGCACCACGTCGGCGCCGTCGCCCGCATCGATCGTGGCGGCGATGGAGATCTTGTAGGGCGAGGTCGCGCTCTCGGCCGCCTTCTGTCCCGTCTTGACGATGAGGCCGGAGGCCGGGGCCAACATGGCGCCGGTGACGGTGATGGTGTCAGCGGCCCCGGTGCCGGTCACCCGCGTCTTCGAGGCGCTGTCGATGGAGTCGCCCATGACGCTCGCCATCATGCCGTCCTCGTCGAGGAAGATGAACTCCCGCTCGGCGGTCTCGCGATCGACGTGCATGATCAGCGACGCCGGGCTCCAGAGCAGATCGCCGATCACGTTGTCGGCCACCTCGTCCAGGAACAGATTCCACCCGCCGATCCAGTCGGTGCTCGCCCGCCGGTCCAGACCCAGTTCGTGCGCGCGCGCCAGGGTGATCATCCAGGTCGCGGCGAACGCGCTTTGGGTGTCGGCGCCGATAAGCGTCTCGAGCGTGGCGCGGTTGGTCGCGTAGGTCGCGTAGTCGGCGGCCGTGGACAGGTCGCCCATCAGCCCTTCAACGGAGAAGTTCGTCCCGGAATAGGTGAGGTTGGCCAGCAACGCGCGCTTGGCGTAGATGTCCCCGCCCCCCATGCGCGACACCGCGTTGGTCAGGCCGGCCCGAACGCCGAAGGTCATGATCTCGTTGAAGTCGCGCGACCGATCCGAGACGCCGTAGCCGGCGGGCGCGTTCCAGTAGATGTAGTCCTTGTTGCGCATTCCGAACTGCTGGTCCGGAACGTCCGAACCCAGCACGCTCGCGCCGACGGTGTCGACGATGTTGTTGAGCACCTCCGCGACGCCCGAGGCCAACGAGAGGGCGGCTTGCTTGGACCCGCCGCGCTTGGAGCTGGCGGCCCCGACCGCGTAGACGCCGTCTTCGCTGTCCCACGAAATCGTCGCATACGACTTGGACGCGCCGAACATCGACCCGATCAGGCCGCCGAGGATCTTCGACAGGGCGATGACGATCGCCGCGCCGGCGATCGCATAGGGGTTCCCGGTCGCCAGCGAAGCGCTGAACAGCTTGGTCGCGACGATCGTGCCGACGGCCTCGCCCAGCGCCGCGCCCACCTGGCCGTAGACGGAGGCGAAATCGACGAGCTCATCGGCGAGCTTTCCACCGATGAAGGACGCCGCGGCGGTGGCGTAGAGGTTGACGGTTATGCCGCTGTTCCAATGCAGCACTTCGCCGCCCGGCTGGGCCATTTTGACGAGGTTGTAGGCGATCTTGCCGATCGTCGGTCCGGCGAACGCCGTGGCCGCTTCCAGTTCGTCGCCTTCGAGCCCCAGGCCGCCCAGGAGATCGCCGACCAGATAGGAGCTGACCGCTCCCAAGCCGCTCGACAGGATGTCGTCGCCAAAATCCTTGAAGGCGCCTTCCAGCTCCGCGCCCACGCCGGCCAGATGACCCAGTCCGCCGGCGGCGTCGATCGCCGCGCCGAGATCGGACATGATCGCGCCCAGCGCCGTGGAGGTCCCCATCCGGGCCCACGGATCGTCGATCGGCAGCGAGCGCATCAGTTGGGAGGCCAGGAGCCCGCCCACGTCCTTGGCGCTCAGGATGCCGGCGCCGTAGTTGTATTCGCCCAGCTTCTTGTAGGCGTCGTTGAAGACCGAGCTCGGCCCGTCCGCCACCATGCCGGGAACCGACTTCACATACTTCGCGACCGCGAAGCCGATCTGGCGCAACTCGCGCACGGCGCCGCGATAAGCGTGGACCACGCCCTCGACCACCACGGTCAACGTCGTCTCTTCGTCCTGGCGCTCCGGATCGTTGAAGATATCCGGCAGGAACGGCGCGTGGGTCAGCTCCACGTCGCCAAGCCCCGCCGTGGACAGGGCCTCGAGCGCCAGTTCCTGGCTCTGCTCGCGCAGGATCACGTCCGAACCGGCATAGACGGTGACGCTGGTGATGTTCTTGTTGTTGAGGGCCAGCCTGGCCGCATCCCGCGCCAGCGCCGAGGAGGTCGGGTCCAGCATCACCTTGTAGAGCTGTTCCAACTCGCCGGTCGGGTCCTCGACGATCTCTCCGGTGTTGGTCTCCAGATTTTCGATCAGGAGCTTGTCGCCCTTCTCGCCGACTTTGGTGATGATCGCGGCGATCGTCCGTCCGTCGGGCGAATTGGCGTCCGCGCCCGGCGAGATCCGGACGGTGAAATAGGCACGCTCGTGAGTCGTGCGATCGAAGGCGTCCCAGCCGAAATCGGCATCGCCGGGCTTGCCGTGGATCATGAAATAGATCCGGCCGCCCGAGGCGTATTTCTGATTGAGCCAGTTCTCGGCCTTCGTCTCGTCGTAGACGTCGTTGGTGTAGGCATATTCATGCGGCACCACCACCGTGCCCAAGGCGCCTTCACGCGCGGGGTCGAAGAGCGAGTCCACGACGTACTTGGCGCCGTCGCCAAAGCGATTGGCTCCGAACGGATGTTCGAAGTCCCAATAGGCGTCCTCCTTGTAGAGGGCCTGGGCGGAGCCGAAGATCGAAACGCCCTCGTAGAGCAGGCCGGCCGCGTTGGCCGTCTTGGCCACGCCCAGACCCAGCGTCGTCGACAGGCCCAGCACGGTGGCGATCCGGCTCTGGCTGGCCCCCAGCGTCTGCAGGGTCGCGGTCAGGACCGGCTTGTAGCCGAGCTCGATCGCTTTCTCGCCGGCGAACATGGCGGCGGCCTGGACGGGATCCCTGATGATGGCTTCGACCAGTTGGGCGCGGTTCAGGACGCCGCCGGCGCCGTTGATGAAACCGCCCTCCCGGGCCATGGCGCTCACGTAGCCGAGCTTGGCGTCCACTTCCAGCAACTGGCTCGCGACCGCCAGGTCGTTGCCGGCGCGACCGCTCTTGACGACCTGCTTGGCCCAGTCGAGCAATCCCCCCACGTTGGCCGGGTCGACACCGGTGAACTGAGGCGCGTCGCCCCAGATGTCCCGACGCATCTTGATGCCGTCGGCCTCTGCCGCGAAGCTGTAGTTTCGCAACGCGTTGTTGGCCGTGTCCATCACGGCCTGCGGGTCCATGCCGAGCGCCTTGGCGGCGACCGCGAGACGCGGATCCTTGACGCTCAGAAAGCCGATCCCCTGCAGGTCGGCGACGGTGCGAATGTTTTGCGCGCTCACCGGCGCCGTCAGGCTGTAGCGCGCCTGCCAGGWCGTCGTCTCGATCGCGTTGGAGAGCGAGCTGCTGACATTGGCCGGCAAGGCGCCGTTGAAGTAGGCGTCCGAAAAGCGCTGAGGATCATCCAGAAAGCTGCGTAGCGCCGGATCCGCCATGATCGCGCCGCGCAGCTTCGCCGCGAAGGCCGCGCTGTAGCTGTCGTGAGAACCCGAATGCTGAGCCCCGTCCAGAGGCGATTCCGCGGCGCCAGGCAACAGCTGCAGGTTGTCCATGCCGTTGATGCCGAACCGCCCCCAATTGGCGGGATCGACCGACGACAGCTTGTTCGCGAGCAGCGTGGCGCGCGCCTCCAGCGTATCGTCCAGATAGACAACGCCGTTGACCGCGGTGCCCAGGGTCGCGATCGGATTGACGTGGTGCGCGCCAATCTTCTTTCCGATGACCGCCCTGGAGCTTCCCTTCACGCTGGAGACGGTCTTGCGACCTTCACGAATGGTTTTGAGGTCGCGCTGAACCCGCGCGTCGTTGGCGAAAGTCGAAAAATCCGGCATGACGCAACCCCTAAAGTGGTATTATTTGTTGAGTTGAGTACGATAATTAAATCGTTGAGTGTCCGCAGTTATTGGATCGGACTCATCCAGAAGAACGGGGCTGAATTCCATATTCAGGCCCTCTTTGATCAGTAGTTTGTGCAGTTGTGGCGAAACAAACCGACGACCGCCCATCAGCCCCTTCAGTCCAAAGATCCCGGCGTCGGCCGGAAGAGGCTTCAGGGCCAACATCTTCCAGGCCGAAAATGTCTTGGTGACAGGATCGATGCCCTGACCGAACGCCGAGGCGTCCTGGTCGACGAGGTCCAGGCGGTTCCAGCTGTTCATCCAGAAGTAGTCGCCACTGATCTCACCGCTTCCGAAACCTTTTCCCGGGGGCGTGGTGTTCAGCGCGAGCGGCAGGAATTCGACATTGCGCAGGTGAGGCTCGACGATGCTTCGAAACCGCTTCGACACGACCATCACCGTCCCCGTCTGCAGGAAGTCGGCGGGAGCGGCGCGATTGAAATTGACCGCCCCCGTGGCCGGGTCGGGCACGACGTCCGCGATCGAGTCCACGATCTCGTTGGCGATGTCCCAGGTGGGCCCGCCCAGCGCCATGCGGACCTTGCCGATGCCTGGAGCGTCGTCTTCGACGACCTTCGCGGTCGGCAGCGGAAAGAGAAAGACCTTCGAGCCCACGGGCTGGTCCATCTGGATCAGAATGGGCGAGGTCTCGAGTTCGTGTGAAGGGGTCATGGTGAGGGAATCCAACCTGTTCATCATTCGCGTCCCGCTTCCTTAACCCGCCGCGCCAGGGGCGACAGCAGATAGAGGTGGTGCGCCCCGATCTTCTTTCCGGTGACCGCTCTGGAGCTGCCCTTCACCTTCGAGACGTTCTTGCGATCCGCCCTAATGACATCAAGGTCGCGCTGGACGCGGGGATCGTTGGCGAAAGTCGAAAAATCCGTCATGACGCAACCCCAAAACTACTGATTGAGAAGAGCATGGTATTTTCGTCGCTGAGCGTTAGCGACCGCCGCATCAGTATCGCCCAGCAAGACTGGATTGAACGCGACGTTCAATTTTTCACGCCTCAACAGAGAGTGCATTTCTTTAGAAACGAAACGCCGCCCGCCCATTCCAATTATTCCAAAGATTCCGGCATCCTCCGGAATTGATTTTAGAGACAGCACCTTCCAGGCTGAAAAATTCTTCCTTTCCGAATCGATACCTTGGCCGAACTCAGAGGCCTCAATATTGGCCAGGTCCAGCCGGTTCCAGCTGTTCATCCAGAAGTAATCGTTGGTCACCGGCCCGCTTCCGAATTTCCGCCCGGGCGGCGTCGTCTGCAGCGCGAGCGGCAGGAATTCGACATGGCGCAGGTGAGGCTCGGCGATGCGCCGGAACCTCTCCGACACCACCATGACAGAGCCTGTCTGCAGGAAGTCGGCGGGAGAGGTCGGGTCGAAACTGACCGCGCCCGGCGCGGGGTTGGGAACGACGTCGGCCACCGAATCCACGATTTCCCTGGCGATGTCCCAGGTCGGTCCGCCCAGGGCCATGCGGATCGTGCCCAGACCCGGCGCGTCGTCATCGACGACCTTGGCGGTCGGCAGTGGAAGGAGAAAGACTTTCGTGTTTGAGGGCGCGCTCATCTCGATCAGGAGCGGCGCGGCTGGGAGTTCGTCTGAAGGGGGCGTGGTGAGGGAACCCAGCCTGTTCATCGCTCACGTCCCGCTTCCTTGACCCGCCGCGCCAAGGGCGAAAGCAGGTATTCGATGATCCGCCGCTGGCCGGTCTTGATCTCGGCCGTCGCGGCCAGCCCGGGCTCCAGCGCCACCTTGCGTTCGCCGATCTTGATCCAGGCCCGGTCCAGCCGGACCCTCGCCGAATAGACCGGACCCAGCTTCTCGTTTTCGACGGCGTCGCGGCTGATCTGCTCCAGTCGCCCCTCCACCACGCCGTAGCGCGTGAACGGATAGGCTTCGAACTTGACCTCGACCGGCTGGCCCTGGCGCACGAAGCCGGCGTCACGGTTCAGCACCATGACCTCGACCACCAGGTCCTGCCCGCGCGGCACCACGACCATCAGCGGATCGGCCGGCTTGACCACGCCGCCGATCGTATTGACCTGCAATTGCTGCACGACGCCGTCGTCGGACGCGGTCAGCACGGTCTGAGACGACTTCTCCAGCGCCTTTTTCAGCTCTTCGCTGCGCAGCCGGCGCGTCGCCTCGGCCTCTGTCAGGGCGTCCAGCGCCTCGCGCGCGAATTCGCCTTCGAGCTTGGCGATCTGCTGGTCGACGCCGCTCCGCGCCGCGCCCGCCTTGGATTGCTCGCGGTGCCGAATGACCAGGTCCTGACGCATGCCGATCACTTCGCGACGCAGCTCGGAGACCTTCATGCGCGAGGCGTAGCCCTTGGCCGCCAAGGTCTCCATGCCGCGCAACTGTTCCTCGGCGAGCGGGATCTGCGCCTGCAGCTTGGCGATCTCCGCGGCCACCATGTCGTCGTCGCCGAGGCGCTGCACGCCCTCGTCGCGAAGCGCCGCCTTGGCCGCTTCATGCTCGCGGATGCGCGCCTGGACCAGCGCCCTCTGGAGACGCACCGTCGTTGCATCGGCCCCTTGCGGCGCGACGAACACCGCGCGGTGTTCAAGGGCGTGACCGACCAGGGCGCGAGCGCGGGCGACATCGATTTCGGCGCTGCGCAGCGCCTGACGGGCCTGTTCGACCTCGGCGTTGGTCACCGTGGGGCTGAGCTCCACCAGCGCCTGCCCCTTGCGCACCGTCTGGCCTTCGGTGACGTGCACGGCCCGCACGACGCCATAGTCGGCGGCCTGGACCAGCTTGATCCGGCCGCGGGGAATGAGCTTGCCCTGGGCCGAGGCGACCATGTCGACCTTGCCGATCACCGCCCATCCCAGGGCCAGCGTCAGAAAGCCCACCACCGCCCACAGGACCGCGCGCCCCAGTGGATTGGGCGGCGTCTCCAGGATCTCTAGGGCCGGCGGCAGGAACGCCGTGGCCTGACGGCGCTCGCGTTCGGCCGGAGCCTCGCGCTCGAGCTTCAGCGTGTCCTTGACGATATCGACGTGCCGCTTGAGGGTGTCGAGCATCATCGCCTCACAGCACCGGTTCGACGGAGACGCCGCCCGGGTTCATCTGCTTGCGATAGAGCTGCGCGTAGCGGCCGCCCCGAGCCAGCAGCTCCTCATGGCGGCCCATCTCGGTGATCGCCCCGCGCTCGACGGTGATGATGCGATGGGCCTGGCGCACGGCCGACAGGCGGTGGGCGATGATGATCACCGTGCGGCCCGCGCCCATCCGCTTGAGGTTTCTCTGGATGATGTCCTCGCTCTCGGCGTCGAGCGCCGAGGTGGCTTCGTCGAGGATCAGGATCTTGGGATCCAACGCCAGGGCCCGGGCGATGGCGATCCGCTGGCGCTGACCGCCGGAAAGATTGGATCCGCGCTCCTCGATCTGGGTGTCGTAGGCTTCCGGCAGTTCGAGGATGAACTCGTGCGCGCCCGCCATCTCGGCCGCCTCCACCACCGCCTCCATCGGCATGGCGGGATCGGCCAGGGCGATGTTCTCACGCACCGTGCGATTGAACAGGATGTTCTCCTGCAGGACGACGCCGACCTGGCGGCGCAGCCAGGTGGGATCGACCACCGCCAGGTCGACCCCGTCGACCAGCACGCGGCCGCGTTCGGGCTGGTGCAGGCGCTGGATGAGCTTGGTCAGGGTGGACTTTCCCGAACCGGAGGGCCCGACGATGCCGATGACCTCGCCCGGCGCGATGTCCAGGCTCAGGTCGCGGAGGATTTCCGGGCCATCGGGCCGGTAGCGGAACGTCACCCGGTCGATCTCGACGTGGCCGACGATGGCCGGCAGGCTGGCGCGCGACGGCGACGAGGCCGGTTCGGTGGGCGTGTTGAGGATGTCGCCCAGGCGCTGCACCGACAGTTGGGCCTGCTGGAAGTCCTGCGCCAGCTGGGCGATCCGCAACACCGGTCCCGCCACCTGCCCGGCCAGCATGTTGAAGGCCACCAACTCGCCCACGGTCAGTTTGCCGTCGATCACTAGGCGCGCGCCGAAAAACAGCAGCGCCACCGACCCCAGCTTGTTGATCAGTTGGATGGTCTGTGAGCCCCAGTTGGCGATCATCGCGGCGCTGAAGCTGGCCTGGATGTAGCCCGCCAGTTGCTGGTCCCAGCGCGCCTGCATCTGCGGCTCGACGGCCAGCGCCTTGAGCGTTTCCACGCCCGTGACCGCCTCGACCAGGAAGGCCTGGTTTTCCGCCCCGCGCGCGAACTTCTCGTCCAGACGCCGGCGCAGCACGGGCCCCACCAGCGCGACCACGGCCGCGTAGAGCGGCAGGGTCATAAGCACGACGATCAGCAGCAAGGGGCTGTAGAGCCACATGACGGCCAGGAAGATCACGCCGAACAGCAGGTCGAGCACCACCGTCAGCGCCGAGGAGGTCAGGAACTCGCGGATCGAATCCAGCTCGCGAACCCGAGCCACCGAGTCTCCGACCCTCCTGGACTGGAAGTAGGCCATCGGCAGGTGCGTGAGGTGGGAGAAGAGCTTCGATCCCAGTTCGGCGTCCACGCGGTTGGTCGTGTGACCGAACAGATAGGTTCGCAGGCCTCCCATCAGGACGTCGAAGATCGACACCACGAAAAGGCCGAACGCCAGCACCTCCAGCGTCGTCAGGCCCTTGTGGACCAGGACCTTGTCGACGACGACCTGGAAGAAGAGCGGCGTGACCAAGGCCAGGAGCTGAATGAACAGCGACGCCACCAGCACATCGCGCAGCAGATGACGATACTTGACCAGGGCCGGGATGAACCAGGTCACGTCGAAGGCCCGGGCCGCGCCCGCGACCCGTTCCCGGGTCGTCATCAACACCAGCTGACCGGCGAATTCGCGCTGGAACTCGGCCAGGGGGACGACGTGCGGCGTCCCCTCTTCCGGACGCATCAGCAGGACGGTGTCCCCTCCAGCCTGCAGCAGCAGCAGGAAGCGGCCATCGCGCATCTGGGCGATGGCCGGCAGGGGATATTTGCTCAGCTGACCACGAACGAGTTGGCGGCGCGCCTTGACGTCCAGGCGCTTGGCCAGCAGCAGCAGCTCGTCGATCCCCAGCGCCGCGCCCCCCTTGCCCAGGCCGTGGACCAGTTGGTCAGGGTCAGCGGGACGGCCAAGGAAGCCGAGCAAGGCCACGAAGCAGGCCAAGGCGGTGTCGACGACCGCAGGCGTTTCAGCCCCGCCGCCCTGCTCCGCCGATTGATCACGCATACGCCACGCCCCGAACACCCTTGGGTTGCTAAGGTGCACAGCTTGGCCGCGGTAGCAACGCCTCGCCGCTCACGCTCACAGGCGTGTCGAGTCCTCGACGTTTCCAATATTAGTGATAATTTTCAATTGCTTAGACCCCATTCGGCGAACGTAGAGGCGCGGTCGTTTCCGGCGCTTCGCGAAAACCCGCATAAGTTTCAACAAATTACAGACCCGAAAAAATTCCGGTTGAGCGGACACATTTCCGCCCTTTCCTGTGGAAAACGTGGGGCAGCCAATCAACCTGCCTGCTGTGCGTTCAACCGGGTCACGCCCAAGGCGATGGCATGACGACGGGCGCCGCGCGATCGCCGGAAGGCAGCGCAACGCCTTGCCGCGATCGACCAGGATCGGCGCCTGCTCTCCACACGGACGAACGTACGATCCGACGACGGCCCAAGCCATATGGCGCTCTAAACGCGGCAGGCCTCGCGAGGCCACGGCCGGCGATGAGCGTTGGGGTAGGCGCAATAAGAAACGGTCGGCTCCAAGGGAACCCGACCGTTGTCACACTGTATGAGATCGCGACGGCCCTCAAAGCTCAACCTGTTGATCTACTAGCGCCGATCTAGCGAACCCTTTGTCCATAAGAACCGACGAGCGCCACTAACGGACATTGGCGCTCACGCGGAAAGCAGACCACCTTGGGACGCGCCGAGAGGCCATCTCAACGATCTAGGCTTCGATTAGTTTGTGCTTTATCGCGAAGCGGACCAACTGGTCGGCTGTCCGTACGCCGGCCTTGCGCATGCCGGCCGACCGGTGGCTCTCCACTGTCTTGAGACTGATCTTCAGCTGGCGGGCGATCTCCTCGTTGCATCGTCCTTCCACGATCTGTTGAGCGACCTCAAATTCCCTGGGCGTGAAGCACTCCAAGCGCGACCTCCTGCGTTCGTAGGTCGGAGAGTTGAGCAACACCTCCGAAATCGACGAGGAGAAGTAGGATCTATTTAGGGACAGCGCCGAGATCGCCGCCTCCAGACTTATGTTGGCGTCTGATTTTGGGACGTAGCCCCGCGCCCCCGCCGCCAGGCCGCTGCTGACCGTCTCATCGTCATCGGCTCCTGCAGAAGGAATGCCCAACCATCCGCGTCCTTCTGTTCACCATCCACGATGCGCAGCATCACGCCCCTAGAGGACACGATCGCGTCGCGGAAGCGGCCGTGATCGACCGCGACAAGTCTGGGGTGCGGGGCACGCCTACGCGGCCATACGCCATCAAAGAGTCGCCGGAAACTCGCATGGCGCTGCCGCCAAAAGAACACCAGCCATCGATACAGCAAGCACACCCATAGGATTTACATATGCTATTTATATAGCAAAGATTGTGCTCGGCATAATGAAAGTATCCCGTGAATCTCGGCCGGGTACGCTATCGCGCATGGTCACGCGGCCTCTTCTTCACAGATGACAGAATGTCATCGCGGCTAGTAGGCGTTCAGGCCAGCGGCGCGGAAGACGTTGACTGCCGCCTCGACCTGCTCGACGGAAGGCCGCTGCGTGGCCTGCAGGCTATAATCGAGCCCGAGCCTGGCCCATTTGTAGGCGCCCATCTGGTGGAAGGGCAGCACCTCGACCCGTTCGACCACACCCAGGCCGGCGGCGTAGTCGGCCAACGCGGCCATCTCCTCGTGAACGTCGGTCAGGCCGGGAACCAGCACGAAGCGCAGCCACATCGGCCGCCGCAGCCTGGCCAGCCGCTCGCCGAAGGCGATCACCCGGGAATTGTCCGCCACCCCGGTGACCCGTTCGTGCTGCTCCGGCGTGAAGCCCTTCATGTCCAGTAGGACGAGGTCGATGTTCCCGAGCTCCTCGTCGGACAGGCGCTCGGAATAGAAGCCGTTGGTCTCGATCGCCGTGTGCACCTTCATCGCCTTGGCCGCGGCGAATAGCCGGGCGGCGAAGCGGGCCTGCATCAGGGGCTCGCCGCCCGACAGGGTGAGGCCGCCGCCCATCACCTTCAGGCCGTGGGCGTAGGACCGCAGTTCCTCCACCGCCCGCTCCAGGGGCAGGGGCAGGCCGTTGGTCATCGTCCAGGTGTCGGGGTTGTGGCAGAAGCGGCAGCGGAACATGCAGCCGGCCAGCCAGGCCACCAGCCGAATCCCCGGCCCGTCGACCGCCGAGCCGGTGGTGAACGAGTGCAGGAAGCCGATCTCGCCGGTGGCCAGGCCGGTGCGGAGGGTCATCTCCGGCACGTGCCGGCTGAGCCCGACCCGCAGCTCGAACTCGTTCTTGGCCTCCAACGCGGGAACTTCGTGCTGGTCGGCCGTGTCCCCTGCCCCGGCCATCTCAGGCCCCGTGGAAGGTGCGGTTGATCACGTCCATCTGCTGCTCGCGCGTCAGCCGCACGAAGTTCACCGCGTAGCCCGAGACCCGGATCGTCAGACTGGGGTATTTTTCCGGGTGGTCCATGGCGTCGATCAGCGTCTCCTTGTTCAGGACGTTGACGTTCATGTGGTAGCCGGTCGATCCGAAGAAGGCGTCCAGGATGCCGGTCAGATTGGTGATCTGGTCGTCGGGCGTCCGGCCCAGGCCGCTGGGGACCAGCGTGGTGGTCAGGGAGATGCCGTCCTCGGCGTCGCGATAGGGGATCTTGGCGACCGAGGCGGCCGAGGCGTGGATGCCGTGGCTGTCGCGGCCGTGCATGGGATTGGCCCCCGGCGCGAAGGGCTCGCCCTTGCGCCGACCGTCGGGCGTGTTGCCGGTCGCCCGGCCATAGACCACGTTCGAGGTGATGGTCAGCACCGATTGGGTGTGCTTGGCGTTGCGATAGGTCGGGTGCTTGCGCAGCTTCTCCATGAAGGTGCTGACCAGCCATGAGGCCAGGTGGTCCACCCGGTTATCGTTGTTGCCGAACACTGGGAACTCGCCCTCGGTCACGTAGTCGACGACCAGGCCGGTCTCGTCGCGAACCACCTTCACCCTGGCGTGCTTGATCGCCGAGAGGCTGTCGGCCACCACCGACATGCCCGCCACGCCGAACGCCATGGTCCGGAACGGCGCGTAGTCGTGCAGCGCCATCTCGATCCGCTCGTAGGCGTACTTGTCGTGCATGTAGTGGATGACGTTCATCGCGCTGACATAGGTCTCGGCCAGCCAGTCCATCATCCGCTCATAGCGGTCCAGGATGTCCTCGAACTCCAGATAGTCGCCCTGGACCGGCTCGAAGGGCGGGCCGATCTGCTTGCCGCTGACCTCGTCGCGACCGCCGTTGATCGCGTAGAGAAGGCACTTGGCCAGATTGGCGCGCGCGCCGAAGAACTGCATCTGGTGGCCCATCCGCATGGGCGAGACGCAGCAGGCGATGGCCCCGTCGTCGCCCCACTCGCGGCGCATGATCTCGTCGCTCTCGAACTGGATCGAGCTGGTGTCGATCGCCACCTTCGCCGTGAAGCGGCGGAAGCCTTCCGGCAGGCGCGGCGAGTACCAGATGGTCAGGTTGGGCTCGGGCGCGGGACCCAGGTTGTAGAGGGTCTGCAGGAAGCGGAAGCTGTTCTTGGTGACCAGCGGGCGCCCGTCGTCGCCCAGGCCGCCGATCGACTCGGTCACCCAGGTGGGATCGCCCGAGAACAGGTCGTCGTACTCCGGTGTCCGCAGGAAACGCACGATCCGCAGCTTGATCACGAAGTCGTCGATGATCTCCTGGGCCTGGCTTTCGGTCAGGGCGCCGGACGCCAGGTCGCGCTCGAAATAGATGTCCAGGAAGGTCGAGGTGCGGCCCAGCGACATGGCCGCGCCGTTCTGCTCCTTCACCCCGGCCAGGTAGCCGAAATACAGCCACTGTACGGCTTCGCGGGCCGTGGTCGCCGGGCCGGAGATGTCGAACCCGTACTTGGCCGCCATCACCTTCAGTTCGGCCAGGGCACGGATTTGCTCGGACAGCTCCTCACGGTCGCGGATGATCTCGTCGGTGGACCAGGCGTCGTCCAGCGCGGCCTTCTCCGCCTCCTTGGCGTCAATCAGTCGGTCGACGCCGTATAGCGCCACGCGCCGGTAGTCGCCGATGATCCGCCCGCGTCCGTAGGCGTCCGGCAGGCCGGTCAGAACATGCGAGGAGCGGCAGCGCCGGACGCTCTCGGTATAGGCGTCGAAAACCCCTTCGTTGTGGGTTTTGCGATACTTGGTGAAGGTCTCGATCACCGCCGGGTCGGGCTCGTAGCCATAGGTCTTCAGCGAGGTCAGGACCATGCGGAAGCCGCCGTTGGGCATGATCGCCCGCTTCAGCGGCGCCTCGGTCTGGAGGCCGACGATGACCTCGTTGTCCTTGTCGATATAGCCGGCCTCATGGGCGACGATCGTGCTGGGGATCTGGGAGATGTCGAGGACGCCGCCCTTTTCCCGCTCCTTGGCGAACAGCAGCTGCAGCTGGGCCATGRTCGCCTGGGTGCGTTCGGTCGGGCCCGCCAGGAAGGCCTCGTCGCCGTCATAGGGCGTGACGTGCTGCTGGATGAAGTCGCGCACGTCGATCTCGCGCGACCACAGGCCCGGCGCGAAGGGCGGCAAGGCCCGCTCGGCTTTCGCGGGAGGGGGCTTGGAAAGGGTGTCGCTCATGCGTTCCTCCGAGGAACTGGGTCAGACGGGAGGGAGTCAGGCGGAATTGGCGGTGACGGGCGGCGGCGTGACGGACCGAGCCCCTGCCCCGGTCTCCTTCAGGAGCAGGGTCAGCAGCACCGCCAGGGCCACGCCGTAGAGCAGCGGCGAGAAGGCCGCCTGGTAGTGTTCCAGCTCACGTGGGCCGCCGCTCGACGCCTTCAGCAGCAGGCCGCCGAACACCGGGCCCAGCAGGGCCGAAAACGAGAAGTTGATGAAGTTGACCACGCCCGTGGCGGTGCCGCTGTGCTCGGGGCGATTGGCTTCCTTGATCACCGTGTAGGGCAGCATGGCCGCGCCCGAGGCGATCCCGGTGACCAGGCCCAGCACGAAGGGCGGGAACAGGCCGGGAGGTCCGTAGAGGATCGTCGCCAGGCAAGCGGCCAGCAGCAGGCCCGAGGCGACGATCACCGGCTTGCGGCGTCCCATACGGTCCGAGAGCATGCCCACCAGCGGGCAGCCGATGATCCAGCCGAACGGCACCGAGGCCGAGCGCAGGACGGCCACGCCGTAAGGCATGTCGTGAGCCTCCTGCAGGAACCGCACGCCCCAGGTCATGTCGAAGATGGTGGTGGGGATGAAGAACAGGCCCGAGATCAGGCCGCACAGGATCGATTGAGGGTTGGACGCCACCGCCCAGATGGCGGAGGCCGCCGCGCCCGCCCAGTTGCGGTTGCCGACCTTGCGGCCGCGCGGCATGACCAGGAACAGCAGGACCGCGATGATCGCGCCCGCTACACCCATGGCCGCCCAGAACCAGTTCCAGCTGACCCCGCCGGCGATCGCCGGCCCCACCAGGAACTGGCCCGCCGAGCCGCCGGCCATGCCGAACATCTGGGTGACGCCGATCAGGGTCGCCGCCTTCGAGGCGGGGAAGTTGGTGGTGGCGATATAGGCCGCGCCGATCAGGGCGAAGACCCCGCCCATGCCCTGCAGCAGCCGTCCGACCGCCGCGATGTTGGGGTCCCCGGTGGCGAACAGCAGCGCGCCCGCCGCCACGATCGCGCAGCCCAGCGGCACGACGGCGCGCGCGCCCAGCTGGTCCATGGCCACGCCGGCCACCAGGCTGAACGGCGCGTAGGCGTAGTAGAACAGGCCCACCAGCGTGGCGAGCCCCGCAGTCGACAGGCCCAGGGCGTCGGACAGCTGCGGCATCATCACCGCCGGCGCCGAGCGCAGGACGTACTGGTAGAAGTAGAAGATGGAGGTCGCCAGCCAGGCGACGACGATCACGCCGCCCGCGGCTCCCGTACTGGCGATCCTCCGCTCCATCTTCGCCTCAGCTCAGCACAAGGTGACGGACACGGCGAGACCGCCTTCGGAGGTCTCCTTGTACTTGGAGTTCATCTCCTTGGCGGTCAGGGCCATGGCGTCCACCGTGCTGTCGAAGTCGACCCGGCGGTTGATCGGGACCTCGTTCGTGGCGATCAGGTAGCCGGTCCAGGCCTTCACCGCTCCGAACGCGCAGCGTTCGATGCAGGGCACCTGGACGAAGCCCGCCAGCGGGTCGCAGGTCATGCCCAGATGGTGCTCCAGCGCCCCCTCGGCGGCGTTGGCCGCCACCTGGGGCGGGTCGCCATAGGCCTGGGCGATCGCCGCCGCGCCCATGGCCGAGGCCACGCCGATCTCGGCCTGGCAGCCACCCTCCGCCGCGGACAGGGTCGCGTTGTGCTTGCAGAGATAGCCGATGACCAGGCCGGCCAGCAGGGCCTCGCGCAGCTTGTCCTTGGACATCTTCGCCCCCGCTGGACCCAGCGAGTAGATGACGGCCGGCAGCACCCCGGCCGAGCCGCCGGTGGGGGCGGTGATGACCAGGTGGCCGCGGGCGTTCTCCTCCGAGCCCGCCAGGGCGTAGGCCGAGACCAGGGCGATGGCCTTGCGCGCGGTGCCTTCCTGGGTCTGGGCGCTGATGTAGACGTCGTGGGCCTTGGTCTTCAGCTTGATCGGTCCGGGCAGGGTCGAGGTCGGGGCGGCCAGGCCTGTCTTCACCGTGGCGTCCATGGCCCCCAGGATCTTGTCGAGGAAGGCGTTGACGTCGGCCTCGCTGTGGCCGGTGATGGCCACCTCGTTGGCCATGGCCAGCTGGGCCAGCGAGATGTTGTCGCGCTTGCAGTGGGCCAGCGCCTCGCTGATCCGCGCATAGGGATATTTCGGCGGGTTCTTCTTGGGAGGCTCATAGCCCTTCCACTCGATGAAGCCGCCGCCGACCGAATAATATTCCTGCTCCAGCAACACCTTGTCGCCGGCCATCAGCTTGCAGGTCATGGTGTTGGGGTGGTGGAAGTCGCCCTTGGGGGCGTCGTAGATCACATCCTTCAGCGAGACGTTGATGGTCTTGGCGCCCAGCGTCACCGGGAAGGTCTGGTTGGGATTGGCCGCCAAGCCGTCGAGGAAGGCCGGATCGACCGTGGCCGGCTCCATGCCGATCAGGCCCGCCAGCGCGGCGCGCTCGGTGCCGTGGCCCTTGCCCGTGGCGCTCAGGCTGCCGAACAGGTTGACCTTCAGGGCCGTGGCCGTGGCCAACTGCTCCGGCGGCAGCTTGATGGCGCGCTTGTAGAAGTCGTAGGTGATCCGCATCGGCCCGATGGTGTGTGATGAGGACGGGCCGGGGCCGACCTTGTAGAACTCCTCGGCCGTGGTCATCACCGGCCCCTTGGACTTCTTGACCACGTTGAGGTTGGGATCGAGCGCGACCTTCGCGCCGGCCGCGCCGCCCGGCGACTTGGCCGGGATGTTGGAGATGTCCTTGGGCTGACAGCCGGTCAGCGCGCCGATCGACAGCGCCAGGGCGCTGCGCATCATGAAGGCGCGGCGGTCCGATCCAATCGGAGGGTCACGCGTGTCGAGTTCGGGGACGATCGCCCCGTCCGCCGTCCTGTCCATCGTCTTCCCTTTTCGCAGAGGGGCCGCCGAAGGCGCCTTCCTTCGTTAAGCGGACAGTGTCCGGCCGCGCTTGCGGTCAGGCCATCAGGGTAAGACCCGAGATCGTCCTCTCTGAACCCTCGGAGCGTCCCTCGGAGGAAATGCGAAGGATTCTCAAGCGACTTCGGGCGCCAGGCTCAGCAGCGCCGCGGTGTGGCGGGCGATCATCCGCTCTTCGTCGGTGGGCACGATCCAGGCGGCGGCGCGCGAGCCCTCGCGGCTGATGCGCCGCGCCGCGCCGCCGGGACCGTTGGCGACCTCGTCCAGCTCCAACCCCAGCCAGCCGCAGGCCCGGACGATCTCCTCGCGCGCCTGGGCGTCGTTCTCGCCGATGCCGCCGGTGAAGACCAGGCCGTCGATCCCGCCCAGGGCGGCGGCCATCGAGCCGATCTCGCGCACCACCCGATAGACGAACAGGCCCACGGCCTCCATCGCATGGGGCTCGGACGAAGCCCGCAAGGCGCGCATGTCGGACGAGATCCCGGAGACGCCCAGCAGGCCCGAGCGCTTGTAGACCAGGTCCTCCAGCGCCCGGGCGTCCATGCCGTAGGCGTCCATCAGGTGGATCAGCACCCCGGGATCCAGGCTGCCCGAGCGGGTACCCATCACCAGCCCGTCCACGGCCGTGAAGCCCATGGTGCTGGCCATGCTGCGTCCATCCCGGATCGCGCACAGGCTGGCGCCGTTGCCCAGGTGGGCGACGATGATCCGACCACGGACCAGGTCGGGCGCCAGCTCGCTCAGGCGCGAGGCGACGAACTCGTACGACAGGCCGTGAAAGCCATAGCGCTGCACGCCCGCCTCGTGGAAACGGCGCGGCAAAGCGAACATCTGGGCCATCGGCGACTGGCCGCGATGGAAGGCGGTGTCGAAGCACGCAACCTGGGCGATGTGCGGCGCCCCTTCGGCGATCGCCTCGATCGGCGCCAGGTTGTGCGGCTGATGCAGGGGGGCCAGGGGCTCCAGTTCGCGCAGGGCGGCGATCACCGAGGCGTCGATCCGCACCGGCTGGGCGTAGGCCCGGCCGCCGTGCACCACCCGATGGCCGACTCCCAGCACCGGCCGGCCGTCGATCCGCTGGATCGAGGTCGCCAGCACCTCATGCGTGGCGGCGGCGTGGTCGAAGCCCTCGGCCGGCCAACTGCGTTCCTCCAGCGGCTCGCCTCGCGGGTCCTTCACCACCAGTCGTGGCGAGACGCCGATGCCGTCCAGCTGGCCCTTGAACAGCAGGGCCTCGCCGGGCGCGGCGTCGTAGACGGCGAACTTCAGGCTCGACGAGCCGGCATTGAGGACCGCGAGACAGGCGCTCATTGGAGGCGTCTCCCCGTCAGACGATGGCGGCCGAGGCGCGGCGCGCGGCGCCCAGCAGGGACGCCACCGCGCAGGAGGCCAGCCGGGTCAGCTTGGCGTCGGCTCGGCTGGTCAGGATGATCGGCACGCGCGCGCCCAGCACGATCCCCGCCGCGTCGGCGTCGGAGAGGAAGGACATGCACTTGGCCAACATGTTGCCGGCTTCCAGGTCCGGCACGACCAGCACGTTGGCGCGCCCCGCCACCGGCGAGACAATGCCTTTGATGGCGGCCGCCTCGGCGCTGATGGCGTTGTCCAGCGCAAGGGGGCCGTCGAGCAAGGCGCCCTTGATCTGGCCTCGGTCGGCCATCTTGCACAGGGCGGCCGCCTCGATGGTCGAGGGGACCTTGGGATTGACCGTCTCCATGGCGCTGAGGATCGCCACCCTCACCTCTCCCTCGCCCTCCTTGAGGACCAGGGCCATGTCGATGGCGTTCTGGACGATGTGGATCTTGTCCTCGAGCGTCGGGATGATGTTGATCGCCGCGTCGGTCACCACCAGCGGCGTCGGATAGCCGGGGATATCCATGATGAAACAGTGGCTGATCCGCCGGGCGGTGCGGATGCCGGTCTCGCGGGCGACCACCGCGCCCATCAGTTCGTCGGTGTGCAGGCTGCCCTTCATCAGCGCCTCGGCGCGTCCGGCCCGGACAAGGGCAACGGCCTTGGCGGCGCTGTCGTGGCTGTGTTCGGCGTCGACCAGCTCGAATGGTGAGATGTCCAGCTTGCCTGCGGCGGCCACCTCGGCGATGCGCGCGGCGGGCCCGACCAGGATCGGTTCGATCAGCCTCAGCCGCGCCGCCTCGACGGCGCTGTCCAGCGACACGTGATCGCAAGGATGAGCCACCGCCGTGACGATGGGTCGCTCCTTCTGGGCGCGGGCCAGCAGGCGCTCGAACTTCTCGTGGGTGCGGCCGCCACCAGCCTTGGGGGCGCCGAGGGTATCGGACATCTCAACGCCCTCCCGCCGCCGCGACACTTTGCGGCTTGGTCCATTGGTCGTCGGTCAGCTGCCAGCCGCCGCCGAGGGCCTTGTAGAGATTGACGACCGCGATCAACTGGTCGCGCTGGGTCTGGGCCAGGGCGTCCTCGGCGGGGAATAATTGCTGCTGGGCTTCCAGCACCTCGAAATAGCCGGCGCGGCCGGTGTCGTAGCGGGTCTGGGCCAGGTCGACCGAGCGGCGCAGCGAGGCGATCTGGCGCTCTAGCGCCGCGCGGCGGGCGGTGAGGGTCCGTTGCGTGGCCAGGGCGTCGGCCGTCTCGCCCAGGGCGACGAGCGCGGTCTGGCGATACTGAGCGACGGTCTCGTCCCAATAGGCCTTACGGTTGTTGTAGATCTCCTCCAGCCGGCCGCCGGTGAAGATCGGTCCCGCCAGACCCAAGCCGACGGAGCCCACGCCGAAGGTCCCGCTGTCGCCGCTGACGTCGACGCCGATCAGGCCGGCCAGGGCCGAGAGCCCCAGCCTGGGGAACTTGTTGGCCACCGCCACGCCCATCTCGGCGTTGGCGCGCATCATCCCCTGCTCGGCGGCCCGGATGTCGGGACGGCGCTGCAGCAGGTCGGTCGTCGCGCCCACCGGGGCGGCGGGCAGGGTCTGGGCCTCCAGCGCCTTGCCGCGCGGGATCGGTCCGGGCGGGGCGCCCATCAGGACGCTGAGGGCGTTCTCCTGCACGGCGATCCGCCGCCGGATCTCCTCGATCCGCGCCTCGGACGCGTCGCGGTTGGCCCGCGTGCGCTCGACCGGCAGGCGGCTGTCGCGGCCGGCCTCGAAGCGCTGATTGAAGATGTCGAAAGTGGCGCCGTAGGTGCGGGTGCTCTCCTGGGCGATGGCGATCTCGCGGTCCAGTTCCAGCAAGCGAAAATAGCCCTCCGCCACGTCGCTGGTCAGGGTCAGCAGTATGCCGCGCTGGACTTCTTCCTGTTGCAGCAAGCTGGCCTGAGCGGCCTCATTGGAGCGCTTGATCCGGCCCCACAGGTCGAACTCCCAGGAGAAGTCGAGAGCCGCGCCCAGACTGCCAAAGCCGGTGGTGTCGGGACCGCCATTGTCGTCCGGCGAGAACGTGGACTCCGCGCCGACATTGCCGCGATAGCCCAGTTGCGGCCTGCTCTGCGAGGCCGAGACGCCCACCAGCGCCCGCGCCTGGGCGATGCGGGCGATAGACACTTGAAGATCCAGGTTGTTGGCAAGGGTCTGGCCGATCAGTCCCTGCAGCGCGGGATCGTCGAACACTGCCCACCACGGCAAGTCGGCCAGGGACGCCGAGGTCTGAGACGCCGAGATCGGGGCCCGCGCATCGCGATAGGCCGGCGGCAGGGCCACCTCGGGCCGGGCGTAGTCGGGGCCGACGACCTTGCATCCTGCGGTCGCCAGTATCCCGGCGACCAAGGCGACGGTTGCGCTTGTACGGAGCGGGCTCATCTTTGGAAGACCCTTCTCACTTGACCGCGGCCAGCATTTTTCTGAACCGCGACAGGGTGTAGACGCTGTAAGCGCCGCCGATCAGGAACATCTTCAGCAGCGCCGGCCAGACCATTTCTGGCGTCGCGTCGCGGAACAGGACCGCCTGCGAAAAGGCGACGAAATGGGTCGAGGGCACGAACTGCATGATCTTCTGCAGCAGCATCGGCATGCTCTCGAGCGGCGTCTGCCCGCCCGAAAGCAGGCTCATGACGATGTAGACGGGGAAGGCCAGCAACCCGAACTGCGGCATCGAATTGACGATCGTCGCCAGCATGATGCCCAGCGCCGTGACCGAGAACAGGTAGACGCCCAGGCCCAGGGCGAACAGCGGGATCGAGCCGGCGATCGGCACGCCGATCGCGCCCTTCACCACCAGGAACAGAGAAGCCATGGCGGCTAGGATCACGACCATGCCGTTGGCCCAGATCTTGGCGAACATCAGCTCGAACGACTGCAGCGGCATGACCAGCAGATGCTCGATATTGCCGTGCTCGCGCTCGCGCAGCACCGCCGCCCCGGTCAGGAAGATCGCCAGCACCGAGATGTTGTTGATCACCTGATTGACCGCGACGAACCAGCTCTGCTGCATGTTGGGATTGAAGCGCGCCCGGGTCTCCAGGCTGATCAGCGGCTGGTTGGCCGGATCGTTACGACCAGGCCACAGGTCGTGGACCGTACTCTCGATGATCTGCTGGATGTAGGAAGGCCCCCGGCCCGCTTGGCTCATCGCGGTGGCGTCGGTCACGATCTGAACCGTGGGCGGATTGTCGTCGATGATGTCCGCCTCGAAGTCCGGCGGGATGTCGACCACGAAGGTGTAGAGGCCACGATCCATGGCGTGATTGATGTCGCCAAAGCCGATCTCCTGAGCGGGCAGGAACAGCGGCGGCAACATGGCGTCGCGGACCAGGCGCGAGGCCTTGGAGTCGTCCTCATTGACGATGGCGATCGAGGCGTTGATCACGTCCATGACCGCGCTCTTGGCCGGGGTGTAGACCGAGAAGGTGAAGACGTAGCCGATCAGGAACAGCAGCACTGGATCGCGCGCCAGGCTGAGCAGCTCCTTCAGGCCGAGTTGGAAGATGTGGCCGATGGCGCGCATCGCATCAGGCCTCCTGCTTCTTCAACAGCACGACCGACAGCGCGAAATAGACGAAGGCGATCACGCCCAGCGCCAGCACGTTGGGCCAGAGGGCGGCCATGCCCAGGGCCTTGGTGAACGTGCCGACGCTGACGGCCTGGAAGTAGGTCGACGGGAAGATCTTGGCCGCGATCGCCGCGCCGCCGGTCAGCGACGAGACCGGCACGAACATTCCCGAGAACTGCACCGCCGGCAGGATCGAGATGATGGCGGCCGCGAAGATGGCGGCGGTCTGGGTGGCGGCGAACACCGAGATCAGCAGGCCGAAACCGGTGCTGGCTAGCACGTACAGCAGGCCGCCCAGCGCCAAGACGAACATGCTGCCCTTGATCGGCACACCGAACACAAAGACCGCCAACCCCACCAAGGTGAGAAACTGGACCAGCGAAACCGCCACATAGGGCAGTTGCTTGCCCAACAGAAACTCGGTGCGGCTGGCAGGCGCGGCGTAGAAATTGGCGATCGAGCCCAGTTCCTTCTCGCGCACGACAGCCAGCGCCGTCAGCATGCTGGGGATCAGCATGATCAGCAGCATGATGTCGCCTGGCACCATGGCGTAGACGCTGAGGAAGGCCTGGTTGTAGAGAGCCCGGGCATTGATCTTCACCGCCGACTGGGCGGCGGGCAGGCCCTTTTCCTTGCGCACTTGGGTGTCGTGGGCCTTGTGGGCGGCCTCGATATAGCCGCGCGTCGTCTCGGCCCGGAACGGCACCGCGGCGTCGATATGAGCCTGGACAGTGGGCTGGCGTCCCTGCTGCAGGTCGCGCTGGAAGCCCGAGGGGATTTCCAGGGCGAAACGGAGTTCGCCGTTGCGCAGGCGCCGGTCACGGTCGGCGTAGCTGTAGAGCGGTTTCTTCTCGTCGAAATAAATTGATCCTCGATAGCTGTCCGAATAGGCCCGGCTGGCCGGGGTGTTGTCGTAGTCGAGGATGGAGAAGGACAGCTTCTCGACATCCAGCGAAATGCCGTAGCCGAAGACGATCATCAGCAGGATCGGCCCGATGACGGCGAAGATCAGCCGCACCGCGTCGTGCTGCAATTCGATCGCCTCGCGCCGAGCGAACGCCCAGACCCGGCCAACGCTGAAGCCCTTGGGCGGGACCGAGTGGCCCAGGTTCTCGGGCGGTTCGGAGGCCGGCGCGGCCGAAGCGTCCGCCGCCCCGCCCAGCTCCTCGGCCGCCTCCTCCAGATAGCCGATGAACGCCGCTTCCAGGTTGGGCGCGCCACGCTCGGCGACCAGGTCCGCGGGCCGTCCCTGGGCCAGCACCTTGCCCCGGTGCATCATCGACATCCGGTCGCAGCGCTCGGCCTCGTTCATGAAGTGGGTCGACAGGAAGATAGTCACCCCCCGCTCGCGCGACAGGCGGATCAACAGTTCCCAGAAGCCGTCGCGGGCGACCGGATCGACGCCGGACGTCGGCTCATCGAGGATCAGCACCTCCGGCTCGTGCAGCACCGCCACCGCCAGCGACAGGCGCTGGCGGATGCCCAGGGGCAGGCTCTCGGCCAGCGTGTCGGCCACCTCGTCCAGCCCGAAGTCGTCGATCAGCTCGGCGACCCGCGCCTTCCCCTTGTCGGGTGGCAGGTCGAACAAGTGGGCGTGCAGCATCATGTTCTGGCGCACGGTCAGCTCGGTATAGAGCGAAAAGGCCTGCGACATGAAGCCGACGCGGCGGCGGGACTCGATGTCGCCTCCCTTGACCGCCTTGCCGAACAGCAGCGCCTCGCCCTCGCTGGGCGGCAGCAGGCCGGTCAGCATCTTCATGGTGGTGGTCTTGCCGCAGCCGTTGGAGCCGAGGAATCCGAAAATCTCGCCCTGCTCGATGCGGAAATTGACATGGTCGACGGCGGTGAAGGCGCCGAACTTCTGGGTCAGGCCGTGGGACTCGATCGCCGGCGGCCCCTCTGACGACACCCACGGTGTTATCACCGGCTCCTTGTGGCCGCGCGTCTGCTCTTCGGGCAGAAGACGCACGAAGGCCCGCTCCAGGGTGTCCTGGCCGGTGCGCTGGCGCAGCTCCTCGGCGGTGCCGGTGGCCATCACCTGGCCGGCGTTCATCGCCACCAGCCATTCGAAGCCCTCGGCCTCGTCCATGTAGGCGGTGGCCACCATGACGCTCATCTGCGGGCGACGGCCGCGGATGCGTTCGATCAGCTCCCAGAACTGGCGACGGGCCAGGGGATCGACCCCCGTCGTCGGCTCGTCCAGGATCAGCAGGTCGGGGTCGTGGATCAGCGAGCAGCACAGGCCCAGCTTCTGTTTCATCCCGCCCGACAGCTTGCCTGCCGGCCGGTCGCGGAACGAGGTGAGGTCGGTGCTCCACAGCAGGTCGTCGATGCGCCAGGCCCGCTCCTCGGCAGGCTGGCCGAACAGCCGGCCGAAGAAATCGATGTTCTCGTAGATCGACAAGGTCGGATAGAGGTTCTTGCCCAGCCCCTGCGGCAGGTAGGCGACCCGCGCCGAGATGGTGTTGCGGAACCGCGCGTCGCCGATGTCTCCGCCCAGCACCTGGACGTCGCCCGACTGCATCTTGCGCACGCCGGCCAGGATCGCCAGCAGGGTCGATTTGCCCACGCCGTCGGGACCGATCAGGCCGATGGTCTTCTGGGCCGGGATGTCGAGACTGACCCCGTCCAGCGACGTCACCTTACCGTACTTGTGGGTGAGGTTCCGGATGCTGGCGACGTGTTCCAGAACCGGGGCGTTCATTTCTGCCCCGCCGTCGTCGCGCCCGTGTTCTGCCAGAGATTGGCTGGCGGCGCGGCGGTTCCCTGGATCCGTTCAGGCCAGGGCGCCTTCTCGTCGAAGCGTACATAGCCCATGCCGGGCAGGCCCGACTTCACCAGCGGCTCGTACTGGCGCAGGCGCTCCTTGGGCACCTGCAACTTGACCCGGAAAGTCAGGTTGTGGCGCTCCTCCGCCGTCTCCACCGTCTTGGGAGTGAACTGCGCGGCGGGCGACACATAGGAGACGACGGCCCGCACCGGATACTGCTGGGCGGCGTCGAGGACGATCCGCGCCTCCGAGCCCAGACGAACCTTGCCGGTGATCTTCTCGGGCAGGAACACGTACATGTAGACGTCGGCCAGATCGAGCAGCGAGAACACCCGGCCGCCGGCGGGCAGCACTTCGCCGGGCTCGGCCAAGCGGGTCTCGATGCGCGATCGGATCGGCGCGACCAGCACCGCATCGGCGATTTCGGCCCGTAGCCGGTCTGCGGTGGCCCGCGCCGCATCGATCGCCGAGGACGCCTGCACCACTCCGGCCTGGGCGCCGGTCAGTTCCGCCTGACCCGACAGCATGCTGGCGGTGTCGGTCTCGGCTTCGCGGCTGCTGACCGCCCCGGTCTTGACCAGCGCCTTGGAGCGAAGATTCTGCAGGGCCGCGAAGTTGTACTCGGCGCGCCGGACCGCCACCTGGGCCGTCGCGACGCGGCGGGCGTCCTCGGCGGCGGAGATCTGGGCCTCGGCCTCGCGCAACTGAGCCTCAAGGGCGGAGGTGTCCATTCGTGCGACGACCTGCCCCGCCTCGACGGTGGCGCCCTCGTCAGCCAGCATTTCCTTGACCCGACCGGGGTACTTCGTCGCGACGTAGATCTCGTTGGCCTCCAGCCGACCGTTGCCTCCGGCGAAGCCCGGCGGCAGGTCCGGCCGCGTCATGTAGATGTAGGCCCCGACACCCGCGGCGATCACCACCACGGCCGCCACACCGATCAGCAGCGGACGCCGCGACTTGGACGCCGGCTTTGGCCCTGGGGATTTGGGCCCAGGCGGTTGGGAGCCAGGCGGCTGGGACTTGGTGTCTTGGCCCAAGCGGCTGACCACGGCTGGTTCGGGCATTGCATCAACCTCGCCGAATGTTTCGACGAGGCTATGCCTGCGGTTCAGCGGGGCGATATCCGGTGAACTACCAAGCTCCCCTTGCCATCGACCGGGCGCAGCGATGTTGAGGTGGCCGCCAGGGATGACCATCAAGATGGATCATCTCCAGGCAATCACGGCGCGCCCCGGAGGCACGCCGCTTTCCGTCTGGATTGAGCCAGGCGCTGACGGCGCCGTTCCATGCGGCGCGGTTCGGGGTTTTGTCTGATTGTTTGTCCGGTCACGGAGCGGAAACTTGGGGCGAGAGCCGGCTGACACGCCAGCCGCGCTCGGAGCCGAACCCCTTGGACTCGCTTTTGTTGAACCTTCTGGTCGCGCTGGGCGTGGGCCTGTTGATCGGAACGGGGCGCGAGCGCGCCATGGGGGACCCGAAGTCGCCGGCGGACGCGGGCGTGCGCACCTTCTCCATCGCCGCCCTCGGGGGAGCCGTGGCGGTCGCCTGCGGCGGCGTCATGCTGCTGGCGGTCCTGGCGGCGGCCATCGCCGGCCTGGTGGGCCTGAGCTACTGGCGCAACCGCGAGCAGGAGGGGCCGCC
>NZ_JBFUAW010000025.1:0-104718 GCF_056406095.1 Caulobacter sp. P1_D6 | reverse complement strand
CCCATTGGCCCGCGCCCTCGGCGGCCGGTTTCTCCCGAAAGGGATCGAGACCGGGTCCGGCTAAGCCTCAACAGGGCTGCCCACCGGATGCTGGCGGATAACGATGGCGCGGAGCGACTGGCTTCGTCGAAACGGTATTCATTCAAAGACCTCCGGACGTCGTCCGGCGCTCCGCGACCCTTTCCATTCCCTCTCACAGCCGAAGGCGTGAGCTTGAGAAGTCGTGCCCGCTAACACTTGCCCCCACCTGGCGGCTTCGCCGCCTGTCCGCCCCCACAGGGGGCGGAGGACGCGCCTCTTCCCCCTGTGGGGGAAGACGACCGCGAAGCGGTCCGTAGGGGGCAAGTGTTCGCCGCACCGAAGATCCCGGCCATGCCCCCGAACCCGCTTCGTCGAACACCCGTCGTTAAGCCGAGAGCGCTACAGTCTCCCGCCATGAGCAACCGTCCTTCCTCCGCCGGGGTCACCCCCGAACAGCTGGCCACCCTCAGCCACGAGTTCCGCACCCCGCTGAACGGCGTGCTGGGCATGGCCCGGCTGCTGGAAGGCACGCGGCTGACCGCCGAGCAGCGGGCCTATGTCGGGGCGCTGCGCGAAAGCGGCGACCACCTGCTGTCGCTGGTCAACGACGTGCTGGATTTCGCCCGGCTGGGCGCCACGGCCATCGAGCTGCACAACGCGCCGGTCGACGTCGAGAACCTGCTGCGCCAGGTCGCCGAGCTGCTGAGCCCGCGCGCCCACGAAAAGGCCATCGAGATCGCCTGGGCCGCCGCGCCCGGCCTGCCCGCCATCCTGGCCGACGAGGGCCGCCTGCGGCAGGTGCTGCTGAACTACGCCGGCAACGCCATCAAGTTCACCGAGGTCGGCGGCGTGCTGCTGAGCGCCGACGTCGCTCCGAACGGCCGCATCCGCTTCTCCGTCCGCGACACCGGGCCGGGCGTCGCCCCGGAAGCCCGCGCCGCCATCTTCGAGGCCTTCGTCCAGACCGATCCCTCGCACCAGGTCCAGCTGGGCGGCGCGGGCCTGGGCCTGGCCATCGTCGCCCGCCTGGCCGGCGCCATGAACGGCGAGGCCGGGGTCGGCGGCGAGCTGGGCCAGGGCGCGGACTTCTGGTTCGAGGCCCCGTTCGAGTTCGCGCCCGCCCTCCCGGTCGACCTGCCCCTGACCGGCCGCACCGTCGCCATCGCCTCGCCCAACGCCATGGTCCGCGAGGCCGCCATCCGCCAGGTCCGGGCCAGCGGCGGCCAGGCCCTGTCGGGCGAGACCGTCGCCGTCGCCCTGAAGGGCGCGCCGGCCGACGCCGTGCTGCTGCTGGACGCCGCCCTGGCCGGACCGCGCGGCGCGCTTAAGGCCCCGGCCGGCCGCGCCTGCGTCGCCCTGCTGACGCCCGAACAGCGCGACCGCATCCCCAAGCTGAAGGCCTCGGGCCTGGGCTACCTGATCAAGCCGCTGCGCCGCGCCTCGCTGATCGCCCAGGTGCTGGCCGCGCGCCCGGCCACCAAGGTGCAGCCTGTCGAGACCACGCCCTCGACCGCCCACGAGGACGACCGCATCGCCCCGGCCGCCGCGCCCGGCGTCCGCGTGCTGCTGGCCGAGGACAATCCGATCAACGCCCTGCTGGCCCGCGCCCTGCTGGAGCGCGAGGGCTGCAAGGTCGACCGCATCGCCAGCGGCGACGAGGCCGTCTCGGCGCTGTCGCGCGGCTTCTACGACCTGATCCTGATGGACCTGCGCATGCCGGGCCTGAACGGCATCGAGGCGACCAAGGCCCTGCGCGAGCGCGGCGTGACCACGCCGATCGTCGCCCTGACCGCCGACGCCTTCGACGAGGACCGCCGCGCCTGCCTGGCCGCCGGCATGAACGACTTCCTCCCCAAGCCCCTGACCCCGGCCGCCCTGCGCGGCGTGCTCATCAACTGGACCGGGCTCGGCTGGACGAAAGCCACGACGCGCGCCAAGGTCGCCGGCTAAGGCGGGAGCCGTGCTCCCCGAAGGTTCGACGGGGGTTTGAATGGCGACGCAGAAGGCCGGAACCGAAGACGCGACGCCCCAGGCACAGAGCGCCAAGGCCCTTCTGACCTCGTTCCACGGCCGTGTCGGCCGGCTGCAGTTCTGGCTGGTCCAGGTGGCGGCGGCGGCCATTTTCGGCCTGTTCTGGGCGCTGGTGAACCTGAAGCCGCCGGTCGATCCGACCGCCACGCCCGCGCCCCGTCCGCCGGGTTCGGAAATCCTCGACGCCCTGCCGTGGCTGATCGCCGTCGGCCTGGCCTGGCCGCTTATCGCCATCGGCGTGAAGCGCTGCCACGATCGCGGCAAGAGCGGCTTGTGGCTGTTGGCGGCCCTCGTGCCAGTGCTGGGCTGGCTGTGGTTGCTCTATGACCTGGGCGTCGTGAAGGGCCAGGACGCTCCCAACCGTTTCGGCGCCCCCGCCTCGGCCCAGGGCGAGGGCACACGGGACGTGCGCAGCACCACCGTGATGTTCTTCCTCGGCTTCTCGGCCGGCTTGCCCGCCCTGCTGGTGTTCGACACCCTGTCGATCTGGCTGCGCGACGTCGGGCTGAAGCTGGAGGTCATCGCCTTCTTCAGCCTGGCCACCCTGTTCACCGCCCTGAAGTTCCTGTGGGCCCCGATCGTCGACCGCACCGCGGTGCCGTTCCTGACCAAGTGGCTGGGCCACCGCCGCTCGTGGATGCTGGTCTCGCAGGCCGTGATCATCGTCGGCCTGACCCTGGTCTCGGGCACCAATCCCGCCACGCACCTGGGCCTGATGGCCCTGTTCGCGGTGATGGTAGGCTTCGCCTCGGCCAACCAGGACATCGTCATCGACGCCTGGCGGATCGAGGTGGCCGAGGACGCCAAGCAGGGCGCCATGGCCGCCGCCTATCAGTGGGGCTACCGCATCGCCATCATCGTGGCCGGCGCCGTCCCGCTGATCCTGGCCGAAGCCTTCACCTGGAGCCTGTCCTACGCCGCCATGGCCGCGCTGATGGGCGTGGGCGTGCTGGCCGTGCTGGCCGCCCCGCGCGAGGCTCAGCACGCCGTGCGCCCCATCGACACCGGCGACCTGCCGCCCCGCCCTGTCCAGGAAGCGGCGGAGACCGTGCTCCGCGTCCTGGTCCTGCTGCTGGGCGCCCTGATGCTGGGCGTGGGCCTGATCGGCGACCCGAGCCTGGCCTCGACCCTGTTGGGCCTATTCGGCGCCGACGCGACGGGGGCCAGCCTGGTCGAGGCCTTCAAGTCCGACGCCAAGCCCTGGCTGCAGCTGGCGGGCGTGATCGGCGGCTTCGCGGTGATCGCCCTGGCCGCTTGGCCGATCCCCGGCCGACCGACCCGACCGGGGGTTTATCTGTCCTCGGCCCTGGGCCAGCCCCTGGTCGATTTCTTCGGCCGCTACGCCAAGCTGGGCGGGCTGATCCTGGCGCTGATCTGCCTCTACCGGGTCTCGGACTTCGTCATCAACATCAACGGCGCGTTCTATGTCGATCTGGGCTTCTCCAAGCTGGAGATCGCCGAGGTCCGCAAGGTGTTCGGGGCGGTGATGTCGATCCTGGGCGTCACCCTGGGCGGCTGGTCGGTGTTGCGCTTCGGCCTGATGCGCTCGCTGATCGCCGGGGCGTTCCTGGGTTCGCTCAGCAATCTCAGCTTCGCCTGGCTGGCCATGGCCGGTCACGACATCTCGGCCCTGATGCTGGCCATCGCGGCCGACAACATCGGCGGCGGCTTCGCCGGCACGTGCCTGATCGCCTACATGTCCAGCCTGACCAGCGCCGGCTTCACCGCCACCCAGTACGCGCTGTTCTCGTCGCTGTACGCCCTGTTGGGCAAGCTGCTGGCCAGCCAGTCGGGCCGCATCGTCGAAAGCGTGGCCAAGGCCGCCGACGGCTCGGGCTTCGTCGCCGGCCTCAAGACGCTGATGGCTCGCCTGCCGGCCGAGAGCTACGCCCAGGCCATGGCCAAGTCCGGGGTCAGCCCGGCGGCGCTGGGGACCGGCTATTTCGTGTTCTACGTCTACACCACGGTGATCGGCTTCGTGGCCATCGTGCTGGTGTTCGTCGTCGCCGCCCGCCAGGCGGACCCGGCCCAAACCCAGGAGGCCAAATCCGAAGCCTAGGTCTCGCTCTTCAGGCACACCACCTGGGCCACGCGCAGGTCGCGGCGCAGGCCGTCGGCGACGCGGCCGTAGTTCTCGGTGGTGATCGACTCGCCCAGGGCGAAGCTGGCCGGGCGGCGGCGGCTGTGCTTGAGCAGGTCCTCGACCGTCTCCTGGGCCGTCGTGTAGATGCGGCCCCGGCGCGGCGACTCCGCCACCGTCACGCCGATCACCCGCCCGGCGCTGTCCAGGGCCGGAGCGCCCGACAGGCCCGACAGCGTGCCCTTCAGATTATCGGTCCGGCCGACCTCGGCCCAGACCAGCACCGGCTCGACCCGGGCGCCGCGCCCCCGGACGACCAGGTTCTCGCGGCCCAGCAGGCGCGAGGTGACCTCGCCGGGATGGCCCTGCGGGAAGCCCGGGTGATAGGCCCGCTCGCCGCGCCGGGGCGGCTCGGCCGCGGCGCGCAGCGGCACGGCCGGCGCCCCGCCCTCGGTGGTCAGGATGGCGGCGTCGCCGGAGGGGTCCAGGGTGACGCGGGCCGCGACGCCCCGCCCGTCGGCCACGACGATCGCCGCCTCGCGGCAGCCGTCGACCACGTGCCGGGCCGTCAGCCACGAGCCGCCGTCATCGACCGAGAAGGCCGTGCCGCTGCCGGGCTGGCCCTTCTCGGGCACCTGGACGACGATGGACGGATCGAACGGCGAGGCGGGGCCCAGCGGCAGGCCGACGTCGCCGGGCACCGGCGGCGGCGGCGGCGGCGCGTCGGAGCGCTCCTGCCGGCCGATGGCGACGACCAGCAGGGCGCTGACCACCGCCCCGTAGATCAGCCAATCCGGGAGTTTCGGGAAATGCACGGTGTCGCCCCCGCTCGCCCGACCGTCAGCCGGCCACCGCGGCGGCCAGGATCAGGGCGGTGGCGATCTTGGCCCCGACCAGCAGGGCGGCGGCGGCGACTTCGCCCTCGTTGATCCGCTCGGGCAAGCCCTTGAGCAGCATGTCGGTGATCCGGAAGACCAGCAGCTGGACGGCGATGGTCGAGACGCCCCACAGCACGATCTCCAGCGGCGACACCGAGGCCGACAGCGAGGTGGCCAGCGGAATGGCCAGGCCGACCATCACCCCGCCCAGCGACAGGGCGGCGGCGGCGTTGCCCTCGCGGATCAGCTTGATCTCCTTGTGCGGGGTCAGCAGGGCGTAGAGCGCCGTGCCCAGCACCAGCATCACCAGGGTGATGGCGGCGTGCATCAGGGTCAGCGGCAGGCCGCTGGCGAAGGCCTGGATCTCGGGCGACTGAAGCTGTGGCGGCATGGAAGCGGTAAACCCCGAACTTGAGGGACGCATTGCTAGCACGGGATCAAGCGCCGTGCGTAGAGGGCTCGTCGGCGACGCGAAGGCGCAGGGGTCGCGGCGCTATTGGACGAAGCTCGTCACCGACCAGCCGTAGGACCGGATCCGCCAGGCGCCGCTCTCCAACACGAGCACGAACGACCAGCCGCCGTGCTCGTCGAACGGCTTGCCGTCGCGGACGCCGGTCCAGCGCGTGGGCAGGGAAAAGTAGGCGGTGTCGCCGGTGCGGACGAAGTCCTGCGGCGGACCGAACGTGTGCCGAAGCTCCGAGATCGCGCCGACATGCCGCGCCATCAGGCCGCGCCAGTGGTCCAGGCCGGCTTGGCCGCTGAACACATGCGGCGGGAAGTTCTCGAGGATGGTCACGTCGCCCGTCGAGAACACGCCGTCCAGGACGCTCTGGTCGGCCGTCTCGAGGAACCGCGCAAGCGTCTCGGGGCCGGCCATCATCGCGGCGTCCGGTTCGGAACCGCCCGCCGGCTCCGACATCAGGCGGCCGCCTCGTCCTCGTCGTCGTCCAGCACGCCGGCCATGGCCGCCATCGACAGCTTGCGCATCGCCGAGGCGCGGACCTTCTCGCTCTCGCTCTTCAGCTGGCCGCAGGCGGCGAGGATGTCGCGGCCCCGCGGCGTGCGGATCGGCGAGGAGTAGCCGGCGCGGTTGAGGATCGCGGCGAAGGTCTCGATCGCGGCCCAGTCCGAGCACTGGTAGTCGGTGCCGGGCCACGGGTTGAACGGGATCAGGTTGACCTTGGCCGGGATGCCCTTGATCAGCTTGACCAGGGCGCGGGCCTCGTCGGGGCTGTCGTTGACGCCCTTCAGCATCACGTATTCGAACGTCACCCGGCGGGCGTTGCTCAGGCCCGGATAGGCGCGGATGCCGGCCATCAACTGCTCGAGCGGATACTTCTTGTTCAGCGGCACCAGCACATCGCGCAGGGCGTCGTTGGTGGCGTGCAGGCTGATGGCCAGCATGGCCTGGGTCTTATCGCCCAGGGCGTCCAGCTGCGGGACCACGCCCGACGTCGAGACCGTGATCCGGCGACGCGAGATGGCGATGCCCTCGTTGTCGCTGATGATCTCGATGGCGTTGGCCACGTGGCCCAGATTGTAGAGCGGCTCGCCCATGCCCATGAACACGATGTTGCTCAGCAGGCGGTCGTCCTTGTCGGAAGGCCATTCGGCGAGGTCGTCCTTGGCGATCTGCACCTGGGCGACGATCTCGGCGGCCGTCAGGTTGCGGACCAGGGCCTGGGTGCCGGTGTGGCAGAAGCTGCAGTTCAGCGTGCAGCCCACCTGGCTGGACACGCACAGCGCGCCGCTTCGGCCGACGGAGGGGATGTAGACGGTCTCGACCTCGATGCCCGGGGCCATGCGGATCAGCCACTTGCGGGTGCCGTCCTTGCTGACCTGGCGCTCGACCACCTCGGGGCGGGCGATCGTGAACTGATCGGCCAGACGGGCGCGGGTCTCCTTAGCCACGTCGCTCATCTGGGCGAAGTCGGTGATGCCGCGATGGTGCACCCAACGGAAGATCTGGGTGGCGCGCATCTTGGCCTTGCCGTGCTCGACCACGCCGCTCTCGGTCAGGGCGGCGACCATCTGCGGGCGGGTGAGGCCCGAGAGGTTGATCGGCGGCTTGGGGGCATCGGCCCTTCCCTCAGAATTGGGGGGAGCCATGCGCGACAGGTCGAGGGTGACGCTCAAGGGGCGGTCCGGGGGCAAGAGATTTTCGGGATCGAGGCGAGGATATAGCAGCTCTCCCGGCTTTTTCCAAAGGGACGGGGCGTCGCGGGCTTCCGAGCCGAGGGGCCGCGATTCACCATCGTCGTTTGCGGCCCGTTCACCGTCCTTGGTGATAATGCCCGATCTCTGGGGAGTCGGGCCTTGCTCATGACCATGTGGAAACGCCTTGCGGCGCGGCTCGTGACGCGTTTGGGCGCCGACGAGCGCGGGGCCATCGCCGTGCAGTTCGCGCTGCTGCTGATCCCCATCGCCATCCTGACGTTCGGCCTGATCGACCTGAGCCGCACCAGCGTCCAGAAGCGTCAGCTGCAGGACGCCCTGGACGCCGCGACCCTGATGGCCGCCCGCTCGACCGCGACCAACAACGACGATCTCACGGCGATCGGCCTGGCGGCCATGAAAACCGAGCTGGAGGGCCAGGGCGTGGACCTGGCCAAAGCCGTGGTCAAGTTCAAGCTTGGCACGGGCAACACGGTTGTCGGCTCGGTCGAGAACGTCCCGCTCACTCCGATCATCTCCAACCTCTGGAACACCGGCGACCTGCACGTCTCGGCCGGCTCCACCGTGATGCGCTCGGTGAACAAGCTGGAAGTGGCCCTGGTGCTCGACAACACCGGCTCGATGGGCAGCACCCTGAACTCGGGGACCAAGAAGATCGACGCCCTGATCAACGCCTCCAAGTCGCTGGTCGACGTCCTGGCCTCGGCCGCGGCCCGGGCCAGCGAGACCGACGCGGTGAAGATCAGCGTCGTGCCGTTCTCGATGACCGTGAACGTCGGCTCGACCTACCAGAGCCAGACCACCTGGCTGGCCGGCAAGATGCCGACCACCGGCTACGGCACGGACGTGTTCGCCACCAACCAGAACCGCTTCACCCTGCTGTCGAACCTGGGCCTGACCTGGGCCGGATGCGTCGAAAGCCGGCCCTCGCCCTATGACGTCACCGACGATGCGCCCGCCACCACGATCCCCGCCTCGATGTTCGTGCCGTTCTTCGCGCCGGACGAGCCCGACGACAACACCGTCGGCGTCGCCCAGTCCAGCACGACGCGCTATCGCGACAACCGGGTCGTGAACAATCCCGGCAACCCGATCGTCAACAACTGGCTGCCGGACGGCGTCTCGCCCAGCGGCACCCTGACGACAGCCTGGGCCACGCGCTCGACGCCGACCGCCAAGTACGGCGCGAGCAACAAGAACAATGTCATCAGCCCGGCCAAGACCGGCACCGCCTACGGCCCCAACGCCGGCTGCGGGCTGACCCCCCTGAAGCGCCTGACCAATGTCCGCACCACCACCGAGCGGGACGCAGTGAAGGCCAAGCTCGGCCAGATGATCGCCGACGGCAACACCAACGTCGCCATGGGCCTGGCCTGGGGCTGGCACACCCTGTCGAAGAACGCGCCGTTCGCCGACGGCGTCGATCCGGCCACCGCCAACGGCAAGAAGACCACCAAGGTGATCGTGCTGCTGACCGACGGCGACAACACCAACGACGTCACCAACAATCCCAACAAGTCGATCTATACGGGCTACGGCTATATGGCCCAGGGCCGCCTGAAGAACGCCTACGGCACGTCCCTGACGGCCAACTCCTCGGCGACCGACCGCCGCGACGCGATCGACAGCCGCGAAAAGCTGCTGTGCCAGAACGCCAAGGACAAGGGCGTGGTGATCTACGCCATCGGGGTGGGCGTCTCGGACCACTCCAGGACCATCCTGCAGCAGTGCGCCACCAAGCTGGACATGTATTACGACGTGACCAGCGCCGACCAACTGACCTCGGTGTTCAACACCATCGCCGGCTCGATCCAGAACCTGCGGATCACGAAATAGAAAAGGCCCGGAGCGCTGCTCCGGGCCTTTTCATTTCTATTTTTTCTTTGGTCGCACCTCGCCGCCGGCTCGTCCCGGGACTGATGGAGGGTCCGGGAGCGCGGCGGGCTGTGCTCCCTAGGCCAGCTTGATCTCGCGCAGGCGCTGCTGGAGGAAGGCGTCGGCGGTGATCGGCTCGGGATAGCGGTCCGGGTTCTCTTCCGTGACGCAGCTGGGCAGGGTCTTGATCAGATAGTCCGACGCGAAGTGCAGGAAGAACGGCGTCGAATAGCGCGGCACGCCGCGACGTTCCGGCGGCGGATTGACCACCCGGTGGATCGTCGAGGGCAGGACGTGGTTGGTCAGGCGCTCCAGCATGTCGCCGATGTTGCAGACCACGCAGCCGGGCGGCGGGTTGATCGGCAGCCAATCGCCGTTGCGGTCCAGCAGCTCCAGCCCGCCCTCTTCCGCGCCCATGAGCAGGGTGATGGTGTTGATGTCGCCGTGGGCCCCGGCCCGCACGCCGGTGGCGTCCTTGGGGATCGGCGGATAGTGCAGCAGGCGCAGCACGCTGTTGCCGTCCTTGACCGTCGGATCGAAGAAGTCGCGACCCAGGTTCAGATAGGTGGCGATGGCCTTCAGCACCCGCACGCCCAGGCTGTCGAGCGCGCCGTACAGCCAGCCGACATTGTGGTGGAAGCTGGGGATCTCGGCCGGCCAGACATTGTCGGCCATGTTGGCGCGGAACGGGTGGCCCGGCGGCAGGTCGCGGCCGACGTGCCAGAATTCCTTCAGGTCGTAATGGGTCGCGCCCTTGGCGGTCTCGATGCCGAACGGGATGTAGCCGCGCGAGCCGCCCGACGACCCGGCGTACTGCTTCTTGGTCTCCTCGGGCAGGGCGAAGAAGGCCTTGGCGTCGGCGATGGCCGCGTCGATGCGGGCCTGGGCCATGTCGTGGTCCGAGATCACCGCGAAGCCGTAGCGCTGGAACGACGCGCCCAGCTCCTGGGCGAACCTGTCGAAATCCTTCGAATACAGGGTGAACGAGACGGGTTCGATGGCGGATGCGGACACGGGCGTGGGCCTCGATATTAGTAAGACGGGACTTACTACACCGACAGCGGGCCGGCGCGAAGTCCCCGTTCATGCGGGGGTCATGTGCGATACTGGAACTTGACCATTGGCGAGGCGTTCTGCCTCGCATTGGTTCAAGACGCCAAGGATCACGGGCCATAGCCTGGGATCAAGGCCGCAAGAGGGAAACTACCGTGATGATGAAGAAGACCGCCCCGTGGATCGCCCTCCTGGGCGCCGCGACCCTGGCCTCCGCCTGCACCACGACCGATCCCTATACCGGCATGCCCGTGCGCAACAACACCGGCACCGGGGCCCTGACCGGCGCGGGCGTCGGCGCGGTGCTGGGCTATCTGACCAACACCAACAAGGGCGAGCAGGGTCGCAAGAACGCCCTGATCGGGGCCGGCATCGGCGCCCTGGCCGGCGGCGCCGTCGGCAACTACATGGACCGCCAGCAGGCCGACTTCCGCCGCAGCCTGGAAGGCTCGGGCGTGATGATCCGCCGCAACGGCGACCAGATCGTGCTGGTCATGCCCAGCGACGTGACCTTCGCGGTCGACAAGTCCGAGGTCCAGCCCAACTTCACCCGCGTGCTCGACGACGTGGCCCGTACGCTGAACGCCTATCCGCAGACCACGATCGACGTGGTCGGCCACGCCGACTCCAGCGGTCCGGACGACTACAACCAGACCCTGTCCGAGCGCCGCGCCAGCTCGGTGGCCGGCTATCTGACCGGCCCCGGCAAGGTGATCGCCGACCGGGTCTTCGTGGCTGGCCAAGGCGAGCGCCAGCCGATCGCCACCAACGACACCGCCGAAGGCCGCGCCCAGAACCGCCGGGTGGAGATCATCCTGCGCCCGCTGACGAAGTAGGGGTTCTGCAGGGGGCTGGTGGCTTACCCACTTGCCCCCTTCAGACCTTCGGCCATTTCCCCCCAGAGGGGAGGGTTCAGCGAGGAATGTCGGCCTGATCTCAGTAGAAACCGCTGTTGGCGGCGCCTTCATTGGTCATCGGATCGTGAGTGTATGGGCTGCCCGAACCTGGAACATGGCGGAAGAACAGGGTGCGCGCTTCGTCATAGGTCATGTTCGCGTCGTCGCCGGCATGGACCTGGAAATCCTCGCGGCCAAGGAACGCCGCATAGGCCGTCAGCGCGTAGGGCCCTTCGAGCTTCAGGTTCCTCAGCACCCGGCCGATCTGACCGACCGTATAGAACTTCGAGCCGCCCCAGCCGACCGCCAGGGCCGGAGGCACACGTCGAGCCAAGCGGCGCACCGCACGGTCGCGCTTGAACCTGTCCAGCCACCCCATCGTCGTACTCCCGTGGTTCCGCGACCTTAGCACGGAGCGGGAGGCGCTCTCCACGCTGGAAGACCCCTCAAAACGCCGCCTCGCCCGCCGCCGCGCCCAGCGCGTTCGTTCGCCGATGCGCCAGCGCCTCGGCCACGTGCACCCGCCGCACGCTGGCCGCGCCTTCCAGGTCGGCGATTGTCCGCGCCAGGCGCAGGACCCTCGTCCAGCCTCGGGCGCTGATCTGGCCGGCCTCGGCGGCGCGGGCCAGCAAGGTCCGTCCGGCCTCGTCGAGATCGACGATCTTCTCCAGGAAGCGTCCCTCGGCGCGGCCGTTCAGCGCCTCGGCCCCGATCGGCGAGCCCTCGATCGCTTCGGCCCGTTCCTGCTGCAGCCGCCGGGCTCGGGCCACCCGGGCGGCGACCTCGGCCGTGCCCTCGGACGGCGGGGGCAAGGACAGGTCGGCGGCGGTGACGGCGGGCATGTCGACGGCCAGGTCGATACGGTCCATCAGCGGCCCGCTGACCCGGCCCTGATAGTCGCGAATGCAGCGTGGGGCCTTGCCGCACGCCCCGCGCCCGGCCCCGCCGTGACCGCAGCGACAGGGGTTCATCGCCGCCACCAGTTGCACCCGGGCCGGATAGCGAACGTGGGCGTTGGCCCGGGCCACCATCACCTCGCCGGTCTCCAGCGGCCCGCGCAGGCTGTCCAGCGCCTGGACCCCGAACTCGGGAAGCTCGTCCAGGAACAGCACGCCGTTGTGGGCCAGCGACACCTCGCCCGGCTTGGCCTTCAGCCCGCCGCCGGTCAGGGCCGCCATCGAGGCGCTGTGGTGCGGAGCGCGATAGGGACGAGCCCGAGTCAGGGTTCCCTTGGCGATCAGCCCGGCCACCGAATGGACCATCGAGGTCTCCAGCAGTTCGTGCGAGCTCAAAGGCGGCAACAGCCCCGGCAGGCGCTGGGCCAGCATCGACTTGCCCGAACCCGGGGGGCCGCAGAACAGCAGGTTGTGCGAGCCGGCCGCGGCGATCTCCAGGGCCCGCTTGGCGTGCTCCTGGCCCTTGACGTCGCGCAGGTCGCGGACCGTCTCGCCCTCGACCACCGGGCCGGGTGACGGGGCCGACAGGATCTGGCCGCCCCGGAAGTGGTTGATCAGCGCCACCAGCGAGCGCGGCGCCAGGATCCGCGTGCCGCCCGCCCAGGCCGCTTCGGGTCCGCAGGCCTCGGGACAGATCAGGCCCAGGTCCATGGCGCCGGCGGCCATGGCGGCGGGCAGCGCCCCGGCGCAGGCCGCGATCCGTCCGTCCAAGGACAGTTCCCCCATCGCCGCCCAGCCGTCGAGCGCGTCGATCGGGATCACGCCCATCGCGGCCATCACCGCCAAGGCGATGGGCAGATCGTAGTGCGAGCCCTCCTTGGGCATGTCGGCCGGGGCCAGGTTGGCGACGATGCGCTTGGGCGGCAGGGCCAGGCCCATGCCGGCGAATGCTCCGCGCACCCGCTCCTTGCTCTCGGCCACGGCCTTGTCGCCCAGACCGACGATGACCATCACCTGCTGACCGCCCGTCAGCTGGACCTCGACGTCGACGCGACGCGCCTCGACACCCTCGAACGCCACCGTGACGACCTTTGCGGCCATTGGGATTCCGCCCTCTTGCCCACCGATTTATCCACAAGCCAAGCATGGCCGTTGGAGCGGAGCAAGAACGAAAAACGAACGTTTCAGGAAAGTGTGACGATTCAGTCGTCTAGAAGTAGTTCCTAATCCTCAGGTGGAGCTGAGCTCGGCGATCCGATCCCAGAGGATCGCGGCGGCGTCGGCGCCGCCGAACCGCTTGAGCTGCTGGGCCCCGGTGGGCGAGGTGACGTTGATCTCGGTCAGGTACTCTCCGATCACGTCGATGCCGACGAACAGCAGCCCGCGCTTCTTCAGTTCCGGGCCGATGATCGCGCAGAGCTCCAGGTCGCGCGCGGTCAGGTCCACGGCCTCGGCCCGGCCGCCCACGCGGAGGTTCGAGCGGACCTGGCCGGCGGCAGGCACGCGGTTGACCGCGCCCACCGGCTCGCCGTGGACCAGCAGGATGCGCTTGTCGCCCTTGCTCACGGCCGGGACGAATTTCTGGGCAATCACCTGCTCTCGGCCGATCATGGCGTGCAGTTCCAGCAGAGCGTCGAGGTTGGGGTCGTCGGCCAGAAGTCGCGCCACGCCCGAGCCGCCGCCGCCGTACAGGGGCTTGAGCACGATGTCGCCGTGCCGGGCGCGGAAGTCGTAGATCGCCTCGTGGTCGCTGGTGATCAGGGTCGGCGGCTGGACGCCCGGGAAGTCGGTGACGAACAGCTTTTCGGGCGCGTTGCGAACCTCGGCCGGATTGTTCACCACCAGGGTGTGGGGGTGGACCTTCTCCAGGAAGTGCGTGGCGGTGATGTAGGCCATGTCAAACGGCGGATCCTGGCGCATCAGCACCACGTCGACGTCATCCTTCATGTCCAGCAGCACGGTCTCGCCCAGCTCTGCGTGGGCGCCTTGCGTCTTGGTCAGCTTCAGGGGCTGGGCGCGAGCGAACACCCGACCGTCCTCCATCGACAGCTTGTCGGGCGTGTAGAACCACAGCTTGTGGCCGCGCGTCTGGGCCTCCCACATCATCAAGAAGGCCCCCCCCCCCCCCCCCCCCCCCGCGACTGCCTAGTTAAGGCGGCCCGGGCCCGAATGCGAGGGCCGACCGCGATCCGGACGCGAACCTCAGGCGGTTCCGGCCCGCCGGCGGGTCTTCACGGCCAGCAGGATCCCCGAAACCAGGAAGTAGACGGCCCCGAACGCCGCATAGGGCGCGACGACGGTGATGACCGAGGCGACGGGCCCGGCGGCGCTCTTGATGAAGAACCCGCCCGCCAGGGCCGACTGGGCGCCGCTCAGCACCATCGCCCACTGGGCGCCGTAGGTCCGCCAGCGGCGCACGCCGGCGGCCAGTTGCAGCACGCCGGCCAGGAACGCCCAGGCGCCGAACAGCACCAGCACCAGGCGCATGTCGATCTGGAGGGCGACCAGCACCGCCAGCGCGATCGCGGCGCTGACGGCGGTGTTGAGAGCCTGCGGGGCATTGGCGCGGAAGCCGCCGTTGGCCAGGGCGTCCCGCGCGTTGGCGAACGCGTCCCAGGCCGGATAGATCACCAGCAGAACGCCCGCGAGAACGGGATTGGACCGAGCGATCGTAAAGGCGAGCGCGACCCAAACGGCCGCCACGCCGGCGCGAAGGAAATAGTAGCGCACGAGCGCGTCGGCGCCGGTGCGCGAGAGCGGGATGTCGTTGGCCATGGGGGCCTCCATCGGAACGGAACAGTCTGGAAAATGTCACGACATTTAATGTCGCGACATGTGATATGATCTAACCGGCCGCCCGAACCCCTGTCGAGTCATTATTTGTCACGACATATATTTTTGCGCTAAGGCGGACCGTTCCGAGGAGCCCTCCATGCCAGACCCCGCTCGCACCCTCACGCTCGAAGACCAGCTGTGTTTTTCGCTGTACGGGGCGAGCCTGGCGATCAATCGCGCCTACAAGCCGCTGCTCGACGCCCTGGAGATCACCTACCCGCAGTACCTGGTGCTGAGCGCGCTCTGGGAAGTCGACGGCCAGAGCGTCGGCGCGATCGCCGAGCGCCTGGGCCTGGACTCCAGCAACGTCACGCCGCTGGTCAAGCGCATGGAGGCCGCCGGCCTGCTCTCGCGGGAGCGCAATCCGGCCGACGAGCGCCAGGTCGTCGTCAGCCTGACCGACCATGGCCGCGACATGCAGGCCCGCAGCGCGTGCCTCGGCCAGACCCTGTTCGAGTCGGCCGGGACGAGCGTCGAAAAGCTGATCCAGCTGAACAAGGACGTGCAGGCCTTCCGCGACTCGGTCGCGCGGTTCGTGACGGAGCGGCCCCAGCACTGAGGTCGGGGACATGCCCTTGTGCGTGTCCCCGTTTCCGGACACGGCGCTTGCCGTCAGGGACACGCCCCGAGGGCATGCCCCCGGCCGCCGCTAGTTCAGCCGCATCCGCATCCGTTCGCGCGCCGCCCGGGCCGCGATGGCCGCGCCGCCGTCCAGGACCTGGGCGCGCGACAGGGCCTGCAGGGCCCCGGCCAGGGCGCCCTGGCCCTCGCGGGCGGCGGCGACGTCCAGCCAAGGATGGTGGTCGGTGGGGTCGAGCAGGGCGCGGCGCAGGGCCGAGCGTTCGGCCCGGGCCCAGTCGCGGGCCTGCTGAGCGCGGGCGAAGATGTTGTTCTGCAGACGGATCAACACGGCCCGATCGCTGATCGGGCTCATCAGCACGTCCAGCTTGGCGGCGACGTCGGGCATCAGGCCGGTGCGCAGGGCCCGGCGCGACAGCTCGGACGGCAGCACGACCCGCCCCTCGCTGAACGGGTCCAGGGCCAGCGGCCCCTCCTCGGTCTCGATGCGCAGCAGGAAGTGGCCCGGGAAGTCGACACCGTGCAGCTCCAGGCCGCAGGCCCGGCCGGCGTGCAGGTAGAACACCCCCAGCGTCACCGGCAGGCCCTTGCGCCGCTCGGCCACGGCGACCACGTCGGCGTTGTCGGGATGGTCGTAGGTGATCAGGTCGCCCGACAGCCGCAGGTCGCCGGCCATGGTCTCGGCCAGGGCCTCCTCGGGCGACTCGCCCTTCAACCGCTCGGTCAGGCGGTCGATCGAGGCCTTGGCCATGTCGAGAACGGGAGCCAGGTCGCGGTCCGGATCGTCGTGGACGGCGCAGGCCAGGGCGGCCTCGAACAGCGGAAAAGCCTTGTCCGAACACTCGCCGGCGTCGGTCAGCAGGGCTTCGGCCTCTTCCCGCGTCATTGACCGTCCACCCACGCGTTGAGGACATGGCGAGGGCGGCGGCCGGGCGCGAGGGCGATCAGGTCCAGCCGGACCGAGGCGTCGCGCAGGCCGGCGCGGTGGGCGGCGATGTGCGCGCCGGCGCGACGCAGACGGGCCCGCTGCTCGTAGGTCACCGCTTCCAGCGCCGCCTCCAGACTGGTCCTGCTCTTGACTTCAACAACGGCCAGCACGCCGCCACGTTGCGCCAGCAGATCGATCTCGCCCAGCGGGGTGGCCAGGCGGAACCCCAGGATCCGATAGCCCTTGGCTATCAGCCACAGGGCCGCGACCACCTCGGCGCGACGACCCGACAGCCGCGCGGCGGCGCCCCGCGCCTGTCTTTCAGGACGGCCAGGGCGGACGACGCTCATCCGGCCTCCTTCATCGCCAAGGCTTGGCGGTAGAGGTCCTTGCGCGACAGCCCCAGGGCCTTGGCGACTTCGGAAGCGGCCTCGCCCAGCGGCAGGCGGGTCATGGCCTCGCGTAGCGCGGTCTCGGCGTCGGCGGCCGTGGCGACCTCGTCCTCGCCGGGGCCGACCAGGATGACGATCTCGCCCTTCGGTGCTTCGAAACGAGGATCGGCGGCCAGTTCGTCCAACGGCCCGCGGATGCAGGTCTCGTAGAGCTTGGTCAGTTCGCGGGCCACGGCCCCGGGGCGCGGACCGAACACGGCGGCCATGTCGGCCAGGCTGTCGGCCACCCGCGAGGCGCCCTCGTAGAAGATCAGCGTGGCGCGGACATTGGCCAGGTCCTCGAAGAACGTCTTGCGCGCGGCGGTCTTGGTCGGCGGGAAACCGGCGAACAGGAAGCGGTCGGTGGGCAGGCCGGCCAGGGTCAGGGCCGCCAGGGCCGCCGAGGCGCCGGGGATCGGGAACACCTGGTGGCCGGCCGCGATCGCCGCCTGGGCCAGGCGCAGGCCGGGATCAGAGACCATCGGGGTGCCGGCGTCCGAGACCAGGGCGACCCGCTCGCCGGCCTCAAGCCGCTCCAGAATGCGCGGCGTCTCGCGATCGGCGACGTGCTCGTCGTAGCGCTGCAGCCGCTTGGAGATGGCGTAGGCGGCCAGCAGCTTTCCCGACACCCGGGTGTCCTCGGCCAGCAGGACGTCGCACGCGTTCAGCACGTCCAAGGCCCGCAAGGTGATGTCGCGCAGGTTCCCGATCGGCGTCGCCACCAGATACAGCCCCGCCGCCAGCGGCGCGTCGGACAGGGCGGGCGGGGCAAGCTGGCGGCTCAAGGGCGAACTTTCCGACACGAACTGGGGCGCCGACGACGCGGTTACGCAAGACTGTGCCGACAGGACTATCAGGTCGCGAGCGTTCCTGTCAGCCGGTCCAGCACAAGACGGCCGGATCGGGTGGCGCGAAGCCGAATCCTATCGTCGACGAGAAGATGCGCCTCGACCAGATCTTTCACCTTTGGCGTGTCTGGCGACAAGCCCAGGGCGCCGATCTCGGCGAACGCCACGCCGTCGTCGATGCGCAGGCCCAGCAGCAGGCGCTCCTCGGCCGCCTCCAGGGCGGTGAGGGCTTCGCGCTCGAAGCCGACCCCGGTCTCGGCGACCGCGCGGATGTAGTCGGCGATCCTGCGCTGAGCGGTCGTGGCGAGCTTTCCATCCGCGAGCGTGAGACGCCCATGAGCCCCTGGACCGACGCCGACATAGTCGTGGCCGCGCCAGTAGACGAGGTTGTGTCGTGAACGGGCGGCCTGGCCCCGGGCGTGATTGGAGACCTCGTAGGCGTCGAAGCCGGCGGCCTCCAGCACGCTCTGGGTGGTCTCGAACAGGGCGGCGGCCAGGTCCTCGTCGGGCACGACCAGCTTGCCCCGGCCGACGGCGCGGTCGAAGGCGGTGCCGTGCTCGATGGTCAGTTGGTAGGGCGAGACGTGCTCGGGTCCATAGGCCAGCAGTTCTGACAGCTCCCGCGTCCACGCCTCCACCGTCTGGCCGGGCACGGCGTAGATCAGGTCGGCCGACAGGCGCGGGAAGGCCTTGGCCGCCACGGCGATCGCCCGTCGGGCCGAGCCGGCGTCGTGGTTGCGGCCCAGCAGCGCCAGGGCCTCGTCGTTCAGCGCCTGGACGCCCAGCGACAGCCGCGCCACGCCCGCCGCCGCCAGGGCTTCGAAGCGGTCGGTCTCGGCGTCGGTGGGATTGGCCTCGAGGCTGATCTCCAGGTCGTCGGCCGGCGTCCACAGCGCCTTGGCGGTCTCGATCACCCGGGCGACCTGGGCGGGGTCCATCAGCGAGGGCGTGCCGCCGCCGAAGAAGATCGACAGCAGGCGACGCGGTCCGGTCAGGTCGCGCTGGGCCTTCAGGTCGGCGACAATCGCGTCGGCCAGGGCGGCCTGCTCGTCGGTCCGCCCCCGGTCGCGCACGACGTTGAAGTCGCAATAGGGGCAGATCTTGGCGCAGTAGGGCCAGTGGACGTAGACGCCCAAGGGGGGGACGCCCAGCGACTCTCCCAACGAAGGTTGGGCGTCACTCAAACAGCGCCGCCTTCAGCTTTTCGAACGCCACGGCGCGGTGGCTCATGGCGTCCTTGGCCGCCGGCTCCATCTCGCCGAACGTCTGGTCGTAGCCGTTGGGGATGAAGATCGGGTCGTAGCCGAAGCCCCGGTCGCCGCGCGGCGGGAAGGTCAGGGTCCCGTGGACCTCGCCCTGCACCACCACCGCCGGCCCGCCGTTCGGCCAGGCCACGGCCAGGGCGCAGGTGAACCAGGCGGAACGATCCTGCGAGCCCGTCTCCTCGATCCGCTCGGCGACCTTGTCCATGGCGACGGCGAAATCCTTGGTCGGACCGGCCCAGCGCGCCGAATAGATGCCCGGCGCGCCGTCCAGGGCCGCGACCGACACGCCCGAATCGTCGGCCAGGGCGATCTGGCCCGACAGGTCGGCGGCGTGGCGGGCCTTCAGCAGGGCGTTGCCGACGAAGGTGGTCTCGGTCTCGTCCGGTTCGGGCAGACCCAGGGCGCCGGCGGCCAGCACCTCGAAGCGCCCGTCGAGCAGCGCGGCCAATTCCTTGGCCTTGCCGGGGTTGTGCGTCGCCGCGACCAGCTTAAGACCAGCTTCCAGCTTCAGCGTCATCGCGCGGCTCCTTTCCGGGACAAGATCATGCAGCTTCTCTACTCCCCCATGTCGCCCTTCGCCCGCAAGGTTCGCGTGGTCGCGTTCGAGCTGGGCCTGGCCGACCGGGTGGAGCTGGTGATCGCCAGTCCCTACACCGACGAGAGCCTGCGGGCGATCAATCCGCTGTCGAAGATCCCGATCCTGATCCCGGACACCGATGACGGCGGGGGCGCGCCGATCTTCGACTCGCCGGTGATCTGCGACTATCTGGAAGCCCTGGCCGGCAGGACCCTGACCCCCGCCGCCGGTCCGGAGCGCTGGGCCGCCCTGACCCGGCAGGCCATGGCCGACGGCATGGGCGACGCGGCCCTGGCCATCGTCCGCGAGCGCCTGCGCGACGCCCCGCACCGCCAGGACCTGTTCGACCGCCAGACCGCGGCGCTGGCCGCCGCCCTCGACCTGCTAGAGGCCGAGACCCCGCCCGCCGACCGCTTCGAGATCGGCGAGATCGCGGTCGCCGCCCATCTGGCCTATCTGGACATTCGCCAGGTTCTGGACTGGCGCGAGGGCCGTCCGAACCTCGCCGCCTGGTTCGAAACCGCCGGCCGCCGGAGCTCGATGGTGGCTACGGCGCCACACCTCGCATAATCCGTTCGATGAGCGCGATCATTACAGAGGTTTAATATCGTTTATCGATAAGCGACATTGGCGCTGGTGGAATCGCTCCCTATGTTCGCGCCATGGGAGACACGCCATGTCGGCGCGGTCCCGCACCCGACCCGAAGGCCCGCCAATGTCCGCCGCCAGACTGTTCCGCATCGTCGACGTCGTCGCCACCCGCCTGGCCACGCTGACGCTGATCGCCGGTCTGCCGCTCGCCGCCGTGACCTTCGCGATCAAGACGTTCTGACCCGGGGTCATGCTCGCCTTTGACCCGCCCCGATCCGCCGGGGCATGGTCGGCGTTTCTGCGTGAGGGGAAGAGCGGATGCGCGCCTTGGGGCCTGGCTCGGTATCGAGTTTCCTGAAGATTATTCTCGACGTGATCTATGTGGGTCTGTGGGTCTGGGTCAGCCTGCTGGCGATCTTCACGGTCGCCGTGCTGCTGCTCAGCTTCAATCCTGAACTGATCACCTCGAAACTGCATATCGGCAGCTCAGTCGACGAGCTTATCAACAAGGGCCCGCTGTTCGCGGGGGCGCTTGGGGCCTGGGCGCTGCTTTCGGGAGGCTGGATGGTGATCGTCGAGCGTCTGCGCCGGGTGTTCGCCACCCTGACCGCCGGCGACCCGTTCCATCCGGACAACGTCCGTCGCCTGCGCGTGGTGGGCCTGGTCCTGGCCGCGCTCGAGGTCGGCCACTACATCTTCGCCGCCCTGGCCAAGTGGCTGGCGCCGGACACCAAGATCGTCGACGGCTCGTTCAGCCTGAGCGCCTGGTTTCCGGTCCTGGTGGTGTTCGTCCTGGCCGAGGTCTTCCGCGAGGGCGCGCGCCTTCGACGGGAAGCCGAACTGACAATCTGACTCCGCGGAGACGAAGAACCCCATGGCCATCCGCGTGCAACTGGACCGCATCCTCCTGGAAAGACGGATGTCGCTGACCGAGCTGTCGGACCGGGTCGGCGTGACCATCGCCAACCTGTCGATCCTCAAGACCGGCAAGGCCCGCGCCGTGCGCTTCACCACCCTGGACGCCCTGTGCCGCGAACTGAACTGCCAACCGGGGGATTTGATGACGTACGAGCCGGGTCCGGGGGACGTGCACGAGGAGGACTGAGGATCGCGCTCCCGCTCTCCTAGCACCTACATTTCAACCGTCATTCCGGGCCTTGTGCCCGGAACCCCTCGTTCAGCTGACGGTGAAGCGCCTTGGCGCGCCGGCGCGCCACACCCCTGCCCTTGCGGCGGACAGAGGGGTCCCGGGCACAAGGCCCGGGATGACGAGGATTATTTGGAAACCGCCTCGCGTTGCTTCACGAACAGCTCGCCGATGCCCTTTTCCGCCAGGGCGAACAGGGCGTCGAACTCGGCGCGGGTGAAGCCGCGCTTCTCGCCGGTGGCCTGGACCTCGACGATGTCGCCGGTATCGGTCAGCACGAAGTTGCTGTCGGCCTCGGCGCTGGAGTCTTCCTCGTAGTCGAGGTCGAGCACCGGGGTGTCCTTGAACACGCCGCAGGAGATGGCCGCGACCTGGCCCAGGATCGGGTCGGTCTTCAGCACGCCTTCCTCGATCAGGTAGTTGACCGCGATGCGCAGGGCGACCCAGGCGCCGGTGATGGCGGCGGTGCGGGTGCCGCCGTCGGCCTGGATGACGTCGCAGTCCAGGCTGATCTGGCGTTCGCCCAGGGCCTTCATGTCGACGACGGCGCGCAGGGAGCGGCCGATCAGGCGCTGGATTTCCTGGGTGCGGCCGCTCTGCTTGCCCTGGGCGGCCTCACGCCGGCCGCGGGTGTGGGTGGCGCGGGGCAGCATGCCGTACTCGGCCGTGACCCAGCCGGCGCCCTTGTTGCGCATCCAGCCCGGGACGCTTTCCTCGACCGTGGCGGTGACCAGCACCTTGGTGTGGCCGAAGCTGACCAGGCACGAGCCCTCGGCATAGCGGTTGACGCCGGTTTCCAGCGTGACTTCGCGCGTTTGGTCTGGGGCGCGTTCGGACGGACGCATGGGAAACTCCGGGGCTTTGCGTGATAGGATGGGGCCGCTTATCCTAGTTAAGACGGTCGTCCAATCCCGTCGAAACCCGAGGGGACCTCCCCCGGGACCCTGGCGGCGCGTTCGAAGGCTACATGACACAGCTCTTTTCGGGGTTTTCCGCTCAGACTCCCAGCCTCACGGACCTGGACGCCCGCGCCCGCGACATCTTCCGGCGAGTCGTGGAATCCTATCTGGAGACCGGCGAACCCGTCGGTTCGCGGACCATTTCGCGCGGCGGGGTGCAGTTGTCGCCGGCCTCGATCCGCAACACCATGCAGGACCTGGCCCAGTTGGGCCTGCTGGACGCCCCCCACACCAGCGCCGGCCGCATCCCCACGCACGCGGGCCTGCGGATGTTCGTCGACGGCCTGCTGGAGGTGGGCGACATCGGCGAGGAGGAGCGGCGGATGATCGAGTCGCGCCTGTTCGCCCACGGCCGCTCCTTCGAGGAAGCCATGGGCGAGGCCAGCGCCATCCTGTCGGGCCTGGCCGGCGGGGCCGGCGTGGTGGTCGCCCCGGTCCGCGAGGGCGGGGTCAAGCACGTGGAGTTCGTGGCCCTGGGCGCCGACCAGGCCCTGGCGATCATGGTGTTCGACGACGGCACGGTCGAGAACCGGCTGATGAAGCGCGCGGCCGGCGTCACCCCAGCCTCGCTGCAGGAGGCCTCCAACTTCCTCAACGCCCGCCTGCGCGGCCGCACCCTGAACGAGACCAAGCTCGAGATGGCCGCCGAGCTGGACACCGCCCGGCGTGAACTGGACGCCGCGGCGGCGCGTTTGGTCGAGGACGGCCTGGCCGCCTGGAGCGGCGGCGACGACCCCGACCGCGCCCTGATCGTCCGCGGCAGGGCCAATCTGCTGGCCGACGCCAGCGCCCGGGAGGACCTGGAGCGCGTGCGGCGGCTGTTCGACGATCTGGAGCAGAAGGGCCAACTGATCGGCCTGCTGGACGACGTCCGCACCGCCGAGGGCGTGCGCATTTTCATCGGGGCCGAAACGCGACTCTTTTCGCTTTCGGGTTCCTCCCTGATCGCGGCGCCCTATATGACGGGCCGACAGAAGGTGTTGGGGGCGATCGGCGTGATCGGCCCCACCCGCTTAAACTATGCCCGGGTGATCCCGCTGGTGGACTACACCGCCCGCGTGCTCGGCCGGATGATGGACGGATAAGGACTGAGAGATGACCGACGAACAAACGCCGGCCGAAGACGTGGCCTTCGAGGCCGACGACGCGTCGCAGGAAATCGAGGCGCTGAAGCTGGAAGTGGCGGCCCTGAAGGATCAGGCGCTGCGCTACGCGGCCGACGTCGAGAACACCAAGCGCCGGGCCGAGCGCGAGATGAACGACGCCCGCGCCTACGCGATCCAGAAGTTCGCCCGCGACCTGCTGGGCGTGGCCGACAACCTGTCGCGCGCCACGGCCCTGAGCCCGCGCGACTCGCAGGATCCGGCGGTGACCAACTACATCATCGGCGTCGAGATGACCGAGAAGGAGCTGCTGGGCGCCTTCGAACGCAACGGCCTGAAGAAGATCGACCCGACCAAGGGCGAGAAGTTCGACCCCCATCTGCACCAGGCGGTGATGGAGCAGCCCTCGGACGAGGTCGCCGCGGGCGGCGTCATCCAGGTGCTGCAGGCCGGCTACGAGCTGATGGGCCGCCTGGTCCGTCCGGCCATGGTCGCCGTGGCCGCCAAGGGCTCGAAGGGCCCGGACTCGCCGGCCGAACCGACGGCGGGCGCCAATCCGTACGCCGGCAACGGCGCGGATACGGGCGGGACGTTCGACACCAAGGCCTGACCTTGAATGTCCCGCTCATCCCGGCGAAGGCCGGGATGAGCGGGATTTAGGGTTGGGCCTCGATCCGATCCGCCAGCCCCTTCGCCCCCGCCACGGCGTCGGCCCACGTGATGTCGAAGTCCGCGTCGTCGCCGTAGTACGGGTCGGCCACCGACTTGCCTTCTCGACCCTCGACCACGTCCAGCAACAGCAGCAGCTCCGCCGTCGCATCGGATGGCCGGATCCGCTTGAGGTCCGCGAGATTGTCGCGGTCCAGCGCGACGACGTGGGTGAAGCGACGAAAATCTTCCGGCTTCACCTGACGTCCGCGATAGCCGCCGATGTCGATCCCTTGCCGCAGCGCCACCGCCTGGGCCCGGCGGTCCGGCGGATGGCCGACGTGCCAGCCGCCCGTGCCCGCCGAATCGATCTCGACCTCCAGGCCCCGACGCTCGGCCTCCGCGCGGAAGGCGGCCTCGGCCAGGGGCGAGCGACAGATGTTGCCCAGGCAGACGAACAGGACAGAGGGCAGGACGGCGGCGCGCTTCACGGATGAGCCTTCAACAACGGGACTTCGGAAAGAAATGGGCCGCTTGCGCGCGACCCCGACAGGGCCAACATGTAGCCTCGCCCATTCCCCTGACGAAAGGCCGTCTTCCCATGACCACCCAAACCGCGATCCTCGCCGGCGGCTGCTTCTGGGGCGTCCAGGACCTGCTGCGCCGCTATCCGGGCGTGCTGAAGACCCGCGTCGGCTATTCCGGCGGCGACGTGCCCAACGCCACCTATCGCAACCACGGGACCCACGCCGAGGCGATCGAGATCATCTTCGACCCCGCCGTGATCAGCTACCGCCAGATCCTGGAGTTCTTCTTCCAGATCCACGATCCGACCACCCTGAACCGCCAGGGCAACGACCTTGGTCTCAGCTACCGCTCCGCGATCTTCTATGCCGACGACGAGCAGAAGCGCGTCGCGGAAGAGACCATCGAGGACGTCGACGCCTCCGGCCTGTGGCCGGGCAAGGTGGTGACCGAGCTCGCGCCCGCCGGCCCGTTCTGGGAGGCCGAACCCGAGCATCAGGACTATCTTGAGCGGATCCCCAACGGCTACACCTGCCACTTCATCCGCCCGGGCTGGAAGCTGCCGACCAAGGCCGAACGCGCCGCCGCCGGCTGAAGACTTTCCGACCATCGCGCGATCGCCGAGCCTGGGTGCGCATTTCGCCGCACCCAGGCCTTCCCCCGGTCGCGGTTTGCGCTAATGTCGCAAGTCCATTCATGACGGGGCCACGGGGGGATTCTCTCTGTCGGCGGCGACCCCGAACCTGGACCGAGATATGAAGCTTACCATCGAGCGGGCGGCGCTGCTGAAGGCGCTGGGTCACGTGCAGAGCGTCGTCGAGCGCCGCAACACCATCCCGATCCTGTCGAACATCCTGCTGTCGGCCGATCGCGACACCCTGTCGTTCTCGGCCACCGACCTGGACATGGAGATCATCGACGAGGGCCTGGCCCAGATCGACGGGCCCGGCCAGATCACCGCTCCGGCTCACACGCTCTATGAAATCGTCCGCAAGCTGCCCGACGGCTCTGACGTTTCGCTCAGCTTCAGCGGCGACGACCCCCGCCTGGTGATCCAGGCCGGCCGCTCGCGCTTCAATCTGCCGGTCCTGCCGGCCGGCGACTTCCCGGTGATGAGCAGCGACGGCTTGTCGGGCCGGATTTCGGTCGACACCAACGACCTGATGCGGCTGATCGACAAGACCCGCTTCGCGATCTCGACCGAAGAGACCCGCTATTACCTGAACGGCCTGTACCTCCACACCGTCAACGACGGCGGCGTGACCAAGTTGCGCGCCGTGGCCACCGACGGCCACCGCCTGGCCCTGGCCGAGATGGACGCGCCGGAAGGCTCGGCCGGCCTGCCCGGCGTGATCGTGCCCCGCAAGACCATCCAGGAGGCCCGCCGCCTGATGGAATCGGCCGGCGAGCAGGTCGACCTGCAGATCAGCGCCCAGAAGATCCGCTTCGAGTTCGGCCGCGCGGCCCTGACCTCCAAGGTCATCGACGGCGCCTTCCCGGACTATCTGCGCGTCATCCCGCGCGACAACGCCAAGATCCTGACGCTGGACAACGACCTGTTCGCCAAGGCCGTCGACCGGGTGGCCACCATCTCGGCCGAGAAGAGCCGCTCGGTGAAGCTGGCCGTCGAGCCGGGCCGCATCACCCTGACCGTGCGCAACATGGAAGCCGGCCAAGCCGTCGAAGAAGTCGAGGTCGACTACGACGGCGAAGCCTTCGAGATCGGCTTCAACGCCCGCTACCTACTGGACGTCTGCGGCCAGATCGGCGGCCCGATCGCCGAGTTCCGCTTCGCCGACCCGGCCTCGCCCACCCTGGTGGTCGACCCAACCGATCCGGGCGTCAAATACGTGCTGATGCCGCTGCGTGTGTAGCGACTACAGGCTTCGATCCAGGAAAAACGGGCGCCTCGGGCGCCCGTTTTGCTGTGCGGCTAACACTTGCCCCCTACGGATCGCTTCGCGATCGTCTTCCCCCAGAGGGGGAAGAGGGCCCCGTACGAACGCGCGCCCTCCGCCCCCCATGGGGGCGGACAGACCGCGCAGCGGTCAGGTGGGGGCAAGTGGGTGAGATTTCACGGGAACCGCCTCGCCCTCAGGCGATGCCGAGGGCTCGCACGACCAGCCAGAGGCCGCCGCAGATCACCGCCCACCCGGTCGCGATGCCGAGTTCCGGATTGGTCTGCCACCATTGGCGCTGAGCGCCCAAAGTCTTGAGTCGCATATGCCCCCTCCCCAGGGTTTTGTTAGCGCTATTCATGCCCGATGAGCCGGAAGGCGCAAGCAACCTGCGGTGTCACAAGATCGTCATGTCGACCCAGCCGACATCCTTGTCGGCCTTCCGGCCCGTGCTAAGGTCCGTTTCATAAGAAAACGGGAGGATGCGCATGGCGAGGGTCAGCTACATGACTGTGGGGTCGAACAAGCTGGAGGCGGCCAAGGCCTTCTATGACGCCCTGCTGGGAACGATCGGCATGAAGGGGGTCTACGAGCACCCCTCGGGCGGCCGGCTCTATCGCGGCAAGGGCACGGGGCTGTTCGGGGTGCTGGGCCCCTATGACGGCGAGGCCGCCTGCGTCGGCAACGGCATGATGGGCGGCTTCGACTTCGAGAGCCGCGAGGAGGTCGACGCCTTCCACGCCAAGGCGATCGCGCTGGGCGGCCGCTGCGAGGGTGCGCCGGGCGAGCGGATGCCGGGGGCCTATTTCGCCTATTTCCGCGATCTGGATGGCAACAAGCTGTGCGGCTACAAGTTCGGCTGACCGGCGGCTTGATGCGGGCCTTGGCCTGAGACCCTATATCCTCGCCGGACGCCGTCCGGCGCCGGCGAGGAGCATCTCATGAGCATGGATTTGAGCGGCCGCGCGGCCCTGGTCACCGGCGCGTCTTCGGGCTTCGGCGAGGCCGTGGCGCTGGGGCTGGCCAAGGCCGGCGCCAAGGTCGCCCTGGCCGCCCGCCGCGAGGACCGCCTGCGCGACCTGGCCGCGAGGATCCAGGCCGAGGGCGGCGAGGCGGTCGTCATCGTCGCCGACTTCACCAAGGAGGCGGAGGCCCAGCGGGCGGTCCGCGAGACCGAGGCCGCGTTCGGGCGCCTCGACATCCTGATCAACAACGCCGGCGTCATGTACCTGGAGCCGGTGGCCATCGCCGACCTCTCGCGCTGGCGCTCGATGATCGAGCTGAACCTGCTGGGCCTGATCGCCGCCACCCAGGCCGCCCTGCCCGGCATGACCGCCCGCAAGGACGGCCACATCGTCAACATCGCCTCGACCGCCGCCCACGTCGCCAACCCGATGGCGGCGGCCTATTCGGCGACCAAGTTCGGCGTGGCGGGCTTCTCGGAGTCGCTGCGCAAGGAGGTCCACAAGGACAACATCCGGGTCAGCGTCATCTCGCCCGGCATGGCCGCCACCGAGCTGCGCGACCACATCGCCGTCGAGTCGGTGCAGACCGCCGTGAACTCCGCCGCCGACGCCATGCGCCAGCTGACCGCCGAGGACGTGGCCGACGCCATCCTCTACGCCGTCTCGCGCCCGCCGCACGTGATGATTAACGAGATCCTGATGCGGTCCACGGATCAGGAGCGGTAGGCGGATTTAGACCTGCGGCGCGAATAGGCTAGAACCCCCCGGTGAGCCGCGCCGCCCTTCTTTCGCTGACCCTGACCGACTTTCGCTCGTACGAGCGGGCGACCCTGCGTCCGGATGGGGCCAGCGTCTATCTGTTCGGGGCCAACGGGGCCGGCAAGACCAACCTGCTGGAGGCCATCAGCCTGTTGTCGCCGGGCAAGGGCCTGCGCGGGTCCAGCCTGACCGAGGTGGGCCGCCGCCTGCCTGGCGAGGCGACCGGTCGCGCCTGGGCCGTCGCGACTGAAACCGAAGCGGGCGAGGACGAGCCCGTCCGCCTGGGCACCGGCGTCGAGCTGGCCGGCGCCGCCCGCCGCATCGTCCGCATCGAGGGCGAGACCGTGCCGCCCGGCCGCCTGGCCGACCACGTCCGCCCCATCTGGCTGACCCCGGCCCAGGACCGGCTGTTCCTCGAAGCCGCCGGCGAAAGGCGCAAGTTCTTCGACCGTCTGGTGTTCGCCGGCGAGCCCGACCACGCCCGCCACGCCAACGCCTACGACAAGGCCCAGCGTGAACGCATGCGCCTGCTGACCGACGCCGCCGAGAGCGGCCAGCCGGCCGACGCCGTCTGGCTCACCGCCCTGGAGGCCCGGCTGGGCCAGGCCGGCGCCCTGATGGCCGGGGCCCGGGCCCGCACGCTGCTGGCCCTGCAGGCCGAGATCGACAGTCGAGGCGACCGCCCCTTCCCCCGCGCTCGCCTGGCCCTGACCGGCGAGTGGGAGAAGATGGCCCTGGAGGGCGTCGAAACCGCCGAAATCGAGGTCCGACTCGCCGCCGCCCTGGCCGCCGCCCGGCCTCGCGACGGGGCCGCCGGACGGGCTCTGACCGGTCCTCACCGGGGCGATCTGGCCATCCATCACGTCGACAAGGACCGTCCTGCCGCGGAATGTTCGACCGGGGAACAGAAAGCGCTGATTCTGAACCTGGTTTTGGCCCAGGCGGCGCGACTTTCGCGTGCGAAAGACGCGCCGAATCCTATATTGTTGCTCGACGAAGTCGCCGCGCATCTCGACCTGAAAAGGCGGGCCGCATTGGCCGACGAAATCACGGCGCTCGGACTCCAGGCCTTTCTCACAGGCACGGACCAATCGCTGTTCGACCACCTGAAAGGTCGGGCTCTCGGCGTTCGCGTCAGCGAACTCGGCCTGACCGCATTGGAAGACGTATGACCGAAGAGACCAAAGGCCCTGAAGCCGACGCCAACACCGATCGCCTGACGACCGCGGACGGTTCGGAAATGTCGGCCCCTGAAGTGATGACCGGCGAATACAGCGCCGACTCCATCAAGGTGCTCAAGGGCCTGGACGCGGTGCGCAAGCGCCCCGGCATGTACATCGGCGACACCGATGACGGCTCGGGCCTGCACCACATGGTCTACGAGGTGGTCGACAACGCCATCGACGAAGCCCTGGCCGGCCACGCCACCAAGGTGGAGGTGATCCTCAACGCCGACGGCTCGGTGACGGTCACCGACGACGGCCGCGGCATCCCGGTCGACATCCACGAGGGCGAAGGCGTCAGCGCGGCCGAGGTCATCATGACCCAGCTGCACGCCGGCGGTAAGTTCGACCAGAACAGCTACAAGGTCTCGGGCGGCCTGCACGGCGTGGGCGTCTCGGTGGTCAACGCGCTCAGCGACTGGCTGGAGCTGAAGATCCACCGCAACGGCCACAGCTACCAGATGCGCTTCGAGCGCGGCGACGCGGTGACCTCGCTGGCCCAGACCGGCGATTCGCCCGTCCGCGCCGACGGCCCCAAGGCCGGCGAGACCCTGACGGGCACGGAAGTGACCTTCTTCCCGTCGCTGGAAACCTTCGCCTTCATCGAATTCGACCGGAAGACCCTGGAGCACCGCCTGCGCGAGCTGGCCTTCCTGAACTCCGGCGTGACGATCTATTTCCGCGACCTGCGCGACGCCGAGCCTTGGGAAGAAAAGCTGCACTACGAGGGCGGCATCGAGGCCTTCGTGCGCCACCTCGACAAGGCCAAGACCCCGCTGCTGAAGACGCCGATCGTCATTCGCGGCCGCAAGGACAAGGTCGAGGTCGACCTGGCCCTGTGGTGGAACGACAGCTACCACGAGCACATGCTGTGCTTCACCAACAACATCCCCCAGCGGGATGGCGGCACGCACTTGTCGGCGTTCCGGGGCGCTCTGACCCGGATCATCACCGGCTATGCCGAGAGCTCGGGCATCACCAAGAAGGAAAAGGTCAGCGTCGGGGGCGAGGACGCCCGCGAAGGCCTGACCTGCGTGCTGTCGGTCAAGGTGCCGGACCCCAAGTTCAGCTCGCAGACCAAGGACAAGCTGGTCTCGTCCGAAGTGCGCCCGGCCGTCGAAAGCCTGGTGCAGGAAGGCCTGTCGACCTGGTTCGAGGAGCATCCGAACGAGGCCAAGGCCATCGTCTCCAAGATCGCCGAGGCCGCCGCCGCCCGTGAAGCGGCCCGCAAGGCCCGCGAACTGACCCGGCGCAAGAGCGCGCTCGACATCACCAGCCTGCCCGGCAAACTGGCCGACTGCTCCGAGCGCGATCCGGCCAAGTCCGAGATCTTCATCGTCGAGGGCGACTCGGCCGGCGGCTCGGCCAAGCAGGCCCGCAACCGCGACAACCAGGCCGTCCTGCCCCTGCGCGGCAAGATCCTGAACGTCGAGCGGGCGCGCTTCGACAAGATGCTGTCGTCCGACCAAATCGGCACGCTGATCACGGCGCTGGGCGCCGGCATCGGCCGCGACGACTTCAACCCGGACAAGGTGCGCTACCACAAGATCGTGCTGATGACCGACGCCGACGTCGACGGCGCCCACATCCGCACCCTGCTGCTGACCTTCTTCTATCGTCAGATGCCGGAGCTGATCGAGCGCGGCTACATCTACATCGCCCAGCCGCCGCTCTACAAAGCCGCCAAGGGCAAGTCGTCGCGCTATCTGAAGGACGACAGCGAGATGGACGCCTTCCTGGTCGACGAAGGCGTCGAAGGCGCCGAGCTGGACCTGCCGTCGGGCGAGCGCCGGACCGGCCAGGACCTGCTGGCCCTGGTCCAGCTCTGCCGCCAGGCCAAGGGCAACATCGACCGCCTGGCCGCCCGCGCCCCGGCCTTCGCCGTCGAACAGGGGGCCCTGGCCGGCCTGCTCGGCGACAAGCCGGACATCGCCGCCGCCGCCAAGCGTCTTGATCTCTATGCGGAAGAAGGCGACGGCCCGTGGTCGGGCGAGCGCGGCGACACCGCCTACGTGTTCAAGCGCATCCGTCGCGGCGTCACCGAAAGCGTGGTGCTGGACGACGGCCTGCTGCACGCCGCCGACGCCCGCCGCCTGGCCGAACGGGCCGGCGCCCTGGGCGACATCTTCTCCGGCGCGGCGATCTTCCGCCGCAAGGACAAGTCGACCACCGTGCGCGGTCCGCTCGACCTGCTGGGCGCGGTGCTGGACGCCGGCCGCAAGGGCCTGTCGATCCAGCGCTACAAGGGCCTGGGCGAGATGAACCCCGACCAGCTGTGGGAGACCACCCTGGACGTCGAGGCCCGCACCCTGCTGCAGGTCCGCGTCAACCACGCCGACGACGCCGACGACATGTTCAGCCGTCTGATGGGCGACCTGGTCGAACCCCGCCGCGAGTTCATCCAGGAAAATGCCCTGGACGCCGAGGTGGACGTTTAACGAAGCGACAGCCGCCGGTTACGCGGGATCGAGTTTGAACACGATCTCGGCGTTCCGGTGCGCGACGCGCGCTCTTTCGGAATCGCTCAGAGGCGCGGTTTCGATGAAACGCACGGCGGGCGGCGTGGGCTGGAAGGGGTGATCGATCGCCCACATGATCCGGTCCGCGCCCAGCTTGTCGATGCAGAATCGCAGGGCGGCCGGGTCCTCGACGCCGCTCGTCGTGATCCAGATGTTTCGGGCCATGTATTCACTCGGCGTCAGCCTGTTCTTTCGACCGGCCCGTGACCCTGGCTGCGCCATGAAGTCGAGCCTCCAGAGCCAGAAGGGCAAGGCCTCGCCCATATGGCCGATCACGATCTTGAGCTTCGGAAAGCGGTCCAGCGTACCGCTCATCATGAGCCTGAGAACGTGCGTAGCCACCTCCACCCCGTAGCCCCAGGTCGCGCCTTCCAGGCGGTAGTCCCGAAAGGGCGCAGCCATCCCGTCGGACGGCGCCCGGGGATGGATGTAAAGCGGCGCGTCCAGCGCTTGAGCGGCTTCCAGGATCGGCGCGAAGCGCTCGTCGTCCAGATAGAGGTTGTCCGTATGCGAGTTGATGATGAAGCCGTTGAGCTTCAGGGCGGTGATCGCGCGCTCCATCTCCTTCGCGGCGGCCGATGGATCCTGCGGCGCGAAGCAGGCCAAGCCCGCGAACCGCGCCGGATGCGCATCCATGGCGGCCCGCAGGCGATCATTGGCGACGCGCGCCAGGGTCGTCGCCTCGGCGGGCTCGAACATCTGCGGCCCGGGCATAGCGATTGAAAGGATGTGCATGTCAACGCCGCTGGCGTCCATTTCGGCCAGCCTGGCCGCGCCGATGTCCAACAGTTTGGGAAGCAGCTGAAGCGCGCTGGCGTCGCGGCTTCCGGCCGGCGGCGCTGGCGCGTTGGGCGGGCGCGGCTCGTAGAGCAGCTTCAGCAACGGCAGGTCGAGGCTCGGGCCGCCCTTGGCGAGCACAGCCCGCATGGGCTCCACGAACTCGGGGATCGTGAACGCCTCCTCGGTCGCGATCTTGCGCAGTCGAGTCGCCGGCGCCGACTGAACGGCGTCGGGAAGCAGGGAGATGGCGGCGAGCCCGCCGAGAGTTGCTCGTCGGCTAGTCCCGACCATCGCTCTCTCCTTCGTGAGTCCTGAATAGATGGAGCTTAAGTCGCATATCGGCGTCACGCCACCTCTGGTGGCGTCGTCGCGACGGAAACGCGCTAATCGTCCGTGAAGTAGTCCGCGATCGCGGCGTCCTCCGACTCCAGCTCGAAGTTCGGCGACCCCGCACGTTCCAGGGCGTGGCGGATCTGCCAGGCGCTGCGGCCGACATGGATGTCCATGCCGCGCAGTTCCTCGACGATCGCCGCGCGGGTGGCCTCGTCGACCGACTTGTTGTTCTCCAGCCGCGCCTGGTCCAGCCGCCAGCCGAAATAGCTGTCGGGCGTTAGCTCGATCACCGCCCCCGGGGCCGGCAGCCACTCGTAGATCGCGCACCGATGGTCGACCGCTGAGTCGACATAGCCGGCCAGGCAGTTGCGGTAGCGCCGCGCGGCGTCGCGGATGGCCGCCACTGTCTCCAGCGGCTTCAGACGATCCGTACCCGGATGAGGTGGCTTGGGCAGGTCGCGGCGGAAGTCGTCGGCCACCAGGTTGAACAGCGCCCTGGCGTTGGGCGCCCGCGTCCAAACCGCGACCCGCTCGGCCAGAACGGCCTCCGGCAAACGCCGGCTGAGCAGGGCGTGGGCCTCGGCCAGCAGCTTGGCCTGGGCGGCGCTGACCCGCACGGCCACCCCGCCGGCGTCGCGCAGCGGACGCGGCAGAGCGCCCAGGGTCCGCACCTGCAACGGGTCGATCCGGTCGGCGTGGCGCAGGGTCTTGGCCGGTTTCGGATCGCCCAGCAGGGCGACCAGGACGCGGTAGTCCTCCGGCGCCCAGGCGATCTCGCCCAGCCGCTCCAGCGCCCGGGCCAGCCCCTCCGGAGCCGGATCGAGCACCAGGCGCACCGCCTTGCGCAGCGGCGCGTCCAGCAGCAGGTCGACGTCGGTCGACGCGCGGCCGTCGGCCTCTGTCGCCAGCATCAGGCAGATCAGGTGTCGTCGCGCCGTCGGGGCGGTGAGGAACGGGGTGTGCGGCGCGGGCCACAGCGCGGCCAGCACGTCCGCATAGGCGGGCGCGATCAGGCGCAGCAGGGGCGAGGCGGACTCGGTCGCCTTGGCCAGAACGAGGGTGGTCATCGATAGCTCCCGGCGACAGCCGGGGCGGCCGTCGCTAGCGGTTGTGTTGGAGACGAAGCGGGCGCGGCTCGCACGACGCGCGCCATCGCACCGGGATCGGTGGCTTGTATGGCTGGGCGGCGTTCAAGGTCATGCGGCGGCGGCTTCTTCCAGAGCGTGGATCGGGAAACGCTGATCTCATGATCCCCGGTCACGGACAAGGTCGTCGCGACGCTGGAGGCGACTTGGCGTTCACCTTGTTGCCGTCAGGACACGGTTCGGCGAACGCCGTACGCGTCATGTCATCGGGCGAAAGGCGCGCATTTCGCCCTTGCCAAAACCAATACATAGCTATGTATATATACCGACATGTTTGTGATCCCGAGAGCCTGATCATGACCCCCGACACCCTCGCCGACCTGGGCGTGACCTTCCTGGGCAGCCGGATGAAACGCCTGGCCGACCGGCTGCAGACCGATGCGGCCGCCACGCTCCAGGCCATGGACCTGCCAATCCAGCCGGCCCAGCAGCAGTTCCTGGCCGTGCTGCGCCAGCAGGGGCCGCAGACCGTGGGCGGCGTCGCCCTGCACCTGCGGCTCAGCCAGCCGACCGCCACCCGCGCCATCCAGGCCCTGATCGAGCAGGGCCTGATCGACGTCAGCCGCGAAGGCCGTGACCAGCGCCAGAAGCTGCTGTCGCTGAGCCCCGACGGCGTGGCGCTGATGGACCGGCTGGAACGCGACCTGTGGCCCAAGGTCGAGGCCGCGGCCGTGTCGCTGTGCGGCGGCCGCCATGCCGCCCTTCTGAAGGAGATCGCGATGATCGAAGCCGAACTGGATCGCCGCTCGCTGGTCGACCGGGTGATGACGCCCGACATGACGATCCGCGATTTCACCGACGACCTGGCCCAGGCGTTTTACGACATCAACGCCGCCTGGATCTCGCAGATGTTCGCCCTCGAGGAGAACGACGTCACGCTGCTGGAGAACCCGCGCGAGCTGATCGTCGACAAGGGCGGGGCGGTGCTGTTCGCGGAGACCCTCGACCTCGGCGTGGTGGGAACCTGCGCCATCATGAAGATGAAGGACGGCTGGTTCGAGCTGACCAAGATGGGCGTGCTGGAGGCCGCGCGCGGCCGCAAGGTCGGCGAGTTCCTGCTGGCGGCGTCGATCGAGCGGGCCAAGGCGATGGGCGTGGCCGACCGGCTCTACCTGCTGACCAACAGGAAATGCGGGCCGGCGATCCATCTCTACGAAAAGCTGGGCTTCCAGCACGACGCCGAGATCATGGCGCTGTTCGGCGCGCGGTATGAGCGCTGCGACGTGGCGATGCGGTATCGGGCCTAGGACGAGACCTGCGCCGCCACGGCCTTCAGCACCGCCTTGGCCGCGTTCGGGCCCAGCCGGACCTGCAGGCCCCGCTGGCCGCCATTGATGTAGACGCGATCGTGGGCCAGGGCGTCGGCCTCGATCACCGCCGGCAGGGGCTTCCTCTGGCCGAACGGGCTGATGCCGCCGACCTTGTAGCCGCTGATCCGCTCGGCGTCGGCGGGCTTCATCATCTGGGCCGACTTGCCGCCGACCGCCGCCGCCAGCTTCTTCATCGCCACCTCCCGGTCGGACGGGACGATGACCAGCACCGGCTTGCCGTCGACCAGGGCCATCAGGGTCTTGAGCACCCGGCCAGGATCCTCGCCCAACGCGGCGGCGGCGGCCAAGCCGATGCTGTCGGCGTCCGGATCGTAGTCGTAGGCGTGGACCGTGAAATCGACCCCGGCCTTGGTCAGGGCGAGGGTGGCGGGAGTGGTGCGGGACATGGCGTGACTATAGCCAAGCCCGCCCGCGCCGAACCAGACCCCGGTTTGGGCCTGGTCTCCCTAAGCCTGGTCCGAACCTATTTCGGGCAGATCGCGTCGCCCTCGTTGGAGGCCAGCCGCACCTCGGTCAGCGACAGCGAGAACGGTCCGCCGGTGCTGACCGCGAACGGCGCGGTGACATGGTCCATCTTCGCGCCGGCCGCCTGGAAGCAGGACAGTTTGATCTTGGCGCTGCGCCACTCGCCGGGCTTGGCGTCCTTGAGCAGGCCGGAGACGTCCACCGTCCCGCCGCACGAGGCGTCGTCGCTGCAGCCGATGCCCATCGACACCGGAGCGGTCGGCGCGGCGTCGATCCGATAACGGACCATCACCGCCATGTCGCCGGTGGTCTGGCGCGACAGGTCGACCGCAGGACCGTGGACGGCCAGCGTTCCCTGGCCCGTCCAGGTCGCCTGGCGGGCGTTCTCCTGGGCCCCGGCGTCGATCGTCTTGATCGAGCCCGCCCCCAGGAAGTCCATCCGCCACGGCGCGGGCAGGCGACCATCCACGAAGTAGCGATCGACGCTGCCGGCGGCGGCGACATTGCCCGCGTCCTCCGGCAGGGCGCCCACCTGGCCGCCCTTGGCGTAGGACAGGCCGTAGCCGTAGGCGAACTGCGGGTCGTAGCCGGGCTGACCGCGGTTCAGCGGGCCCTGATCGGCGCGCTTGGGCCAGGAGAAGCCCAGCTTGCCCTGGAAGTCGCGCTTGGACTTGCCGTCCTTGCCCGCCACTAGGACATCGGCCACGCCGCCGCCCTCGCTGCCCGGCAGCCAGGCCGCCACGAACGCGTCCGAGGCGTTGATCTCGGGGTTCACCCAGAGGGGGCGGCCCGACAGGAACACCGACACCACGGGGATGCCCTGCGCCTTCAGCTTCTTGAGCAGGGCCAGGTCGGTCTTGTCGCCCAGTTGGTAGCCGAGGTTGGCGACATCGCCCTGGAACTCGGCATAGGGGTCCTCGCCGAACACCACGATGGCGACGTCGGGCTTGGTCTTGAACGCGCCGTCGGGAGCCAGCTCGGCCTGGCCGCCGGAGGCCTTCACCGCCTGCTCGATCCCGCCCCAGATCGACTGGCCGTGCGGGAAGTCGCTGTTCTTGTTGCCCGTGCCCTGCCAGGTCAGGGTCCAGCCGCCGGAGGCCTTGCCGATGTCGTCGGCGGCGCCGGCGACCAGCACCCTGGCGCCCGGCTTGACCGGCAGCACGCCGTCATTCTTCAGCAGCACCAGCGACTTGGCCACCGCCTCGCGGGCGATCGCGCGGTGTTCGTCCGCGCCCAGACGGTCCAGCTTGCCCTGGACGGTCGGCGCGACGCGCTCGAACAGACCGGTCTTGACCTTGACCCGCAGGATGCGGCGCACCGCGTCGTCCAGCCGCGCCATCGGGATCTCGCCCGCCTTCATCTGGGCCAGGGTGTTGTCGTAGAGCCCCTTCCAGCTGTCGGGCGCCATGTACATGTCGAGCCCGGCGTTCATCGCCTGCGGGCAGCTGACGTTGGTGCAGCCCGCAAGCTGTCCGTGGGCGTTCCAGTCGCTGACCACGAAGCCCTGGAAGCCCATCCGCCCCTTCAGCACGTCGGTGATCAGGGTCTTGTTGCCGGTGATCTTCTGGCCGTTCCAGCTGGAGAACGAGGCCATCACCGTCAGGATGCCGGCGTCGATGCTGGGCGGATAGCCCTGGGCGTGGATCGCCACCAGCTCGGTCTCGGAGATCCTGGCGTCGCCCTGATCCTGACCGCCGTCGGTGCCGCCGTCAGCCAGGAAGTGCTTGGCCGAGCCGGCGATGTGACCGGCGCCAAGGGTCTGGCCGGGCTTCAGTTCGCCCTGCAGGCCCAAGGTCATCGGGCCCGAATAGGACTTCACGACCTCGGGGTCCTCGGCATAGCCCTCGTAGCTGCGGCCCCAGCGGTCGTCGCGGGGCACGGCCACGGTGGGGCCGAAGGTCCAGTCGCCGCCGACCACGGCCACCTCTTCGCCGGTGGCCTGGCCGATGCGGCGGATCAGGGCCGGGTCGCGCGCGGCGCCCAGGCCGATATTGTGCGGGAAGATCGTGGCCCCGACGATGTTGTTGTGGCCGTGCACGGCGTCGATGCCGAACATGATCGGGATCGGGGTGTGGCCCGGCCGCGCGGCCAGGGCCTCCTTGCGATAGGCGTCGACCAGGTCGATCCAGGCCTTGGGCGGGGCGCGATCGTTGCCGCCCGGCGCGGAGTTGCCGCCGGCCAGGATCGAGCCCAGCGGATACTTCTCGAGATCGGCCGGGGTCATCGAGGCGATGTCGCCCTGGATGGTTTGGCCGACCTTCTCCTCGACGCTCATCTTGGCCATCAACTGGGTGATGAAGGCCTCGGTCTTGGCGTCGGTGATCGCCGCCGGGCTGGCCGCCGCGGGCCATTGGGCCGGATGGGCGATGGTCGCCTGGTCTTGGCTTGATTGGGCCGCCGACTGAGCAAGGGCCGGCGCGCCCGCCAGGCAGACCATGCTGGTCGAGGCGACAAGGGCCGAAATCAGAAGGCGGCGGGAGGCTATGGTCATTCAACACCTTCGAGAAGCGGCCCTGGCGACGGAGCGCGGGCGGACATTGCGCGGCAAAAAACCGGCGCGACGGGGAGAACATCGTCGCGCCGGAGTTTGGAGAGCCCCCGATGAAGGGGATCCAGTCACGCCGCCGTCGGAGGGGTCTGACGAAGGCGCGTCGTCCCCGCCGACGGATCGGCGCTGGAACGGGACGGATCGGAATTTCGTGGACGCCGCTCGCCGCTATCGGCGCGCGGACGCGGTGTGGGTGTTCCCTTCCCTGAAGCGGGGGCTGACGCCCCTCTTTGACGGTCCTGACTGCACCATGGATTGACAGCGCTGTCCAGATATTTGATAGCGGTACCTTGTCGAGCCGCCCTGGATGTCGGATCGAGGCCCGTCGCCGCGAGGCTTCAGGCCACCATGGCCTCGGCGGCCCACATGCCGTGGCGCTTCATGTAGTCGGCGTGGCTGGGCATGGCGTCGACGCGACGGGCGATCAGCGCCTTCATGTTGCGGAAACCGTCGGCGATCGCCCGGCTGTCCTGGTCCGCCACCAGCGGCGTATAGCCTTGCGGCTGGACGCCCTGCCCCAGCAGCACGGCCAGCCAGGAGGTCGGGGTGAACATCTCGTCGGGATGGATGACCAGCTGGCCGCGCTCGCGGAACAGTTCGATCCGCTCGGCCAGCGAGTCCGGGATCGGCATCTGGCGCGTGTAGGACCACAGGGCCGCGTCGTCGCGGGCGGTGGCTTTGTAGTGCAGGATCAGGAAGTCGCGGATCGTCTCCATGTCGGTCGCGATGCGCCGGTTGTAGACCTCGCGGTTGGCGGGCGAGAACCGGCGGTCGGGGAAGTGCTGCAGCAGCTTGTTGATGCTGGCCTGGATCAGATGGATGCTGGTGGACTCCAGCGGCTCCATGAACCCGCTGGATAGCCCGATGGCGACGACGTTCTTGTCCCACATCTTGCGGCGACGGCCGGTGGCGAACCTCAGCAGGCGGGCGTCGGCCAGGGGCTCGCTTTCGAGATTGCCCATCAGCATCGCGACGGCGTCGTCGTCCGAGATGAAGCGGCTGGAATAGACATAGCCGTTGCCCACCCGGTGCTGCAGCGGGATGCGCCACTGCCAGCCGGCCTCGCGGGCCGTCGAGGTGGTGTACGGCGACAGGGGGCCGCGCAGGGCGCAGGGCACGGCGGCGGCGCGGTCCATCGGCAGGTAGGACGACCAGTCGTCATAGCCGGCCTTCAGCGTCTGCTCGATCAGCAGGCCCCGGAAACCTGTGCAGTCGATGAACAGGTCGCCCTCGACGCTGGCGCCGGACTTCAGCCGCAGGGCCGTGACGAACCCGGTTTCGGAATCCTGGTCGACCTGGACGACCTCGCCCTCGGTCCGGACGACGCCCAGGCCCTGGGCGAAGCGGCGCAGGTACTGGCCGTAGAGGATGGTGTCGAAGTGATAGGCGAAGCCGAAGGTCGCCATCGGGTCGCGCGGATCGTCGCTCTGGCGATCGAACCGGCCGGCCTTGGCGGCCTGGGCGCACAGCGAATAGTCGGCCAGGGCAAGGCTTCCCCCGTCTTGGGCGCCCTCCTGGTTCAGCTTCAGCCAGTACTGGAAGAAATGGCCCATCTCGGCGTTGAGGCCGTAGACGCCGAACGGGTGGAAATAGGACTGGCCAAGGCCGCCCCAGTCGCGGAACTCGATGCCCAGCTTGTAGGTCGCCTGGGTCTCGCGCATGAACTCGGCCTCGTCCAGGCCCAACATGGCGTTGAACAGGCGGATCGGCGGGATCGTCGCCTCGCCGACGCCGACCACCCCGATGTCCTGGGACTCGACCACCTGGATCCGGTAGCGGCGATCCAGGCCCCGGGCCAGGGCCGCGGCGGTCATCCATCCGGCGCTTCCGCCCCCGACGATGACGATGTTCTGGATCCAGTCGTTATCCGACATGTCGCCGTTCCTTCCGGCCTAGTAACAGCTCGTCGCCCAGGGATCGTGCGACCGATCCTCCGCCCGGCGACGGCGATGCTCAAGGAAAATGGCCATGGCTCGCCAGGAGCCATGGCCATCCCACGCCTGGGCCCTAGCGGCCGAAGCGGTAGCGCAGACCGAACGAGACGCGCCGGTCGCCCGACACGAAACGCAGGGGCAGGTCGGAGAACTGCAGGTAGCTCTTGCTGTCTTCCTTGGTCAGGTTGGAAGCCTCCAGCGTCACCTTCAGGTCCTGGGTGATGTCGTAGGCCACCTGGCCGTCCAGCTGGCCGTAGGCTTCGTTGTAGATGCCCAGGTTGTGGACGTCCGCGCCGGAGCCGAAGCCGTAGTTGCCCTGATAGGCCTTGTCACGCCAGGCATAGGACAGGCGGGTCGAGAACGGACCCCGCTCGAAATAGCCCTGGACGTTGAAGGCGTTCTTGGAGACGCCCGGGATCGGCAGGTTGTCGGAGAAGTCGTTGGCGTAGGGCGACTTGGAGTCCGAGTAGGTGTAGTTGGCCGTGAAGCCCAGACCGTTCTCGAACGCGTACTGCGCCTGAGCCTCCAGCCCCTTGATCTCGCCGCCCTCGCCGTTGACCACCGAGGTGAACGTGCCGGTCGAAGCGCCCGCCACCGACTGGTCCTTCACCGTCACCGGGAAGGTGTTGGAGACGATGAACGAGTCGACGGTCTTGTAGAACACGCCGGCCGAGACCAGGCCCTGGCTGCCGAAATAGTGCTCCCAGGCCAGGTCGAACTGCGACGCGCGGAACGGGTCGAGGTTGGGGTTGCCGCCGCTGCCGTTGGTGTAGAGGAACTTGTCGAGGTTCGGCCCCGGGGTGGACGAACGGGTGAAGTTATAAGACGCGCCCTGGCCCAGGTCGAACAGGTTCTGGGCGGCGACGACGCGGGCGCCGGTCGCCCGGACCTTGTCGTTCTCGTTGATGTTGAACACCGCGTTGATGCTGGGCAGGACGTCGGTGTACTCGCGCACCGTGCGGGCCGAATCCGGGTTCTTCAGGATCCCGTTCCAGCTGTCGGTGCCCCACCACAGCGGGGTCACCGGCGTGTTGGACGAGTCGATGGTCAGCTTGGTGTGCACCACGCGGACGCCGGCGTTGATGTGGTAGCCGTCATCACCCAGGTCGGCCATCACATAGCCCGACGTCGTCGCGTCCTTGATTTTGAAGGACTCGATCGGGTCGCGATAGAAGCCGAGCTTGGTCGACGGATACAGCGCCTGCAGCCATGCCACCGGGTCTTTCATCTGCGCGTAGTCCTGGAAGATCGCGTTCACGCCGTGGACGTTGTCGGTGACCGCGCGACCCGGGGCCGAGGCGGCGGTCTGGTAGGGCGTGACCACGGCGGGCGAGTCGCCAAAGCGGCTGCAGCCGTAGAAGGCGATGTCGCACTTCTTCAGGCCGATCGAGCCGTCTTGGAAGTAGCCCAGCGGGGTCCAGTCCACGAAGACGCCGTGGTCGGTCGTGCCCTGGGCGCTGGCCGGCAGTTCGCCCTTGGCGGAGTAGTCGGCCAGGTAGCGGCCATAGTCGGAGTCGACCTTGTTTTCCGAATAGCGCAGGCCGCCGGTCAGCACCATGTTGGCGCCCTCGCCGAACTCGGGACGCCAGCTGAGGTCGCCGGTGATGGCCTTGTCGTCCAGCTTGGACTTGTCGCCGAACGCCCAGTGCGACTTGAAGAACACCGAGCTGGGCGTGGTCATGGCGGTGGCCAGGTTGGCCGCCGGCGTGAACATCGGATAGGCGCCGTTGGTGAAGCCGTAGGTCGCCGTCAGCGGGGCGGTCGAGTTCGGGGCGAAGCCCGCGATCCCGTCACGCACCGTGTACTGCGTGTAGCGCGTGTCGACTTGGCCCGAGGTGGACTTGTAGTCGGTCTTGGACCAGGCGGCGCGGACCTTGCCGCTCAGGCGCTCGGTGCCCTTCCAGTCGAGCGCCAGCTGCACGTTGTCGGTCTTGGCCTTGGCGTTCTTGGCGAAGGTGTCGCCTTCCGACGAGTTGGCGGTCACGAAGCCCGACTGCAGGACGTTGTCGCTGCTCTTGGTCAGCCCCTGCGAATTATACATCGCGTTTTCGTTGGCGTAGGCCCACTTCAGCGAGTGCTCGCCGGTGAAGATCTTCAGGTCGGAGTGGAACCAGTCCGCTCGCAGGGTCACCGTGTCCGAGATGTCCCAGTCGGCGTTCAGCGAGAAGGCGGTGCGCTTGCGCTCCTGGTGGCGGTTGTTGCTGTAGCGGTATTCCGGCGACCAGATGTTGGTCGTGCCCGTCTGGACCTGGTTGTTGCCGGTCGCGGTGGGCCGGTTCAGATAGGCCCAGCCGCCGCGGTTCTCGCCGCTGAGCACCTCGGTGTCGATCGAGCTTTCGTCGTAGGTGAAGCTGCCCAGCAGACCGAAGCTGTCGGAGAACTTGTAGCCGATCACCGCCGACAGGTTCGGCTTGAGCTTGCCCTTCGTCGAACCCTTGTTGCCGGCGACGTCGAGCGCCAGGGTCAGGTCGTTGGCCATGTCCAGCGCGTTGCGGGTCTTCAGGTTGACCGTGCCGCCTAGGGCGCCTTCGATCTGGTCGGCCTGCGGCGACTTGATGACGTCCACGCCCGCCAGCAGGTTGGAGGGGATGCCCTCCAGCGAGTTGGTCTGCTTGGCGTTGCCCTCGCCCAGGCGGAAGGCTTCCAGCCCCGACAGGAACGTGTCGCTGTTCAGCAGCGTGACGTTCTGGTCCAGGCCCCGGATGCGGACCTTGGTGCCCTGGCCGTTCTCGCGGTCGATCTGCACGCCGGGCAGGCGTTGCAGCGACTCGGCGATGTTCTGGTCGGGGAACTTGCCCATGTCCTCGGCGGTGATCGACTCGATGATCTGGTCCGAGTTCTTCTTGAGAGTCAGCGCGTTGGCCAGCGAGGCGCGGAAGCCGGTGACGACGACGGCGTCAACCTCAGATGGTTGGTCGTTTTGAGCTGGCGCGGCCTGGGCGAGGGCCTGGCTGGCGCTCAGCAGCACCATGGCCGAGGCGGCCCCGAGCAGAGCCGTGCGTGATCGATAAGACGTTGTGGTCATTATGCATTCCCCTGATGTGCGGCAGCAGTTCTCAGTCTCGATCAGCGGAGCCGAACGAGCCAAGACGCGGAAGTTTGAGGGATGCGTGCGCATCCTCCCGTGGAGTTCCGGCTTTTTTTGGAGTGCCGGTAGCTTCAACCTATGGACAACCGACAGCGCTGTCAACTTTGGACGGGATATTTCGAAATCGATTTTCGTTATGCGGCTTTCAGGTCACGCCCGGCGTCGTTCTCGCGGTCACTTTCGGGCGAGGGCTGAACCGATCGCCGCCAGGGCCACGGGCTCCATCGCGGCGTAGCCTTCGCGGGTGGGGTGGACCCCGTCATAGGCCAGGCCCGGCTTCATGCCGCCCGCCCCGTCGTCCAGCACCTGGGTGTAGTCGGCCAGCACCGCGCCGCGTTCGGCCGCGTAGGCGCGCAGCCAGGCGTTCAGGGTTCTGACCTTGGCCGTAGGGCCCAGGCCAGGTTTCCAGGGAAATTCCGCGACTGGCGTGACCGTGGCCAGGATCACGGCGATTCCGCCGGCCTGGGCCAGCGTCGTCATGGCCTGCAGGTTGGCCTGGGTGGCGGCCGGATCGTAGGGCCCGGCGTTCTGGGCGATGTCGTTGACCCCCGCCAGGATGTGCACGGCCGCCGGCTTCAGCGCGACCACGTCCGGCCAGAACCGCACCAGCATCTGGGCCGTCACCTGACCGCCGATGCCCCGCCCCAGCAGGCCGTTGTCGGCGAAGAAGGCCGGATGAAAGTCGCGCCAGCCCTGGGTGATCGAGTCGCCGATGAACACCACCCGCCGCCGCTCGGGCGGCAGGTCGCGGTCGGCGGCGTTCTCGGCGGCGTAGCGCTGCAGGAACGGCCAGTCGGTGCGCAGCCGCTCCTCCTCCGAGGGCCACTGGGGCGGGACAGTGGTCTGGGCCAGGGCGAGGCCGGGGACCGCGCCGAGACCGGCCGTCAGCAGGGCGCGACGATCCAGCATCAGCGCACCTCCGCCTTGGCCGGGGTCACGTTCCAGCCGCGCAGCTCGACCTTGGCGCCGCCCCTCGCCGCGCCCGGATAGCGAATCTCCACCGTCCGCCGCTCGCCGGGCAGAAGCGAGACGTAGTTGTCGGCGTAGTAGGCCGGCAGGATCCGTGCGCCCTTGGCGTCGACCAGGGTCAGCTTGCCGTTCAGCGCCGGGGCCGAACCGGTGTTGGCCAGGATCACCGTGACCACGGTCTCCGCGCCCGAGGCGGACGAGGCCGCCGCGATCGACACCGGCTGGGCCGCCATCGCCGACAGCTTGCGCTCGCCCTCGGCGTCCCTGGCCGCCCAGTAGAGGTTGCTCGACAACAGCGTCCCGTCGGCGGCGGTCAGGTCCAGCCGCACCACCACCGCGCCTTGGTCCAGCGGCAGGTCCAGCATCTCGCCCAGGGCCGTGCTGTTGGCGGCCGCGTCGATCCGCGAGGACCGATTGGCCAGGACCTTGCCGTCCAACGCCACGACCCGGGCCCGAAGCGTCGCCCCGGTGATCGGTGTCAGGCCGTTGTTGACCAGGGCCAGCCGGTGGTCGGGCTGGCTCATCTGGACGTGGACGATCTCCGAGCCCTTCTGGGTCCCGTAGTACGAGGCGTGGGTGTCGTAGTCGTGGCTGAGGATCTGCCACATGGTCGAGGGCCAGGCGGGCTGAGTCATCCACAGCAGGCGGCCCGACGACCTGGTCCACAGCTCCTGGTTCATGCCCTCGAAGATCGCCCGGTGCGTCTCGTAGTTCATCAGCTGGGCCTTGCGCTCGAAGTCCTCGAGGCTGGTGGGCGCGCCCAGCTTGGCGGTCATGGCGTCGATGAAGGTCTTGGTCGCGCCGTTCCCGGTGGGATGCCAGTCGTGATAGGCCCAGACGTCGCTGATCGGCCAGCGATCGGGAGCGGGAACGGCGGCTTCGAACGCCTCCAGGGTCGGGAACGACGGCGTGCCGACCTCGACCGAGAAGCCCTTGGCGTGCTCGGTGAAATAGGTCTCGGGCTCGCGGTAGTTGTAGGGTCCGCTGTTCTGCAGGTTCACCCGGTTGGAGCTGCCGGTGTACCAGCGGGTGCCGTCCAGGTCGTGGACCAGCGCCTCCAGCCCCTCGTTGAGGATCGGCTGCGGCACGCCCTCGTTGCGGCCGAACCACAGGGCGATCGAGGGGTGGTTGCGATAGCGGCTGATGACGTCGGTGGCGTTCTTCAGGAACAGCGGCACGTCCTGCGGCTCCAGCTGGTAGTCCTGGGTCGAGGCCCAGAAGTCGTTCAGCACCAGCAGGCCGTACTCGTCAGCCAGGTCGTAGAAGACGTCCTCGGTGTTCTGCCCCACCCAGTTGCGGATGGTGTTGAGGTGGGCGTCCTTGTGCAGCCGGAAATAGGGCTCCAGCCGCTCGCGGGAGACACGCTTGCGCCAGTCGTCCGTGCCCCAGTTGCCGCCGCGCGCGGCGATCTTCACGCCGTTGACCTTGAGGACAAGGTAGGGCGTCAGGCCGGTGTCGGGCACGTCCCTCACCGCCGGCGAGGTCTCGCCGACCTTGGTCAGCGAGGTGGCCCAGCCGTCGGCGACCTTGCGGATTCCCTCGTGGCTGCCGTCGGTGACGTCCTGGCCCAGCTGGCGGGCCCTGGAGTAGTCGACCTCGACCCGGCGCAGGTCGCCGTGGCTGTCCATCAGCGACAGCTCGTAGGTCATCTGGCGCAGCCCGATGCGGCTGTCCCTCTGGTCACTGACCTTGCCGTCGACCGAGGCGATCAGGCGCAGGCCGTACAGCGTCTGGGCGCCGTAGCCGTTGGGCCACCAGAGCTTGGGATTCTGCACCGACAGCTGCGGGAAGTCGGCGGGCCTGAACACCACCGCGGCCTGGCCAGGCGCCACGGTGACGGTCTTCTCGACGGCGACGGTGTCGAAGGCGGCGCGCACGACGGTTTGAACGGACGCGTCGGTCAGGTTCTCGACCGGCACGGTGATCTCGACCTCGGCGACGCTGTTGTCGGCTTTCGGAAGCGTGGTGACCACATGGCTGTCGCCGATCCGCACCGGGCCGGTCGAGCGCAGCACCACGTCCTGCCACAGGCCGGTGTTGCGGTCACGGACGCTGGGGATCCAGTCCCAACCCTCGCTGGCGATGAAGGTCGGTCCGTCCAAGGCCTGCATGCCGCCGTTCTCGCCGACCCCGGCGGTCAGCGACTCCTCATGGGCCAGGCCCGGATGCGGCGGCGGCGAAACCTTGACGGCGACGGCGTTGGCGAGGCCCGGCTTCAGCTTGCCGGTGACATCGAACTGGCCGCGGACGAACGCGCCCTTCAGGTCGCCCAGCTTCTCGCCGTTCAGCCAGATCTCGGCGGCGTAGTTGATCCCCTTGAAGATCAGCTGCTGATGGCGGCCGTCCTGGCCGCTATCCTCGCTTTTGGGCGCGATGAACTCGCTGCGGTACCAGTAGTCCTGCTTGTTCAGGCTCTCGGGGATGGCGGTGTTGTTCAGCGCATAGTCCGGGTCCGGATAGACGCCGCGATCGACCAGGGTGGTCAGCACGGTGCCGGGCACGGTGGCCGCGTACCAGGCCTTGGCGTCGTAGCCAGGCTTGGACAGCGCTGTCCCGGGATTCCCATTTTTCGGGGCGGTGATTTTCGGCGCCTCGACCAGCGACCAGCGCTTCAGGGTCCAGGCCTCGGCGCCTTCCGTGGCGGGGGCGGCGACCAGGGCCGGGCCGGCATAGGGCGGGACGGCGACCGGCTTGGAGAAGGCGGCCTTGCTCTTGGGCCGTGTCCAGGCGTCCTGCGGCGTGACCTGGCCGTACATCTGACGCACCTGCACCGGCCAGGTCGGGCTGCCGGGTTCGTACACCGTCAGCGCCGGGTCGGGCTTGGCCGTCGCCAGGGCCTTGAGCTCGGCCGGCGTCAAGGCGCCCGCCTGAGCGGTGAAGCCGGCGACCCGGCCGCCGAACGGCGCGGTTCCGGCCGGCTTGCGCGGGCCCAGTTGCACGGTCGTGGCCGGAGCGACCAGCGTCGCCGCTCCCTCCCCGACCTTGGCCCCGTCGACATAGAGCGTGACGTTCGTCCCGTCCGACACCGCCGCGACGTGGGCCCAGACGCCCGGCTTCAGCACGCTCGAACCCTTCACGGTCGCGGCGCCGATCGAGACGGCCGGCGCTCCGTGGTCGAGCACGATGAAACGGCCGCCGCTCGTCGGGTCACCGATCCCCGCCACCACGACCCGCCCGGCGGGTGCGGTCGCCGGCGAGATCCAGCCTTGCAGCGACCATGGCCCTTGCGCCGGCAGCGGGCTTCCCGCCAGCGGCTTGACCAGGCCGTCGCCGCCACGCGGCAGGTCGGCGTTGTAAGGTCCGTAAACGGATTGGGCGCTGGCCGACACCGCGACCAGCAGGGCGCAGGAGGCCAACAGCGACAGGCGTGAAATCCGGCGGATCTGGTGGCGCATCATGTTTCCTCCTCGGTGGACGGCCTCTGCGGGCCGCTTATCAGTGTCAGGTCGGCGTCAGGGTCGCGGCAGCAGGCGACAGAGCGCCTCGTGGCCGCCTCGAGACGGGAAGGCGCCCGACGGGGTGAAATCCTGGACGACCCCCATCGCGCCGGCGGTCGGCCAGGGTATCGATCCGGCCCCGTTCGGATTGCCGGTGCGCGCGAAATTGGCCCAATAGGCTTGCAGGCCCGACCAGGTGTACGGAGTGGCTCCGGCCGGCGGCGTGTCGAACACGAACGCCAGCTCCGAGCCGTGGCGCACGGGTCCCGACCCTGGCGCGGCGGCCTTCAGTTCATAGCGCCAGACGGGTGCGCCGGTCTCGACCTGGCGCGCGGCGACCCAGATCGCCGGGCAGCGAAAGCCGGTGTCGGCGGCGATCTGGTCGGCGGTCTGGTCGGAGACCGTCTCCCCGTCCTTGATCCCATAGAGCGCCAGGGCGCGACCCGCGCCGGGGCCGTACTCGGCGTTGATCCAGCTCCGGGCGTTGGCCGCCCCACCATGGAGCGACAGCTCGTTGGCGCTGTTGCCGATGATCAGCGGCACCCGGGCCTGGCGACCGGCGGCCAGGGCCTTGGCGGGCGCCTCGCGGATCACCGCCCCGTCGACCACCGCCTGCAGCCAGATGAAGCCGTCGTCCGCGATCGGCGGCTTCAGGCCGTCGGCGGCGTCGAGCACGGCCGGACCGGTCGCCGCGCGAAGCCCGGCCAGGTCCTTGACGCCCAGCGCCCGCGCCAGGTCCTCGCCCAGCTTTTCGTTCCGCGCCAAGGATCGCGGCGGCAGGCCGAAACCCGCCGTGCCGCTCTGCTCGATGGCCTTGTGGAACAGGCCGCGCGCCTCGGGCGCCAGCATCAGCAGGCCCACGTCCTGGCCCCCGGCCGAATGGCCGAAGATCGTCACGTTGCCGGGGTCGCCGCCGAACCGGGCGACGTTGTCGCGCACCCAGCGCAGGGCGGCGATCTGGTCCATCAGGGCGTAGTTGCCGGACGCGCCGCCGCCCTCGGCGGTCAGGCCGGGATGCGACAGGAAGCCGAAGGCGCCCAGGCGGTACTGGATCGAGACCAGCACCACGCCCTGCTCGACCAGGCTGGACTCGACCGTGCCCCGCGCCGACCCGGCCCGGTTGGCCCCGCCATGGATCCAGACCATCACCGGCAGCGGCGCGGCGGGCTTCAGCGCCGGGGTGCGGATGTCGAGATAGAGGCAGTCCTCGCGGCTGTCGGCGGCGTCCCTGGCGTTCCAGCCATAGGAGCGTTGCAGGCAGGGCGCGCCCGACACCGTCGCGTCGCGGGCTCCGGTCCAGGGCTGGGCGGCCGCCGGCGCTTTCCAGCGCCGATCACCGACCGGCGGCGCGGCGAAGGGCAGGCCGCGAAACACCGCGCCGACGCCCCGCGCCTCGCCCCGGATCGTCCCTCCGGTGACCGTGACGTCGACGCGGTCATCGGCGAAGGCGGTTTCCGCCGACCCGAAGGCCAGCAGGGCGGTCCAGAGGACCAGGGGGGCGAAGGTGCGGCGGTCAGGCCGCGGCATGGCCGGCGGCCTCGGCCGGGGTCCAGAGGCGGGCGGCGCCGCGCACGCCCGAGGAATCGCCCCACTTGGCCGGGGCCAGCCGCGCCCGCCAGCCGTCGGAGAACACGTGCGGCTCGATGAAGGCCGGCAGGCGCTCGTACAGCTCGTCGACGTTCGACAGCCCGCCGCCAAACACGAAAGCGTCCGGATCGACGATGTCGCAGATCACCGCCAGGCCGCGGCCCAGACGGTCGAGATAGCGGTCGAAGCTGGCTTGGGCCTCGGCGCCGCCGGCCCGAGCGGCGGCGATGATCTCTTCGCCGGTCAGGGCTTGGCCGGTGCGTTCGGCGTGGTCGCGGCGGAAACCGGTGCCGGAAATCCAGGTCTCCAGGCAGCCGTGACGGCCGCACCAGCAGGCCGGGCCCGGCGATTCTTCCGGATTGGGCCAGGGCAGGGGCGTGTGGCCCCACTCGCCGGCCACGCCGTTGGCGCCCTCGACCAGCTTGCCGTCGATCGCCAGGCCGCCGCCGCAGCCGGTGCCGATGATCACCGCGAAGACCCCGGCCAGGCCCGCCGCCGCGCCGTCGACGGCCTCGGACAAGGCCAGGCAGTTGGCGTCGTTGGCTAGACGCACCGAGCGACCCAGGCCCGCTTCCAGGTCCTCGCGGAACCGGCGGCCGTTCAGCCAGGTGGAGTTGGCGTTGCGCATCACGCCGTTGCGCGGCGACACCGAGCCGGGCGCGCCGACGCCGATCGTGCCGCGACCGCCGGCCAGTTGCTCGGCCTGGCCGATCAGGTCGCGGACCGTGGCGATGGCGGCGTCGTAGGATCCGGGATTGGGGGCGCGTACGCGGGCCAGGAACCGACCGTCCGGCGACAGGGCGGCGGCCTCGATCTTCGTGCCGCCAAAATCCACGCCAACCTGAATCAAACCCGCAGTCCTCCAGCCGCCCATTCGCCGCTTTTCTTGTACGCGCGCCTCGGCGCGCTTCCAGCTTGCCTCATAGTCAGCAGCCTCGAATAAAGAAAGCAATTTAAATAATTCGCGGATATCGGCGCCGCTATCGCCACCACCCGCGCCGCGATGCTACTAGGGCCTCTGGCCGAAGGTTGTCGAATGCCGTCCTTGGAAGTCTCGCGGAAATCGAACCGGAAGCGCACCGCCGGCGCCAGCCTGTCGGGCGCCAATCTCGAGCGGGTCGGCGACCACAATCAGCGGGTCATCCTGCAGGCCATCCGGGTCAACGGCCCGATCACCCGCGTGACCCTGGCCCAGATCAGCGGCCTGACGCCGCCCGCCGTGGCCAACATCACCAAGCGCCTGCTGGACGACGGCCTGATCCTGGAAGCCGGACGCGTGCAGGGCGCGCGCGGCCAGCCGGCCATGAACCTGACGATAAACCCCGACGGCTGCCTGTCGATCGGCGTCAATATCGACCGCGACCACATCACGATCGTCATGCTGGACCTGCTGGGCGCCGTGCGGGCCCGGGCCAGCCAGGAGATCGAATTCCCGCTGCCCGCCGACGTGGCCAAGTTCTGCAAGACCCAGATCCGCAAGATGCTGGCCGCGTGGAAGGGCCAGCCGCCGCGCCTGTCGGGGATCGGCGTGGCCCTGCCCGACGACCTGGGCCGGGTGGACCTGCCGCATCGGCCCGAGAACTACGACGTCTGGAGCACCGCCGACATCGGCAAGCTGATGGCCGACATCCTGCCCCTGCCGGTGTTCCTGGAGAACGACGCCGCCGCCGCCGCCCTGGGCGAGCTGCAGTTCGGGCACGGCCTGCGCCGGCCCAGCTTCTTCTATGTCCTGGTCTCGTCGGGCCTGGGCGGCGGCCTGGTGGTCGAGGGCGACTATTTCCGCGGGGCCCAGGGCCGCAGCGGCGAGATCGGCTTCCTGCCGGTCAGCTCGCCCAAGACCAAGGCCCGCTCGCTGCAGGAAGTGGTGTCTCTGTCGGCGCTCTACGCCCACCTGGAGGCGGGCGGGATCGTGGTGACCCGCCCCGACCAGCTGACCGACCTGACGCCGCAGGGCCAGGCCCTGGTCGAGGACTGGATCGCGCTGAGCGCCGAGCTGCTGGTCCAGCCGTTCGTGGCGATCAGCTGCGTGGTCAATCCCGAAGCCATCTATGTCGGCGGCCGCCTCCCCGACGACCTGATCGATCGCCTGGTGGCCGCGGTCAACGCCCGGCTGGCCGGGATCGCGGACGTGCCGGCCCTGGCCAAGGTCGAGCGGGCCGCCACCTCGGCCGACGGACCGGCGGTGGGCGCGGCCCTGCTGCCGTTCATGGCCCAGTTGCTGCCGTCTCGCGCCGCCCTGATGAAGACCGGCGCGAGATAGTCGTCAGTCTGCGGATTAGATGGCCCGCTGAGCGGTCACTGGCTGGCCCTTGCGGTGCTGCGCGTCGAGCATGACGATGGCGCGGTGGGCGGCGCGGATCGCCCCCTCCTGCCAGGCGCCGACGTGGCTCAGATACTCGCCGGCGAAATGGATCGGCCCGTCCGGCTGGCCCAGCAGGTGGTAGTCCGGCTCGTCGTCGCTGGCCCAGCCGACCCCGATGCCCTGGGTGTAGGGCACCTGGGCCCACTGCACCTGCATCGGCTTTTCCAGCAGCTTGCCGCAGCCCGGGTGCATGGCCTCGATGACCTTGCGGGTGTGCTCGATCTGCTCAGCCCGGGAAAGTTTGGCCAGTTGGTCCGCCGCCCGGCCGCCGGCATAGGCGCCCAGGAGCACCCCGGTCTTGGAATGCAGGCCGTAGCTGGGATACCAGACCATGTTGCTGGGGCCCTTCACGAACGAGAGGCCGCCATAGATCTGGTACTTGGGCCCCTCCCAGAAGCGCGGGGCCTGCCAGGCGATCTTGATGCTGTCGCGATAGGGCGTGCGGGCGATGGCCGTCTTGTAGGCCGGGCTGAAATCGGCGTCGATCTTGGCCAGCACTGGCAATGGAATGGTCGAGATGCAGTAGTCCGCCTCGATGGTCAGGTCCTGGTTGGCGACCTTGTCGTGGTAGGCGATCGTCACGCCCTTCCCCGTCTTGCGGATCTGGCGCACCTCGCACTGGCGCTTGATGATCTTGGGGCCCAAGGCCTTGGCGAAGGCGTGCGGGATCATGTCCATGCCGCCCTTGGGCTGGAACATGGTGGCCTGCATGTCGATGGTCTCCTCGAACAGCACGCCGTTCCAGAGATCCTCGTCCAGCAGCGCCTTCAGGCTGATCGGATCGTAGGGCGTGGCGCGTTCGTCGCCGGCCCCGGGCTCGATCTTCAGGCCGGCCCGCTCCGAGCCCTTGTAGAAGAGGTCCGGCGACAGGTCGCCGTAGGTCTTGAGGAAGGCGACCATCCGCTGCTTGTCGTCGGCGGTCAGCTCGGCGTCGAGCGCGCCCTTGTTGATGGCCTTGGCCAGCAGTTCGGAGACGTGGCCGCGGGTGTCGTTGATCGCCGTCCGCATCTGGATCGGCTTGCCGTCATTGGCCATCGGATTGAGCAACAGGGCGCTGCGGCTGGAATTGACCTCGACCTCCAGCTCCACGCCCAGCTCGCGGCAATAACCCAGGACGATCTGGTGGTGGCTGGGCAGGCGCGCGGCGCCGGCGTTCATGTACTGACCTTCGTCCCACTGGCAGACCTGGCGCGAGCCGTCGGCCATCTCGATCTTGTCGCCCTTGCGCACCGTCCAGACCCGGCCGCCGGTGCGGGCCCGGGCCTCGAGGATCGTGCAGTCGTAGCCGGCCTTGCCCAGCTCCCACGCCGCCGCCATGCCCGCTACGCCGGCGCCCAGGATCACCACCTTGGCGCCCGCCCCGCCGCCGCCCTTGGCCAGGTCCGGCGGGGCGCCGGCGAAGGCCGTCGCGGGCGCGAGCAAGCCCAGCGCCTGCATGGCCGTGAAGGCGGCGCTGTAACCGCCCGCCGTACCGACGGCCTGAATGAAACTGCGACGGCTGACCGGCATGCGTGACCCCTCGTTGCCTGTTGTTGGGGCTATGCGAGACGGCCGCTTCCGGTGGGTCAATCAAACACGACGGCGCCGCGCGTTTGGCCGCGCGGCGCCGCTGGAGCTTGCGGACGGCGCCGCATTTCTCGGCGCTGCCCCCTGTCCGTGCGTGATCGTGCAAGCGTTCGGGCACGTGAGGACAAGCGACTCGGCCCCTCAGACGGGCGGCGGATTGACCATCTTGAAGCCGCCCTCGCGCCAGTAGGGATAGTGCGGATAGGCCGGGGTCGCGGCGCTGGCGGCGTCCAGGCGCGCCACCTGCTCCGGCGTCAGGCTCCAGCCCACCGCGCCCAGATTCTGGCGCAGCTGCTGCTCGTTGCGGGCCCCGACGATCACGCTGGACACCGTGGGCCGGCGCAGCAGCCAGTTGATGGCGATCTGCGGCAGGGTCTTGCCGGTTTCCTCGGCGATCTCGTCCAGGGCGTCGACCACGGCGTAGAGCCGCTCGTCGTCGACCGGCGGGCCGATGTCGGCGGTCTCGTGCAGGCGGCTGACCTGCGGCAGCGGTTGGCCACGACGGATCTTGCCGGTCAGTCGGCCCCAGCCCAGCGGGCTCCAGACCATGGCCCCGACCCCCTGGTCGATGCCCAGCGGCATCAACTCGTGCTCGTAGTCGCGGCCGACCAGCGAGTAGTAGACTTGGTTGGCGACGTAGCGCGGCCAGCCGTGCTGGTCGGCCAGCGCCAGCGATTTCATCAGCTGCCAGCCGGAGAAGTTGGAGACGCCGACATGCAGCACCTTGCCGGCCCGCACGAGGTCGTCGAGCGCCGACAGCACCTCCTCGATCGGGGTGAAGGCGTCGAAGGCGTGCAGTTGCAGCAGGTCGATGCGGTCGGTGCGCAGGCGCTTCAGCGCCGCCTCGACGCCCTGGACCAGGCGTGGACGCGAAGTTCCCCGATCCAGCGGCCCGTCGCCGGTCGGCAGGCCCAGCTTGGTCGAGATCAGGGCCCGGTCGCGCAGGCCTTCCAGGGCCGCGCCGAGGATCTCTTCCGAGGCGCCGTTCGAATAGACGTCGGCGGTGTCGAACAGGTTCACCCCGGCTTCCAGGCAGATCTCGATGATCCGGCGGGCCTGGGCGGCGTCGGTGTCGCCCCAGGCGCTGAACAGCGGCCCCTGGCCGCCGAAGGTGCCCGCGCCGAAGCTGAGGGCCGGGACCTTCAGGCTCGATTTTCCGAGTTGGCGGTATTCCATGATCCGACGTCCTTTTTAGATCAGAGGGCGGCGACGCGGGGGGCGCGGCGCTCAACAGAGAGGCTGAAGGCGGCCAGGGCAAGGGCCGACAGGGGCACGGCGGCGGCGATCAGGGGAACAGAAGCCAGGCCCGGGCCATGGGCGATCACCGCCCCGCCCAGCCAGGCGCCGAACGCGTTGCCCAGGTTGAAGGCGGCGATGTTCAGGCTGGAGGCCAGGCCCTGGCCCGCGCCGCCGGCTTGCGACAGCACCCGCATCTGCAGCGGCGCGACGGTGGCGAAGGCGGCCGCGCCCAGGCCGAAGGCGGCGACCACCGCCCCGATCCGGTCGTGGAAGCCGAAGGTCGAGGCGACCAGCACCACGGTGAGGATGGCCAGGGTTCCCAGCAGGGCCGGGGCCAGGGCCTTGTCCGCCCAGCGACCGCCGACCAGATTGCCGCCGACCAGGCCCGCGCCGAACACCAGCAGGATCGGCGAGACGGCTTCCTTCGAGAAGCCGGCCAGCTCGGTCAGGATCGGCTGGATATAGGTGAAGACCGCGAACACGCCGCCGAAGCCCAGCACGGTCATCAGCAAGCCCATCTGCACCTGAGGGCGGGCCAGGACGGCGAACTCCTCGCGCAGCGGGGCCGGCTCGGCGGTTTCCTTCTCGCGCGGCACGAGGGCGGCCAGCACGGCGAAGGCGACCAGGCCGATCGCGCCCACCGCCCAGAAGGTCGAGCGCCAGCCGAACGCCAGGCCCAGCCACGAGCCGAACGGCACACCCAGCAGGGTGGCCAGGGTCAGGCCGGTGAACATGACGGCGATGGCCGAGGCCTTGCGCTGGGGCGGAACCAGGCTGACGGCGACCAACGAGCCGACGCCGAAGAAGGTCCCGTGGGCCAGGGCGGTGACGATCCGCGCGGCCATCAGCAGGCCGTAGGTCGGGGCCAGGGCGGCGGCGATGTTGCCGATGGTGAAGATCGCCATCAGCACCAGCAGGGTGGTCTTGCGCGGCAGGCGGCGGGTGGCGATCGTCAGGATCGGCGCGCCGACGAACACGCCCAGGGCGTAGCCGGTCATCAGCAGGCCGGCCTGCGGGATCGAGACCCCCAGATCGGACGAGACCTGCATCAGCAGACCCATGATGACGAATTCGGTGACGCCGATCCCGAAGGCGCCGACGGTCAGGGCGTAGAGGGCGAGAGGCACGGCCAGGGCTCCGGAACGATTTCGAGCCGCTGAGGTAGTCCCTTCCCGTCCTATGAATTAGACTGGCGGAAAGACATGCATCTGTGAGTTCAAGTCAAAGATGGCCAGGCTGGAGATCAATCGCTCGGGCGAGATGGAGGTGTTCGCCCGGGCCGTCGAGCTGGGCGGTTTCTCGCCGGCGGCGCGCGAGCTGAAGATGACGCCCTCGGCGGTCAGCAAGCTGATCAGCCGGATGGAGGCGCGGCTGGGCGCGCGGCTGATCAACCGCTCGACCCGCAAGCTGACCCTGACGGCGGAGGGCCAGCTGTTCCATGAGCGGACGCTGCGCGTGCTGGCCGACCTGGACGAGGCCGAGAGCGCCGTGGCCGCCAACACCAGCCCGCGCGGCCGGGTGCGGATCAATTCCAACGTCGCGTTCGGCCTGCACCACCTGCTGCCGCTGGTCCCGAAGTTCTCGGCGCTGTATCCGAAGGTGATCCTCGACATCGTGCTCAGCGACACGGTGGTGGACCTGATGGACGCCCGCACCGACGTCGCCATACGGGTCGGGCCGATGCGGGCCTCGCAGCTGATGGCCCGAAAGCTGGGGGAAAGCGCCTCGGCCGTGGTCGCTTCGCCCGCCTATCTGGCCCGCCACGGCGTTCCGAAAACACCCCACGACCTGGCCGCCCACAACTGCATCGGCTTCAACTTCAGCCGCCACTGCGACAAGTGGCCGTTCGTCGAGGACGGCGAGCGGGTGTCGCTGCTGGTGCATGGCGACGTCACCTCGGGCGACGGCGAGACCTCGCGCCATCTGGCCCTGGTCGGCCAGGGCCTGACCCGGCTGGCCCGTTTCCACCTCGGCGACGACCTCGCCAGCGGCCGGCTGGTCCCCGTGCTGGAGGCCTACAATCCCGGTGACGTCGAGGAGGTCCACGCGGTCTATGTCGGCCATGGCGGCCAACTGCCCAGCCGGGTGCGGGCGTTGATCGACTTCCTGGTCGCGGAAGTCGATCTGCACAAACCGGCTAGGGCTTCGGTTTAGGCGCGGCCGCCGGATCGGCATAGACCGTGTCGGTCGGACCCTGGCCGAAGATGTAGACCACCACCGGCTCGTCCCGGGTCAGGGCGAAGTGATGCTCGCCCGCCGGCTCGGTGTAGAAGCTGCCCGGCGGCAGCGCCTTGACCTTGGCCTCGTCGGCCTTGTCGCCATAGCCGAAGAACCAGGTGCCCGAGACCACCACCGCCGTACGCTCGTCGCGATGGCTGTGGGCGGCGATCCGGGTGTTGGCCGGAGCCGACAACCGGATCGTGTAGGGCCCGGGCTTGGTCGGGTCGCCGGCCAGGACCGAGGTCTGGATGCCGGCCACGCCTGAGGATCCGGGACCGGCCCCGCCCTGGGCCAGGGCGGCGATCTCGGTCGGGGTCAGGCGCAGCTCGGCGCTGGGCGCGGCGGCGGCGCCCGACGCCGCCAGCAGGACCGCGATGGCGCCTAGAGCGGCCGCTCTCACAGGGGCTTGTCCAGGAACGGACGCACCAGGCCGATGGTCGCCTTGGGGTTCTCTTCCATGATCCAGTGGCCCGAGGCCGGGACCACGCCCTCGGTGACGTTGTCGGCCGCCGCGCGCATGACCGTGGCCATCATCGGGCCGAACGACTTCTCGCCGCCCAGGGCCAGCACCGGCATGGTCAGCTTGCCGTACTGGGCCAGGAAGGCTTTGTTGTCGACGGCGTCCTGGTCGAAGGCGTGGAACTGCTCGAAGCCGGCGTGCATGGCGCCCGGCCGGGCGTAGAGCGCGGCGTAGTGGACCCGGGCGTCCTCGGTGAAGTTGGCCGGCGTGGCCGAGAACTCGTTCCAGAAGCGGTCCAGATAGATGCGCTCGCGGCCGGCGACCAGGCGCTCCATGTCGGGTCCGCCGAACCGGAAGTGCCACAGCAGCGGGTTCTTGAGGATCTCTTCCCACGGCCCGACGCCGGGCACCGGGGCGTCGATCAGCACCAGGCGCGTCACGCGCTTCTGGTTCTGCACCGCGAAGGCGTAGGCGACCATGTTGCCGATGTCGTGGGCGACCACGTCGGTCTTGTCGATCTTCAGGGTGTCCAGGACGCCCGCCACGTCGCCGGCCTGGGTCTTCTTGTCGTAGCCGCCGGCCGGCTTGGTCGACAGCCCCATGCCGCGCAGGTCGGGCACGATCACCGTATGGTCGCGGGCCAGGTCGGCGGCCATCGGCGCCCACATGTCGCCGGTCTCGCCGTAGCCGTGCAGCAGCACGACGGCCGGGCCCTTGCCGCCGACCCGGACGTGGATGGTCGTGCCGTTGGTGGTGATCTCCTGGGTCTTGAACGACGCCGGGAAGGCCGGCATCTCGGCGTGGGCGACGCCGGCCAGCGCGAACAGCGCGGCGACCCAAAGGACAAGACGTTTCATGGTAGGGCTCCAGACTAGGGCGCCAACCTGGGCCGCGACCGCCTGCCGGGCTTGAACATTTCAGCCGGGACGCACGATTTCGGATCGCGGCGTTATCCGCCTCCGACCGCCCCGATATAGCCCAGCGTCGCCGCCCGGTGGACGGTCTGGGAACGGCCGGCCACACCCAGCTTGTCGGCGGCGTTGATCATGTGGAAGCGGACCGTCGGGGTGGCGATCTGGACGATGGCGGCGATCTCGCCGTCGGTCTTGCCCGCCGCGGCCCATTTCAGGCACTGGATCTCGCGCCGGGTCAGCCGGGCCATGTCCTTGCGCGCGCCCAGCGCCGCCTCCTGGTAGGCCCCGGTCAGGCGCAGGGCCAGCAGGTGGAACTCGCAGGCCCGCGTCGCGAAGACCTCGGCCACGTCGACGTTCGCGTCCGGCGAGGCCCAGACCACCGCGCCGATCACCCCGCGCGGTTGATAGGCCGGGGCGACGATCGCGGTGGCGACGCCGAACATGTCGCCCGGATCGATCGCCCCCATCGCCTGGGTCCAGCCGGTCGGCCGCCAGGTCTGCAGCCGGCCGTCCTGGAAGTAGAACGGCTCGGACGTCAGGCGGGTGGCGAAGACGAACGGCGCGCGTAGGGCGAAGGCCCGGTCGCGCCAGTATTCCAGCGTCGGGTCGATCCAGCGGAACAGGGTCTCGGCCAGGGGCCTAGCGTCAATCCCGACCATGGGTCGGGGACTAGAAATGTCGGCGCTGACGGCGATGAACGGCAGGCCGACCTCGCGGCCCAGCGCGTCGATCTCGCGCGCCAGCCGTTCGACCAGCTCCAGATCCGCAAACCCCGTGGCCCCGGGCGCGCGCTCGGCGCTCATCGTCCCACCCTTGCTCATCGCAACGCCGAGACGATGATCCCGCCCGGCGCGGGGCGCAACGATCCCCCTGGGGAAGCCCCCTATCAGTTCCGATAGCTTGCGCCGGCCGGCGCCCTTGGCGAGCTTTCCGGCGGGCGGCAGCGGCGCGCCCGCGTGGCGAGGTGCGTGGGGTGGAGCTTGAACTGTCGGCCGAGGACCTGGCCTTTCGCGACGCGGTCCGCGCCTTCCTCGCCGCCCACCTGACGCCGGAGCTGGCCCAGGCCGGGCGGCGGATGACCAGCGTCTTCTGCGACAGGACCCACAGCCTGGCCTGGCAGAAGATCCTGCACGCCCGGGGCTGGGCCGCGCCGTCCTGGCCGGAGGAACATGGCGGTCCCGGCTGGAACGAGATGCAGCGCCACGTCTTCGCCGCCGAATGCGCCCGAGCCGGCGCGCCCGCCCTGGCGCCGATGGGGCTGAAGATGGTGGCGCCGGCGATCATGGCGTTCGGCACGCCGGCTCAGAAGGCGCACTACCTGCCGCGCATCCTGTCGGGCGAGGACTACTGGTGCCAGGGCTATTCCGAACCCGGCGCGGGGTCGGACCTGGCCGCCCTGTCGCTGCGCGCGGACCGAGACGGCGACGACTATGTCCTGACCGGCTCCAAGCTGTGGACCACCCACGCCCACTGGGCCAACCGGATGTTCTGCCTGGTCCGCACCGCGACCGAGGGCCGCCCCCAGGCCGGGATCACCTTCCTGCTGATCGACATGGACAATCCCGGGATCAGCGTGAAGCCGATCGTCACCCTGGCCGGCGAGCACGAGGTCAACCAGGTGTTCTTCGACGCGGCCCGCACCCCGGTCGCCGACCGGCTGGGCGAGGAGAACCAGGGCTGGGCCGTGGCCAAGCACCTGCTGACCTTCGAGCGCGGCGGCGGCTACGCGCCCGGCCTGGAAGCGGCTCTGGAGCGCCTGCGGACCTGCGCCGAACTGGAGGCCGGCGACGAGACCGACCGCCTGCTGGACGACCCGCATCATCGCCGCCGCCTGGCCGAAGCCCAGATCGCGACCCTGGCCATCGACATCTCCGAACGACGGGTGCTGAGCGCCCTGGCCGGCGGCGGCAGTCCTGGCCCGGCCTCGTCCCTGCTCAAGCTGCAAGGGTCCGAAGCCCTGCAGCGCCTGGACGAGCTGGCGACCGACACCCTGGGTTCGTACGTGGCTCCGCATCAGCCGCAGGCGCGGGCGGCGGGCTCGAACCTGGCGCCGATCGGCCCCGAGCACGGCCTGACCACCATGGCCCGCTACCTGAACAACCGCGCGGCCTCGATCTACGGCGGCTCCAGCGAGATCCAGCGCGACATCATCGCCCGCCAGATCCTTGGCCTGTGATGTGGGGCCTCTGACCGAGCCCCCTATCATTTCCGATAGCTTGTTCGCCCAACGCCGGACCCGCACGCTCCGTCCCAAAGCCAGCGTCCCATGAAGGCGCGGCGATCAGGGAGGAACTAGGATGTCCGGACCATCGCGTTTGGCGCTGACGCTCGGTGCGTCGGCGCTCGCCTTGCTGGCGGCCGCGCCCGCCTGGGCCCAAGGGCAGGCTCAGACCCAGGGCCAGAAGGCCGAGCCCTTCACCATCGAGACCCTGGTGGTCACCGCCCAACGGCGCGAGGAGACCGCCAACAGCGTCGGCATGCCGATCCAGGCCTTCAGCGGCGAGACCCTCCAGCAGCTGCGGGTCACCGACCCCAAGGACCTCTCGGCCATCGCCCCCAGCTTCACCGTCTCGCAAAGCTATCAGGGCGTGCCGACCTATACGCTGCGCGGCATCGGCTTCAACACCATCAACCTGTCGGCCACCTCGACGGTCGGCGCCTATGTCGACGAGGTCGCCTACGCCTATCCGTTCATGAACACCGGCCCGATGTTCGACCTGGAGCGGGTCGAGGTGCTGAAGGGACCGCAGGGCACGCTCTACGGCCGCAACACCACCGCCGGCCTGATCGACTTCGTGACCAGCAAGCCCAGCGAGACCTTCGAGGGCTCGGTCACCGGCGAGGTCGGCAACTACCAGACCCACAATTTCGAGGGCCATGTCAGCGGACCGCTGGCCAAGGGGCTGCAAGCGCGGCTGGCCTTCCGTTCGGAGGACAGCGACGAGGGCTGGCAGGTCAGCAACACGCGCGGCGAACGGCAGGGCGAGAACCACCGCCTGGGCTGGCGCGGCGCCCTGGCCTTCCAGCCGGGCGACAAGGTCGAGATCGACTTCTCGTATTCCGGCTGGACCAACACCTCAGACACCGTGGCCGCCCAGGGGATCGGCTTCACCCCGGCCACGGCGGCCAGCCCGTTCAACGCCCCGGGCCTGGTCAACTACATCGCCACGCACCAGCCGACCAAGGCCAGCCAGGCCGACTGGGCCTCGCCCACCGCCCGCGGAACCGACATCGGCACGGGCCTTGGCATCGCCGGCCCGGCCCGCGAGGATGATCGGATGGACGCCCTCAAGCTGAAGGTGGTCTGGGACCTGACCGACTCGGTGCGACTGGTCTCGCTGACCAGCTACAACGAGCTGACCCGCGACGCGGTGTTCGACTGGAGCGGCGCGCCCTACGAGATCCTGGTCCAGAAGGCCCACGGCGCGATCGAGTCCGCGGCCGAGGAACTGCATTTCGAGGGCAAGACCGACAAGGGCGCCTGGCTGGTCGGCGGCTATATCGCCCACGACGAGATTCTGGACAGCAATCGCACCCTGCTGGGCCAGAACGCCAATGTCGGGCTGGTGCGCTTCGCCGGCTCGACCCTGCTGGCCACGCCGTTCAACAGCGGCGGGTATACGGCCCTGCAGATGAGCCAGGCGTTCCGCACCTATGAGGACGTCGGCAACATCCAGACCGACACCTGGAGCCTGTTCGCCAATGTCGACCACCGGCTGACCAACGATCTGAAGCTGACCCTGGGGGTCCGCTACAGCCAGGACAAGCAGGACTACGCCGGCTGCTCGCGCGACTTCAACGGCAACATGCTGCCCAACGTCAATGTCGTGAACCGGGCGCTGTTCTTCGCCGCCTACGGTCCGGTCGCGCCGATCAGCCAGGGCCAGTGCAACACCTTCGACCCGGCCAGGAAGGCCTTCGGGCTGGTCGCCTCGACGCTCGACGAAGACAATCTGGCCTGGCGCGCGGCCTTGGATTGGCACGCCTCGGAAGACGTCCTGCTGTTCGGCTCGATCTCGCGCGGGGCCAAGGCCGGCATGACGCCGATCAACGCCGCCAACATCTCAACCCAGAACGCCCCGGCCACCCAGGAGCTGCTGACCGCCTACGAGGTCGGCATGAAGGCGGCTCTGCTGGACCACAGGCTGCAGGCCAATGTCAGCGCGTTCTACTACGACTACACGGACAAGCAGCTGAGCGTCTATTTCGCCGACCCGATCTATACGGCCCTGGCCCGCCTGGCCAACGTGCCCGAGTCGATGGCCTACGGCCTGGACGGCGACATCACCTGGCGGCCGCTGCGCGACCTGACCCTGATCGCCTCGGCCACCTGGCTGCATACCGAGGTGCAGGGCTATACCGGCATCAACGCCGCCGGCCAGCCTCAGGACTTCGACGGCCGGCCGTTCCTCTACAGCCCCAAGTTCCAGGGCGGGCTGACGGCGCTGTTCGACCACGACCTTTCGAGCGGCCTGAAGCTGCGGGCGGCGCTGAACGGCCGCTGGCAGGACAAGTCGTCCGCCGATCTGGAGGGCAATCCGTTGTTCGCGATCGACAGCTACGGCCTGCTGAACGCCAGCGTCGGCCTATCGGACCCGGCCAAGGGCTGGGAGCTGTCCCTGTGGGGCCGCAACCTCACCGACGAATATTACTGGAGCGCGGTCAGCAGCAACGCCAACGTCGTGGTCCGCTTCCCTGGCAAGCCCCGCACCTATGGCGCGTCGCTCAGCCTCAGGTTCTGACGAAGCCATCGCTTCGGCGTGATGGCCGCCGAGACGACCTCCCGCTCGCCATCGACCTCGGACACTTGGAGCGTGGCGGCTCGCCGCCACGCTCCTTCTTTGTCGGTCGAACCTAGGCCAGCGCCTTCTTGTACAGGGCCAGCAGCTCGGCCCAGGCCTTTTCGGCGGCGGGCTCGTTGTAGACGGCGCTGCCCTTGACTGTCCAACCGTGGGCCGCGCCTTCGTAGACCTCGACCTTGGCCGGACGCTTGGCCTCGGCGAAGGCCGCCTTCAGCTTGTCCTTCACGGTCGGGTCCTGCTTGTCGTCGTTGTCGGCGACGCAGATCAGGTAGTCGGCGTGGGTCTTGGGGATCAGCAGGTGCGGGCTGGTCGGCTGGTCGGTGACCAGGCCGCCGCCGTGGAAGCTGGCCACGGCCCCGATGCGGCCCGACACCGCCGCGGCGGTGCGGAACGACAGCGGACCGCCCATGCAATAGCCCTGGACGCCAACCTTCTTGGCCTTGTTGGTCTGGGGCTGGGCGTCCAGGAAGGCGACATAGGCCGCCGCGTCGCGGTCGGTGCCGTCGGGCGTCACCGTGGCCCGCATCGGCGCCAGCTTGGCGCGGTCGTCGGGCTTGGAGAAGTCGAAGCTCTGCTCGATCACCGGCGCCTTCTTGACCCGGTAGTAGAGGTTGACGACCAGCACCACGTAGCCGGCGGCGGCCAGGCGCTTGCCCATGTCGCGGAACGCCGGCCGCAGGCTCAGCACATCGGGCCAGACCAGCACGGCCGGCCAGCTGCCCTTGCCTTCCGGATAGAACAGGGCGGCGTCGGCCACGCCGTCGGCCGTCTTGATCTCGACGTCCTTCTCGACCACGGGGCTCTGGGCCTGGGCGGCGGTGGCGGCGACGCCGCCCAGCGCGGCGGCGGCCAGGCCGAAGGTCCGGCGCGACAGGCGGGGGTCGTAGATCAGGCCGGGGTGGATGTCGTCGTCACACATGCGGGCAGTCTCCGTCAGGACAGGCGGGGGAGCGGGCGGGCGCGAGCCTGCGTGCGCCCTTGGGAGTGAACCCATTACCGCATGACCCAACACCGGAAATGTTTCAACGGGGAAACATCGTTCGACGAAGCGGGTCTAGAACGCGACCAACGCCTCGCCGGCCCGCGGGATCATCCGTGTTCGGCCAGATCGTAGATTCGGGTCGCCGGCGTCCATTTCTCGCCCGGGGCCGCCCAGGGCAGGGTCTTCTGGAGGCCGCCCATCAAGGCTTCCCAGGCCTGCACGTCCGGATCGGCGGCGTCCGCCGCGGCCTTGGCCTCCGGCGAGAAGTCCGGCCCGGTCTCCATGATCATGAACAGCCGCGAGCCTGTCAGCCAGATCTGCATCTCCAGGATGCCCGCCGCCCGGATCGAGCGGGTGACCGCCGCGGGCGGTCCGCCGGGCGCATGCCAGCGCACATAGGCGGCGATCGTCTCGGGGTCGTCATGCAGGTCCAGCGCCAGGCAATGCCGCATTGAATGCTCCCTTTCCCGTGCCGCTATTGTTTTCATATTTGACGCGACACATCACATGTGATGGTTTTGGTTCCAGACAAACGGGGTCGGGTCAACCGTCCTCAGGGAGGAACCATCTTGGAAAAGACCCCATCGGGAAGGACCGCGTTCGCACCGCTGGTTCTCATCGTCGCCCTGTTCTTCCTTTGGGGCGTCGCCAACAATCTCAACGACGTCCTGATCCCGCACTTGAAAAAGGCCTTCTTCCTCAACGACCTGCAGTCGGGCCTGGTGCAGATGGCCTTCTATCTGGGCTATTTCTTCCTGGCCCTGCCGGCCAGTGTCGTGATGCGACGCTACGGCTACAAGGCCGCCGTGATCGTCGGCCTGTTGCTGTTCGGCCTGGGCGCCCTGTTGTTCTATCCGGCCGCCGAAGTCCGGCAATATTCCTGGTTCCTGGCCGCCCTGTTCGTCCTGGCCTCGGGCCTGGCCTTCCTGGAGACCTCGGCCAATCCGCTGATCACCGTGCTGGGCGATCCGGCCAAGGCCGAGCAGCGCCTCAACTTCGCCCAGGCCTTCAACCCGCTGGGCGCGATCACCGCCGTGGTGGTCGGACGCCAGTTCATCCTGTCGGGCGTCGAGCCGACCAAGGCGCAGTTCGCCGCCATGACGCCGGCCCAGCTGGACGCGTTCCAGGCCGCCGAGGCTCATTCGACCCAGGGCCCGTACCTGATCATCGCCGCCGTGGTGCTGGCCTGGGCCCTGCTGGTGGCCTTCACCAAGTTCCCCCATCAGGCGGGACGCCCCGACCCCAATGAGGTCGACGCCGGCCTGCCCGCTCGCCAGGCGATCCCCGCCCTGCTGGCGCGTCCCCGCTTCCTGTTCGGCGTGGCGGCCCAGTTCTTCTATGTCGGCGCCCAGGTCGGCGTCTGGAGCTACATGATCCGCTACGCCCAGCACGAGGTGCCGGGCATGGGCGAGAAGGCGGCGGCGGCCTATCTGTCGTGGTCCCTGGTCGGCTTCATGGCCGGGCGCTTCATCGGCACGGCCGCCATGAGCCGGGTCAGCCCCTCGCTGCTGATGGGCGCGTTCGCGGCGATCAATGTCGGCCTGACGCTGGTCGCGGTCGTGGCGGGCGGAAAGGTCGGGCTCTACGCTCTGGCCGCCACCAGCTTCTTCATGTCGATCATGTTCCCCACCATCTTCGCCGGCTCGCTGAAGGGGCTGGGGCCGCTGACCAAGACCGGCTCGTCCTTCCTGGTCATGAGCATCATCGGCGGCGCGATCCTGACGACGGTGATGGGCGCGGTCTCGGACGCCAGCGCCATCAACCTCGCCATCCTGGTGCCCTGCGCCTGCTTCGCCGTGGTCGGCCTGTTCGGCTTCACGGCCGGCCGCACCACCCGCGCGGACCTCAAGACCGCCCCCGTGGGAGCCCACTAGTCATGATGGACGCCCTGATCTGCGCCGCGCCCGGCCGACTGGTCCTGGAACGTCGCCCCATCCCGACGCGGGCGGCCGACGAGGTGCTGATCCGGGTGCGGCGGGTAGGCGTGTGCGGCACCGACATGCACATCTTCCGGGGCACGCAGCCGTTCCTGGCCTATCCGCGGGTGATGGGCCACGAGCTGGCCGGCGAAGTCGTCGAGGCGCCGACGGGCGGCGACCTGGCGCCCGGCGATCCGGTCTATGTCATGCCCTACATGTCGTGCGGGACCTGCGCGGCCTGCCGCAAGGCCAAGCCGAACTGCTGCATGAACATCCAGGTGCTGGGCGTGCACCGCGACGGCGGCATGGCCGAATATCTCACGGTGCCCGCCGGCTTCGTCCGCAAGGCCGAGGGCGTCACCCTGGACGAGGCGGCGATGATCGAGTTCCTGGCCATCGGCGCCCACGCCGTGCGTCGGGCGCGGATCGTCCCCGGACAATCGGTCCTGGTGGTCGGCGCCGGCCCGATCGGCATCGCCGCCGCCCTGTTCGCCAAGCTCCAGGGCGGGATCGTCACGGCCCTGGACGGCCGCCAGGACCGCCTGGACTTCTGCCGGGACCATCTGGGGAGCGATCACATCGTCTCCTTGAGCGACGACACCCGCCAGGCCTTGTCCGATCTCACCGACGGCGACTTCTTCGACGTCGTGTTCGACGCCACCGGCAACGCCAGGGCCATGGAGGCGGGCTTCGGCTATGTCGGTCACGGCGGGACCTATGTGCTCATCTCGGTGGTCGGGGCCGACATCACCTTTTCGGATCCCGAGTTCCACAAGCGCGAAACCACCCTGCTGGGCAGCCGCAACGCCACGCCCGAGGATTTCGACGCCGTGGTCGAGGCCATGCGTGCCGGCAAGGTCCCGACCAAGGCCCTGAACACCCACGCCGCCACCCTGGCCCAACTGCCCGAGGTCCTGCCCGGCTGGATGGAGCCCCAGGCCGGCGTCATCAAGGCGATCGTGTCGTGCTGATCGACGCCCACCAGCACTTCTGGCGGGTGGCGCAGAACGGCTTTGCCTGGCCGACGCCGGACCTGGCGGCCATCCACCGCGACTTCGGCCCCGCCGATCTGGCGGCGGTCGGCGCGCCGGTCGGCCTGAGCGGCTCGGTGCTGGTGCAGTCCCAGGCCGACGACCGCGACACCGACTGGCTGCTGGAGCTCGCGACCGACACGCCGCTGGTCCTGGCCGTCGTGGGCTGGACCGACCTGTCAGCGCCCGACGCGCCGGCCCGCATCGCCGAGCTGGCGCGCAACCCCAAGCTTCGCGGCCTGCGGCCGATGCTGCAGAACCTCGACGACGACGCCTGGATCGCGTCGTCTATTCTGGATCCGGCGCTCGACGCAATGGTCGCCCACGACCTGTCGCTGGACGCCCTGGTCCTGACCCGCCACTTGCCGCATCTGCTGACCCTGGCCCGCCGGCGGCCGGACCTGGCCTTCGTCATCGACCACGGCGCCAAGCCGCCGATCGCCACCGGAGAACAGGCCGACGCCTGGGCGCGCGGCATCGAGTCCCTGGCGGAGTTTCCGCAGGTCTTCTGCAAGCTGTCGGGACTGCTGACCGAGGCCGCGCCGGGCCAGCCGACCGACGCCCTGTCGCCCTATGTCCAGCGCCTGGTTTCCGCCTTCGGACCCGACCGCCTGATGTGGGGCAGCGACTGGCCGGTGCTCGATCTGGCCGGCGATTATGGCGGCTGGCGGGCCCTGGCCGAGGCTCTGAGCGGCCTGACCGATCCCGCCGATCTGGCGGCCCTGTTCGGCGGGACATCCCGTCGCTTCTATCGGATATAGGGCCATGACCGATCCCGAAGAAACGCTCTCCAAGTACCGCGCCCCGGCCCTCGAAAAGGGCCTGGACGTCCTCGAACTGCTGGCGGCGCGCGGCGAGCCCATGGGCATGGTGCAGATCGCCGCGGCGCTGAACCGCTCGGTCAGCGAGCTTTTCCGGATGGTCCAGGTCCTGGAGCACCGGGGCTATGTCGCCAACACCCCGACAGGCGACGGCCTGGCGCTGACCAACAAGCTGTTCTCGTTGGGCATGGCGCAGGCGCCGACCAAGACCGTGCTGGAAGCCGCCCTGCCGGTGATGCGGCGGCTGTCCGAAACGATCGGCCAATCCTGCCACCTGGCCGTGGCCAGCGCCGACCAGATGGTGGTGGTGGCGCGGATCGAGGCGCCCGGCAACCAGGGCTTTTCGGTGCGGGTCGGCTATCATCGGTCCATCGTCGAGGCGACCTCGGGCCTGGTGCTCTACGCCTTCCAGCCCGAGCCGATCCGGGCCGAGTGGCGCGCCCGGCTGGAGCCGACCGTCGCCCAGGCCGTCTGGACCGTCTTCGAAGCCAGGGCCAAGAAGGCCCGCGCCGACCAGCACGTGCTGGCGCCCAGCGACGTGACCCGCCTGGTCGTCGATCTCTCGGCGCCGATCTTCGGGCCCGACGGCGTCGCCGCGGCCCTGACCTCGCCCTATGTCGAGACGCCCACGGCGATCAGCGTGGTGGACACGATCGCGGCTATCCGGGCGGCGGCCGACGAGATCTCCGTGGAACTCGGAGGCCAGGTCCAGTGACCTTGGCCGATCCTTCGCGCCCCGCCACATCCGGAAGCCGGCTGGACCTGCCGCCGCTGGGCTTCGGCGCGGGCGGGATCGGCAACCTCTACGCCGCCATGAGCGACGAGGCCGCGCGCGAGACGGTAGAGGCGGCCCTGGCCGCCGGCCTCGCCTATTTCGACACCGCGCCCCACTACGGCTTCGGCCTGAGCGAAACGCGCCTGGGCGACGCCCTGCCCCCGAACGTCAAGGTCTCCACCAAGGTCGGTCGTCTGTTGCGTCCGGCGCCCGAGGCAGACCCGACGGCCGAGCGACACGGCTTCGTCGCCGCCGCGCCGTTCGAGCCGGTGTTCGACTATTCCTATGACGGGGTCATGCGCTCGTTCGAGGCCAGCCTGCAGCGCCTGAAGCGCGACCATGTCGACGTGCTGCTGGCCCACGACCTGGGCCAACGCACCCACGGCGCCGACGACGAAGCGCGCCGGCGTCAGTTCTTCGACGGCGGCTACAAGGCGATGCGGCGCTTGCGCGACAGCGGCGCCGTCGACGCCATCGGACTGGGCGTCAACGAATGGGAGATCTGCGACGCGGCGCTGGACGAGGGCGACTTCGACGTCTTCCTGCTGGCCGGCCGCTACACCCTGCTGGAGCAGACGGCGCTGGACCGCTTCCTGCCGCGCTGCGCCGCCCGCGACGTGTCGATCATCGTCGGCGGCCCGTTCAACTCCGGCGTTCTGGTCGAGGGAGTGAAGCCCGGCGCCCACTACAACTACGGCCCGGCCTCGGCGGAGATCCTGGGCCGGGTCCGCAAGCTGGAAGCCGTCTGCCAGGCCCACGCCACGCCCCTCGCGGCGGCGGCCCTGCAATTCCCGCTGGCCCATCCGCGGGTGGTCAGCGTCATCCCCGGACTGTCCAGCCCGACCCAGGTGCGCCAGGCGCTGGCCTGGGCCGCTCACGCCATCCCAGACGCCCTGTGGGACGACCTGCGCGGCGAGGACCTGCTGCATCCGGAAGCGCCGACGCCCCTCTCCGCCAAGCTTGGGGGCGCGCGATGAGCCTGATCCTGCTCCACCCCGACGACAACGTGCTGGTGCTCAGCGCGCCCGTTCACGCCCCGCGGGGGCCCACGTCCACCTGCACAACATGAAGAGCGACTACATCGCCAGCCACACCCGGCAGGCGACGGGTTCGGAAGGATGACGACCATGGCCCAGACGCTGCAGGGCTATCTCCGGGCCGACGGCCGCAAGGGCATCCGCAACGTGGTGGCCGTGGCCTATCTGGTCGAGTGCGCCCACCACGTGGCCCGCGCCATCGTCACCAAGAGCGACGACGCCGACGTCCACCTGATCGGCTTTCCCGGCTGCTATCCCAACGCCTACGCGCTGAAGGTCATGCAGGCGATCACCACCCACCCCAATGTCGGCGGGGTGCTGCTGATCTCGCTGGGCTGCGAAAGCTTCAACCGCGAGCAGCTGCGCGCCACCATCGAGGCCAGCGGCCGGCCGGTCGAGACCCTGGTGATCCAGGAGAGCGGCGGAACCGCCAGCACCATCGAGAAGGGCCGCGCCGCCGTCGCCCGCCTGCGGGCGATCACCGCCCAGACCCCGCGCGAGCCGATGGCGATCTCGGAGCTGGTGATCGGGACGATCTGCGGCGGTTCGGACGGCACCAGCGGCATCACCGCCAACCCCGCCGTCGGCCGCGCCTTCGACCGCCTGGGCGCCGAGGGCGCGGCCTGCGTCTTCGAGGAGACCGGCGAACTGGTCGGCTGCGAGACGATCATGGCCAGCCGGGCCCTGACGCCGGAACTGGGCCTGGAGCTGGAGCGCAGCGTCCAGAAGGCCGAGGCCTACTACACCGTGATGGGCTACGGCAGCTTCGCTCCCGGCAACGCTGAAGGCGGGCTGACCACCCAGGAAGAAAAGTCGATGGGCGCCTATTCCAAGTCGGGATCCGCGCCGATCGTCGGCATCCTCAAGCCCGGCGACCAGCCGCCCAGCGGCGGGCTCTACCTGCTGGACGTGGTCCCCGACGGCGAGCCGCGCTTCGGCTTTCCCAACATCTCCGACAACGCCGAGATCGTCGAGCTGATCGCCTGCGGGGCCCACCTCACCCTGTTCACCACCGGCCGCGGCTCGGTGGTCGGCTCGGCGATCTCGCCGGTGATCAAGATCTGCGCCAATCCCGAGACCTACCGCAAGCTGGCCGGCGACATGGACGTCGACGCCGGTCGGATCATGGAAGGGCGCGGCACGCTGGACGAGGTCGGGACCGAGATCCACGACCTGGTGCTGGCCGTGGCCGGCGGCGCGCGCACCGTCTCCGAGGCCTTGGGCCACCAGGAATTCATCCTCACCTACAAGGCCTTCGACCCGATCGGTCCGGCCTGTCTTCCGCTTCGGCGGGCCAGTTAGAGAGCATCGAGATGGGAAGACTTTCCGGCAAGACCGCCCTCGTCACGGCCGCCGCCCAGGGCATCGGCAAGGCCAGCGCCGAGCTGTTCGCCCGGGAGGGCGCGCGGGTGGTCGCCACCGACATCAACGAGGCGCTGCTGGCCGAGGTGGCGGGATGCGAGACCCGACGCCTGGACGTGCTGGACCCCCAGGCCATCCTCGACCTGGCCGCCGAGTTGGGTCCGATCGACGTGCTGTTCAACTGCGCCGGCGTGGTCCACAGCGGCGCCATCCTCGACTGCGACGAGGCGGCCTGGGCGTTCTCCATCGACCTGAACGTCACCGCCCAGTACCGGATGATCCGCGCCTTCCTGCCGGCCATGCTGGCCTCGGGCGGCGGCTCGATCGTCAACATGTCGTCGGTGGCCAGCTCGATCAAAGGCGTGCCCGGCCGCTTCGCCTACGGCGCCACCAAGGCCGCGGTGATCGGCCTGACCAAGGCCGTGGCGGCCGACTTCGTGGGCCAGGGCGTGCGCTGCAACGCCATCTGCCCCGGCACCGTCGAGACCCCGTCGCTGAACCAGCGCCTGGCCGACACCGGCGACTACGAAGCCGCCCGTCAGGCCTTCACCGCCCGCCAGCCGATGGGCCGCCTGGGCAAGCCCGAGGAGCTGGCGCAGCTGGCCCTGTACCTCGCCAGCGACGAGTCGAGCTTCACCACCGGCCAGATCCACATCATCGACGGCGGCTGGATCAACTGATCCAGGCCGGGCGGAGATCTAGGGATTTTGGAGAAGCTGGCGCGCGGATACGGATGCTACGGAGAACTATGAGTGGCGCTGGCGATACCAAGAGCTGGCGGGCCCGCAATCGAATGCGAGCCCGCCCGCCGGTTATTGGAAGTTGGCGCGGAACCGCACGCCGATGGTCCGGGGCGTCGGTCCCGAGCCGCCTTCGGGGGTATTGTTGCGAATGGTCGGGCCCCGCTCGTCGGACAGGTTACTTCCGATCAGCGCCAGCTCATAGGCGCCCTTGCTCACACCCACGGTGGCGGTGAACCCGCTGTAGGGATCAGCGATCCGCCCGTTGGTCTGCAGACGGTCGCCCGAGCGGCTCCAGGCGACGTTGAAGAAGCCGTCCACGCCGTTGGCGAAGGACTTGGCGTAGGCCGCGTCCAGGCGCCAATTGTGCTCGATGGTGTTGACGATCCGGCTGCCGGGCTTGAGGTACGGCAGGGCCGCCTGGATCGCCGGATCGACGCGATCGAACTTGCCGTCGTTGAAATTGGCCACCGCGCCGATCGTCAGACCTTCCAGCGGGGTGCGCCAGCGAAGGTCGATGTCGATCCCCTTGGTCGTGGCGTCCCCGAAATTGGAGAAGCCCGAGACGTTCGGATCCAGCGTGGGCGTGGAGGTCTGCAGGTCCTTGTACTTGGTGATGTAGCCGTTGAGCCCCACCGACAGGTTGCGGTCGGGGGTGCGCCATTTCAGGCCGACCTCGTAGTTTCTCGATCGCTCGGGGTTCAGCTGCGTGCCGGCCGGGATGCCGATGTCCTCGAGCAGATCGGCTTGGATCTGCGACTGCACGATGCCGGCGCGAAAGCCTGTCGCGCTGGTGATGAACATCGTCAGGTCGTCGTTGGGCAGATACGAAAGGTTCGCGCGCCAGGTCGTGACGTTGGTGGTGTTGGTGTTGGACGTGCTGGCGTCTTCGAAGGTGCGCTTGTCGTGGTAGTAGCGCAGACCCACCAGCGGCACGAGCTTGCCGCCCAACAGGTCGTAGCTGACTTCGCCGAACACAGCCGAGTTCTTGGTGATGGTGTTGTTGTCGGCGTTGACGAGAACGGCCGGCGGGATCGCCAGCTGATTGGCTTGCGGCCCCTTGCCGTCTTGGTAGGCGCCGCCGACCAGCCAGTGGAACGGCCCGGACGTGGTCGAGTTCACCCGCACTTCCTGGCTGAACATCTTGGGATAGAACTGGCTGGAGAACTTCCCCTGGGGGGAGAGGGGAATATAGATCCCGAAGTTGCCCGACAGATCGCTCGTGGCGCTGGTCACGGTGAACGCATCGAAGTCGACGGTGGCCGTCAGGCTGTAGAGCTTGAAGTCGCCGTTGCCGAAGCTGGGCTGAGCCGCGGTGTTGGCGTAGTAGGGCGGCTGAACCGACGCCATGCCGCCCAGGAACTGCTGGCGGGGCTGGAAATGCCAGTACTGGGCGCGGATGGCCACGTTGTCGGCGGGCTTGAAGAGGCCGACCACGCGAATGTCGTCGTTACGGACGGCGTTGACGCCCTTGCGGTCGGGCGTTCCGTCGTACGCGCCGTAGTACTCGTCGGCCCAGCCTGGATTGTAGGAGTGTCCGCCGCTGACACGGATGGCCAGGACGTCCTTGATCAGGGGCACCGAAACCACGCCTGAAACGCCATAGTTCAAGCTGCCGGCGCCGCGGGTCTGGGAGGTTTCGGCCTCCGCGCCAAACTCCATGTCGCTCAGGTTGGGATCGCGGGTGTGGAAGATGAACACGCCCCCGGACGAGCCCTGGCCATAGAGGGTGCCCTGCGGGCCGCGCAGGACCTCGACCCGGTCGATGTCCAGGAAACGGATCGGCGGCGCGATGCCGAAATTGGTGACGACGAAGGGGACGTCATCCAGGTAGTAGCCGATCGGAGAGTCGCCGTTGGCGTTGCTGCCGCCGGCCCCGCGCAGGTTGTAGGAGCGCGACGCCACCGACTGGCGCTGGCCCTCGTAGGCGCCCGGGACCGTCGACACCAGATCGTCGACCGATCGGATATTTCGCTTCTTCAATTCCTCGCCGCTGAACGCCTGGATGGCGAGCGGAACCGATTGCAGGGACTGGGCGCCGGACTTCTGCGCCGTGACGAGGACCTCCTCGAGGACGGCCTCGTCGTTGGCTGGGGTCGAAGGCGCGGCGTTCTTCGCGGGCTCGGGATTGCTCTGGGCATAGACCGGCGCGCCGAGCCCGGCGGTAAGGGCCAAGACTGCGGCGGTAGCGAACAGGCGATTCATAGATTCCTCCCACTTTTTGCTTGTTAATCGATTGCCTACACGCTCCCAGCTTGGCTGCCAAGACCCCTAAATTCTGAATTGATATCGATTGCCTAACTTCGGATGCCCTCGTTTCTGGAACGTCCGGACAACGGCGCGCCGGCGCGAGCCTGCGGCCGGTCGCCGCCAAGCGGGCCGTCGACGCGCGGGATCGCCGTTGAGCCCACTCGACCGCGAGCCCGGCCCGGCGGGCGCGAACGCCTCATCGCGGACTCCTGGGCGCGCGACGTAAGACGGCCCCGCGGCGTCGCGGGGCCGTCTTGCGGACCATCGGCTTTCCAATTTCGGACATGTGAAGGCCCACGCGCCGCGGTCGAACCCTCGTCGGCGGGTCGGCGCGTCAGGCGGTGGAGCCGCGGATGGTCAGCGTCGGCGCCAGCTGGACCGAGCCGGCGGGCTCATCGCGCATCAGGCGCAAGAGCGTTTCAACCAGGACCTCGGCGCCCTTGCCCAGATCCTGACGTATCGAGGTCAGGGGCGGCAAGGTGTGGCGGGCGATCTCCAGATCGTCGAAACCGACCACCTTGACGTCGGCGGGGACCGAACGGCCATGATCGGCCAACGCCTGGATGGTCATCATCGCGATGGTGTCGGACGCGGCGAAGATACCGTCGACGCGATCGGCCACGCCCAGATAGTCGGAGATCGCGGTCAAGGCCATGTCAGCGACGAAGTGAACAGGGAGCAACGCGCCCACCGCGCCGTCGCCCGCGGCCTTCAGGGCCTCGCGGAAGCCCTTCAGCCGCTCTTCGACCTCCGGGACGGTCGCGTCGCCAAAGAAGGCGAGCTTTCGACATCCCTGCGCCAGCAGATGCTCGGTGGCCAACCGCCCGCCCAGCCGATTGTCGCTGCCGACCGTGCTGTAGGCGCACCCCTCGATCTGGGCGCCCCAGACCACCATGGGCCTGTAGTCCTGGGCCGTGCGATCCAGGACCAGCGACTGGTCCGACTGCCCCACCACGATGATCCCGTCCACGCGGCCAGACTGCACGATGCGATCGAGCCATTCGGGGTCGCTGGGCACGACCCGGCTCAACAGAACGTCGTAACCGTGGTCGGCCAACCGGTCCGCGATATGACTGATCAGCGTCATGAAGAACGGGTCGGACAGATGCTGGGTGCGCTCATGCCCCAAAGGCACCACCACCCCGATCGCGCCCGTGCGACCGGTCCGCAGGTTGCGCGCGGCGCTGCTCGGCTTGAACTGGAGGTCGGAAGCCAGCTTCTGGATCCGCTCGCGGGTTGCCGGGGAAAGATGGCCGGCGCCCGTGAGGGCTCGCGACACCGTGGCCGTCGAGACGCCCGCGATCTTCGCCAACTCCTGGATGTTCTGGGGCTTGGCGCGGATTTCCGTGGAATCCGACCGAGACTTGCGGGGCAAAAGCGACCTCGATCTTAGAAGCAAAGACGGCGCACCGGACGCCATCGACGTCAGCCCGTCAAGGTCGCCCCGCCAAACAGGCCAGGAAGTTCTTACTGGCGTTGAGCTTCCTGCTCCAGGTCCAGGAGCCCTTCTATAATAGCCGTCTCCGCGCAACCCTGCTTGAGCTTGGACGACACCACCTCGAAGGTGTTCTGCGCGTAGGCTTCGTCATTGGGAATGTAGCCCGAAGGAGCCCAGCCATTGGTGAGCGTGGCCATCATCGCGCGGCTGGAGCCCGAGCGCGCCTTGAAGCGCTGGGCGATCGGGTTGAACACCTCGGCGTTCACGCCGGCGATCTCGATGTTTCCGATCTTCAGGAAGCTCAGGCGAATCGGCACCGGCGCGCCATCGGCATAGGTTCCTGGGTATCCGGCCCGTCCCTGGTCGGTTCGCGTCCGCCCGGGGCACGACACCGTCTTGGAGGCCCCGTAGATCTGGGGATTGGCCTCGGGCCGGTCCAGGACATCGCGGCCGACGCGCAGGACCTCTTCACCGAGCATCTGCCCCATCGACACGACCATCTGCCGCTGCTGGTCCATTAGCTTGACGACCTGCGGGTCCTGCCTGTTGAGGCCATGCCCCCCGGGCGGCATCGCATTGCTGATGTCCTCGCCCCGCTTGGCGTAGTCGGCGATGCGGATGTTTCTCAGGTCGTAGGTCTGCTGGAAGAAGATCGGGTTCTGGTCGCCCGCCGCGCCCTCGCTCCAAAGGGCCACGGCCTCGCCCCCCAGGGCGCCTTCGATATAGCGCGAGGCCGAACCTGGAATGTCGCCGCTCACCTGATCGAGTTGTCCGTTGATCACCGCGTGGACCGCATAGTTGTAGTAGACCGCGATCGGCTGACCCGAGGTCGAGGTGATGTTGACCACCGCGACCGTCTTGTCGGACGGCCCCTCATAGTTGGGGCCTTCCCACCAGCGGCGGGTCTTGGGGTCGATGATGTTGCGATTGACGTTGATGTAGGAGACGCCCTGACCGTAGGCGATCGTCGCCGGCTGCAGCTTGGAGACGGCTTGGCGAAGGGCGGCCAGGATCTTCTCGTCCAGCTTGACGATCCCGCGCGGCACGCTGTGGGAATGGGTGGCTGTCAGCACCAGGTTGGCCGAGGGAATGCCCAACTGGGTCTGCGCCGCCTGCGTCACCGCGGCCCAGATTTCGTCGGGCATGCCGCCGATGTCCACGCTCACCAGGGCCGCGCGCCGCCCATCGTGCTCGAGCACGGCGGCGCGGACATAGATGGGATCGTTGACCCCGTCGAAGTCCTTGGGCAGCTGTGATTTGGAAGGCGTGATGTCGACCCGCGCCGCACCGGCGCTCAGCGGCGACCCCTGCGCGGGAGCGGCGAGCGACGGAGCGGTCTGCAACGCCAGGAACGAGGCCGCCAGGGCCGTAAGGGTGTACTTCACGCTTCTCTCCCAGATCTTTTTTATGGCGCCGAGCATAACGATCGGACAATCGATTGCAAAACTACGGTTCGGTTCAGTTCAGGCCTCCGCGGCGTGGCCGCCGAGGTCCGCGATCCCACGCGGCGACGCCGCCGAACGGCTCGCCCTGATCGCCAGGGCGATGGCGCCCAGCGGTCCGGCGTCGACGCCGAGCGCCGGCGCGGCGATCATCTCTTCCAGGCTCGCGCGGGTGACGAAGGGAAGGTACGACCCCAGGCGCTCCAGCACCTGGGCGCGGATCCGCGCCAGCAGATGCGGCCGAGCGGCGGCCACACCCCCGCCGATCAGGATGCGGTCCGTCGAGGTGGTCAGCAGCAAGGTGCCGGCCAGCTCCGCCAGGGTGTAGGCGACATGCTCCCAGCGCGGGTCGCTGTCGGCGATCCGCGCTGGGTCGCCGTTGAAGAACCGCTCGAGCGCCGGACCGGAGACCAGGCCCTCGACGCAGTCTGCGTGGAACGGGCAGGCGCCCTGGAAGGTGTCGCCAGGCGCGCGCCGCAGCTTGAGATGTCCTATTTCCGGATGCATGGCGCCGTGGACCGGGCGCCCGTCGATGAGGAGCCCTCCCCCAACGCCCGTTCCGAGCGTCAGGTACCAGAGCGATCGACGCCCCCTGCCCGCGCCCCAGTCATGCTCGGCCAGGGCCGCGCCGTTCACATCGGTGTCGATGATCCAGGGCGCGCCGATCACGCTCGTCAGGGATGGCGCGACCGGCGCATGGCTCCAGCCCGGCTTGGGGGTTGCCAGCATGAAGCCGTGGTTGCTCGCGCCGACGTCGAGTTGGATGGGGCCAAACGAGGCGATCCCAAGTCCCGCGATCGAGCGATCGCGACCCCATTGCTCCAGGACCCGCGCCAAGGCGCCCAGCGTGGCCTGCGGGGCCGTCGTCGGCACGACATGACGCTCGATGATCTCACGTCCGACGGCGAGGACCGCGATGGACTTGGTGCCCCCAAGCTCCACGCCGGCGAAGACGAGGCCTTCGTCCATGGCCTAGACCTCCAGCTCGCCGACCGCGCCCGCCAGATGCAGGCGCAGGGTCGGCGCGAAGGTGGCCCCGAAGCGACGAGGACCCGCCTCGTGGCGGCCGCGCCCCCAGTCGTCCACGAAACTGATCACGGAAAGATCCGGGAGGACGAGCCAGCTATAGGCCTGGCGCGGCGCGGCCGGCGGATTGGCGAAGACCAGTCCCGTGCCGTTCAACGGCTGCCATCCGCCCGCCAGACTCGAGGAGACCATGCCGTAGAGGCCCGTCGGCGCATGCCGCGCGTCGGGCGCGAAGACGTGGGTCTGGGTCGACCAGAACATGTAGTACAGGCCGTCGGCCTCGATCACATGCGGCCGCTCGAGTTCATTGTTGACGCCGGTCGCATCGATCAGGGGCGGCAGGAGCCGCCAATCGTCGGGCCGACCTGACGTGGAGATCGCCGCCCCGATCACGCCGTTGAATTCCGAAGCCGCGCCCGCCGCGGACCCGGCGAAGAACAGGTGGTGATGTCCGGTCACGGGATCCTGGAAGTAGGCCGGATCACGGAAAGCCTTGATGGTGCCCACCGCACCCGTGCCGCCATCGCTGGCCATGTAGTATTTCGGGTCGCGGCCGACGATCTCACGAAGGTCGCGCCAGGCCGAAAACGCCAGCCTATCGCCTGAAACCTCAAGCGTCGCGGTGGCGCTGAACAGCCTCTGCTCGAAGGTCAAGGCCTCCTCGCCACGACGCCCCGTCGCGGTGAAATAGAGCGACAGCGTGCGCCCGTCGGCGTCGAGCACCGCCGAGCCCGACCATTCGCGGCTGCCGGGCGAGAGGCCTTCGGGCATCAGCGGGCCAAGGTGCGACCATCCGCTCCGGTCGTGCTGCAGCAGGTGGATGCGCGCGTGACCATGCCGAGCGTCCGGATCGTCGAACTGGGGCGCGCCCAGCGCCATCCAAAGCGTGACGTCTTCGCCAAAATCGACCGGTTCGCCGGCGCGGTTCTGAACCGGCCAGGCATCCCAGATGTCGAGATCGTCAGACACACGGACAATGTCGGCCTCGACGATCACCGGAGCGGCGGACACGCGCTTGTCGTCGATCAACCCAACCTGGCCGGACTCCCACCTGACCGATGAGGCGCGCGGTTCGGCGGTCGCCGAGGAAGAAGGATTGGTCATGCGCTCTCCTGGTCTATCTGCAAGCAAGCCTGCTTCACACCAGCCGGGTGTAGAAGAAACTCGCCGCGCTGGCAAACGATTGCCTTATCGTTTCGCATGATGCCCTTGAGGTTCTCGGAATGGCGCCTCGGCGGCCACCGCGTCGATGCGGGCGTCCTTCGCCCAGTCACGCCGTGCGGCGTCTTGGCCAGTCACATTTCACTCCAGGTCTGTTGGGTCCTCCCGCTGAAAAAAACCCCCAGTGAGGGCCACCTTGGTGACCTTCACTGGGGAAGCACGCCTAGCAGGGGGAGGCGATCAGTCGAAAGCGGCGCGCAACCGCACGCCGATCGTTCTGGGGAACGGGCCGGCCAGAAGCGTGGGGCCGTTGGCCGCCGTCGGGCCGCGCTCGTCGGAAAGGTTCTGGCCAAACAGCGTCACTTCGTAGGCCCCGCGCTTGAGGCCGACGCTGGCGTTGAACAGGGAGTAGGCGTCCAGGGTCCCGACCGTGGCGTCCTGGACCTTGGCCTTGCCGTTGCGGGACGCCGAAGCCGCAGCCGTCAGCTTCAGGCCGGAGTCGTTGAGCTCACGCTCGTAGGTGGCGTCCAGCCGCCAGTTGTAGGGCGGGGTGTTGAACAGGCGCTCGCCGTCGGCCGCCCTGGGGATCGCCGAGGCGAACGCCGGCACGACGTTTTCGAACTCCGCGTTGTTGACGTTGCCGATGACCGACAGGGCCAGGCCGCGAACGGGCGTCTGCCAGGTCACGTCGACGTCCAGCCCGGTGGTGCTCGCATCGCCGAGGGTGGCGAAGGCGGCAAGGCCGATGGAGGTGTTGAAGGCGCTCTGGAAGCCGGTGTACTTGATGTTGTAGACACTGGCGGCGAACCGAACCGTCCCGTCCGCCAAGATCGCCTTCACACCGACCTCGAGATTGCGCAACTTGTCCGGCTCCAGGGCGGGGCCGGAGGGAACGCCGTCGGCCACGACCGCATCGGCCTGGGCCTGCGACTGGAGGATTCCGCTTCGGAACCCCGTGCCCGCGTTGAAGAACACGGTCCAGTCGTCCGACGGATAGTAGGCCAGGTTGGCGCGCCAGGTCAGGATGCTGGGATTGGATCGCGAACTGGTCGGAACACCGTTGGACACCGAGTTCGACGTCCGCTTGTCCTCGAAATAGCGCAGACCGACCAGCGGAACGAGCTTGCCCCCCATGAGATCATAGCTGATCTCCCCGAACAGGGCCTTGTTGCGGGTCTTGGTCAGCGTCGACCCGGCAAGGTTCAGGGACGGGAAGTCGATGGCGAAGCCGTAGGGCGAGGTGGCGTTCTGGTAGAAGGCGCCGGTCACCCAATGCAGCGGCCCGCCGGAATTGGACGCAAGCCGCACCTCGTTGACGAAATTTTCCGCCTCGTAGGTGTTGGTCAGCCGGCCGATGCCCAGCGGCGCGCCGAGATTGAGACCGACGGTGAAGCCGCCCGCCGTGTCCTGGTACGAGGTGGCGTTGGTCAGGGTCACCGGCCCGAAGTCATAGGCCACGGTGCTCGAATAGTATTTCGTGTTGGCCCGTTCGTTGGCCGGCACGGTGTCCTGGTAGGCCGAGTACGGCGGATCGACGGAATTGGAGACCTGCAGGTAGTCCTGGTTGAACTTGAACTGCCAGGCCTGCAGGCGCACCGAAAGCTTGTCGGTCGGCTTCCACAGCAGCACGCCGCGGATGTCGCGGTTGCGGCTGTCATTGGCGTCCTTCTTGTAGGGCGTGCCGACCGGGGCGTTCTGGTAGACGTCGATATAGCCTTCCCGGTAGTCGTAGCCGCCGCTGATCCTGAGCCCGAGCTTGTCTTCGACCAGTGGAATCGAGATCCCAAGCGAACCGGTGTAGTTGGGCGCGCCGGCGTCCTTGGTTTGCGAAACGCCCGCCTCCCCTTCCGCCGTGAACGTCGTCAGGCTCGGATTCTTGGTGTGGTAGATGATGGCGCCGCCCATCGACCCCTGACCATAGAGCGTGCCCTGCGGCCCGCGCAGGACCTCCACGCGCTCCAGGTCAAAGTACCGGATCGGCGGCGCGTTCTGGAAGTTGGGGACGCCGAACGGCGTATCGTCGAGATAGTAGCCGATCAGGCCGTCGCCGACCGAGCCGCCGGCGCCCGAACCGCGCAGGGAAAAAATGCGGAAGGCTCCGCCGACCTGGCTCTGCTGGGACGCCCCCGGAATGGTTTCGATAAGATCGGCGGTTTCGTGAACCTGCTTGCGCTGAAGCTCGGCGCCGGTGAACGCCTGGATGGCCATGGGCGCGGAGGTGAGCGTCTGATTGCCCGTCTTGCTCGCCGTCACGACGACTTCCTCGACCGTCTCGGTCGCCGACGAGGCCTTGTGATCGACCGCGCCGGCGTCCTGCGCCAGCGCCTGGCCGGCGCCGCACGCCGCGATCGTCATGGCGCTCGCGGCGGCATACTTCCAATGTCGCATCTTTCCCTCCCTTGAACGCGGCGCGTTGGCCGCCGACTTCCGAGTGCTGACCCGTGCGCCGGGTTGCACTTCTCGCGATCTCGCGGCGCCTCCCTTGCTGGGATGAGCGACCGATTCGACATTTTCATGCAATCGTTTGCCTGTCAACGCAGCTAGGCCGTGAACAGCTTCACTTGCGCCTTCGTCGCTTCCGCGAGACTTGACTCTCGCCACACGACGCCAAGGGTTACGCAACCGATTGCGAACCGGATGATGACCGTCGTAGGGTCAACGGCAGGCGCAACCAATCGCCCAGCCGGCCCGCGGGGGGACCGGCGCGCCGCATTTGGAAAGGAAACGATGAGAGACACCCTCACGCGCCGCGGCCTGGCGGGCCTGACGCTCGCCCTGGCCGCGCTGGCGCCGCGCGCGATCGCCCAGACCCTGCGGGCTTCGCGGACCGGCGCCGGGCTGGACCTGGTGGACCCCGAACTTCGCGGCCCGCTGACCCACCCGGAGCGGGTCAGGATCCCTTCGATGACCGAGGCGGACATTCTGGCGTTTCGAGGACGCACGCCCCCGCCGTCGCCGCCCCAGCGCGCCGGCCCGCCCGTGTCGGTGCGCCAGATCGCCGGGCCGACGGGGGCGCCCCTCAGGATCTTCGTCATCAACGCCGTCGGCAAGCGCGGCCGGCCGGCCATCCTGCATATCCACGGCGGCGGCTACATCCTCGGCTCTCCCACCACCGAAATTCCTAATCTCCAGCGGATCGCGGCGGCGCGGGATTGCGTGATCGTCAGCGTCGACTACCGCCTCGCGCCAGAAACGAGATTTCCCGGCGCCCTCGAGGACAACTACGCCGGCCTGGCCTGGCTCTTCGCCCACGCCGAGGACCTGGGCGTGGACCGGCGGCGTATCATCGTCATGGGCGAGAGCGCCGGCGGCGGCCACGCCGCTGGCCTGGCGATCGCCGCGCGCGACCGCGGCCAGTTCAGCCTGGCCGGGCAGGTCCTGGTCTATCCCATGCTCGACGACAGGACGGGCAGCGTGCGCCAACCGCCGGACCACCAGGGCGGCTACGTCTGGACGCCCGAGCAGAACCGCCTGGGCTGGAGCGCCTTGCTCGGGATGAAGGCCGGGTCGGCCGACCCGCCGTACGGAGCGGCGCCGGCGCGGGTGGAGAACCTGAAAGGCCTGCCGCCGACGTTCATTGGCGTCGGCGGCCTGGATCTCTTCCTGCAGGAGGACATCGACTATGCGCGCCGACTGCTCGACAGCGGCGTATCGACCGAACTCCTGGTCGTCCCGGGCGCCTATCACGCCTTCCCGTTCATCGTCCCCGAGGCCAAGGTCTCGCGCCAGTTCCTCGGCGCGATCGACGACGCGATCGCCAGGCTGCTGGCGCCGCCGCCCTAGCGGCGACGGCCAGAGGCCAGGCGCTCACCGCTCGGGGGGCGCCTGCGGCGCGGCGTAGTCTTCGCTGTCGCGCTCGGCCAGCCGAACCCGGGTCGGCTCGACAAGGGCGTTGACCCCCGCCAGCACCGCGAGCAGGGCGGCGAAGGCCGTGGCGAGATAGAGGCTGTATCGGGCGTCGCCCATCAGGTCGCTGAGCGCGCCCATCGCCAGCGGCGCCAGCACCGCGCTCGCGCAGGTGAAGAACAGCAGCAGCCCGGCGATCTCGCCGTGCTGGGACTTGGCGAAGCAACTGATCCCCTTGGAGTTGATGGTGGGATAGAGCACGGACATGAACAGGCCCGACAGCGGCAGGGCGACCGCGGCGACGCCGCGCGGGCCGATCGCGCTGGCCAGGAAACAGACCAGCACTCCGCCCGTGCACAGGGCCAGAACCAGCGACCAGCGCAGACGGGAGAGCAGCCAGGCCCCCAGGAACCGTCCCGCCGCGCGCAGGACAAAGAAGATCGACACCACATAGAGGGCGAACCAGGCCGCGCCGCCCTCATATCCGCTCAGATAGGTCGGCGCCCAGACGTACACAGCCGCCTCCGCCGCGACGTAGAGCATCAGCGCGGCGCTGAACCCCAGGGCGAAGGGATCGCGCAGTAGGCCGAGGGTCTGACTCAGCCGAGGCTGGCGATCCTTGGCCTGGACCGGCGCGCGGGGATATCGGGCCACCGACGCGGCCAGCACCAGCAGGCCGCAAAGCCCCGCGGCGATGACGTAGAGCCACTTCCACTCCGCGCCCGAGGCCAGCAGCTTGGCGACGATGAACGGCCCGATGATCGCCCCGACGCCGAAGAAACCCTCGACCGTATTCATCGTCGCCGCGTGCTCGCGCGTGGATCCGGAGATGTCGCCGATCAGCGCCAGGGCTCCGGCCTTGAACACGCCGATCCCCACGCCGGAGACGAACAGCAGACCCACGAAGAACAGGAAGTCATGGCCCGCGGCAAACAAGGCCGAAGACGCTCCGAAAAGCACGAGCCCAGCGATGATCGTCCATTTGCGCCCAAAGCGATCGGCCAGGAAGCCCAGCGCCAGCGCCGAGATGGAGATGCCCGACATCGTGGCGTATTGGAACGCGCCGCCGGCCGTCATCCCCAGCGAGAACTGCTTGATCACCTGGGGAATGATCACGCCGACCGAGTCGGTCGTCATCGCGAACATCGCGAACATCAAATAGGTCAGAAGCTTTAGGAGCCGCTTGTCCCTGGAAGCCGGCCCGCTCATGACCCGGCCTTCCAACGATCTTGGCCGAGTTGGCCGATCGCCAACATCTGGTCAGGCGCGCGCCTGCGCTCGCAATGTTCCACGGTATCCTCCTTGGCCGGCGCCCGCGCTGCCGGCCGAACAAATCACCTGGCGCGACGCCAGTCGCCGTCAGTGCTCGAAGGGCGCCAGATCAATCGACGCACCCATGGCCTCAGTGCCCGCGTCGTTGGGATGGATGTGATCGCCAGGATCGAACGCGGACCGCAGGCGGCCCGGCTGGGCCGGATCGCGCACCGCCGCGTCGAAGTCGGTCACCGCGTCGAAGCGGCCGCTGGTGCGGATCCAGCGGTTGACCGCCTGGCGCATCGCCTCGGCCTGCGGCGTGTACAGCCACAGTCCCTCGAAGGGCGTGATGGTCATGCCCATCACCTTGACGCCGTGCAGGTGCGCCTTGTCGATGAACTGGTTGTAGCCGTCGATGATCTGCTCGGCGGTGGTGTGTTCGGCGGGAGGCGAGCCTGGGATCACCGTCATGTTGATGTCGTTGACGCCTTCCAGCAGCGCCACCCAGCGCACGCCGGGCCGGCTGAGGACATCACGATCGAACCGAGCCAGGGCGCTGGAGCCCGCGCCGTCGCGGAGAACGCGGTTGCCCGAGATCCCGACATTGATGACGCCCCATCCCTGGGTTCTGGGATCGGCGCGAAGACGGCGGTCCAGAACCTCCGGCCAGGTCCTGTGCGCGCCCGGCGTCGTGGCGAACCCATCGGTGATCGAGTCGCCGAAGGCGACGATCACGCCTTTTGGGTTGTCGGCCAGGACTTCCACGCCGGCGAGCCAGAAGTAGGATCGCACGGTGTTGGGCGCGTTCAGCGTGAGCGCGGCCGTGGCGTCGCCGCCGACGATATAGGTCGGGTTCAATCCGACCGGGTGCACGGTCAGGCCTTCGGTCTTGCCGGGCACGTACAGCGACACGGCCAGTTCCTGGCCCGCGTCGACGGCGAGGGGCGCGGGATCGCTGACGAGCATCGCGCCGGGCGGGATCGTCACCGACGTCTTGCCGCCGAAGGTGACGGACCGGTCGCTGCCCGGGACAATGCCGGACCCCGCACCCCTGAGCGCGACGTGGGTCGCCCCGATGACCAGAGGCGGACGGCCCTGGGCGTTGGAGAGCTGAAGGCGAACGGCCTTGCCGCCCAGGCTGGTCCGCACGACCATGCGAACGGTCTGGTCCGCCAGGTTGTCAGGATAGGGGATGATCGGCGGCGGCGTCTTGGCCATCGCCTTCAGGACGCTTTCGGGGGGCGGGGGCAACTTGACGACGGGCATGGGCGCCAGCTCCAAGGCCGTGCCCCAGCTGCTGACCCAGCGCTCCGCGCTCCGGGTCTCGGCGGCCCGGCCGGCGGTCGCGCTCAGGAGCGTTGCGACGACGGCGGCGGTGACTAGCGGTTTCCACATGTCTTGCACCCTGATTCAACCTAGCGGGAGAGCATCTTGTCGAAGAAATCGGCGATGACGTCGTAGGCTTCGCGGGACTCCGGCAATTCTGAATTATAGATAAAGCCATGAAAGAGCCCGTCCCAGACATGCAGTCGGGCGTCCACCTTGGCCTTCACCAATTGATTGTGAGAATAGGTCGCCGCGCTGAACTCCATGGATCGCGTACCGGTGATCAATAGGGTCGGCGGAAAGCTTGCGAGAAGTTCTGGAGATACTTCGGGATAGGCTCGCGCATCGGTGTCGGTCACCTCGCTGAGATAGGCGAAGTCCATGCCGCCGCGGGGCCGTCCATCGCTCGAGGCGGGCGGGGCTGGAAACCCGTTCAGCGGACCGGCCAGAAAGGCGGCGTCACCGCTGACCAGCTTTCCCAAAGAGGCGCAAAGGACGCCGATGGCGCCGGGGCGCGGCAGGCCGTGGGTTCGAAACCAGCCGATCGACTGACCGGTCAGCATGCCGCCGGCCGAGCAGCCGTAGACGCCGATCTGCGAGGGTTTGTAGGTTTTGAGCACCTCGGCGTAGACGGCGGCGATATCCTCGGTCGCGGCGGGAAACTTGGCCTCGGGGCTCATCCGGTAGTCGATGCTGATCACCTTGACGCCCATCCTGGCGGCGATGGGGATCGACTCCGCGAGCGCGGCGGTATGGGCGCCCGACAGGAAGCCGCCGCCATGGATGTTCAGCAGAACCCTGTGCGCGTTGCCCGGCGCCACGCCCTTGGCCGGCGTGACCACGTCCGTGAGGATTCCACCGATGCGCCGCGCCTCGACCTTCACGGCGTAGCGCCGCCGCATCGGCTCCAGAAACGTCTCCATGATCTGGTCCTGGTGGCGACGATAGCCGCCGATGTCGGCGGTGGCGCTGGGGCCGCCGGCGAACGGTCGATCGACCAGAAGGTGGCGAACATAGGCTTGCGCCTCGGGGCTGGTGCGGTCCGAGAGCGGAACCGTGACGCCGTCCAGCCTCACCGATCCCTGAGCGTCGGGGGCCCCGGCGAAGGCGACGCCGGCCAGGGGGAAGGCCAGCATCGCCCCGACGGCGGCGGCCACGGCTTTTCCGATCATTGGGCGATTTCCAGTGCACGCTTCGGCGAAAGGGACGGCGTCGGCGTTCGGGTCGCGGCGACCCGCGGACGGCGTCGCGGACGACGATGTTGGAACGACGCTTTCTAGGCGGGGCGGGCGGTTTCGCCCGGCGTTCGGCGCACGGGATGCGCCGGTGTCGAGCGCGCGGCGCGGCGTGGTGATCCATGAATTTTCGATGCCGCCCTCCCCTCGCGCGCCCTGGCGCCTGGACGCCTTCCTCTGTGAGAAGGCTGTCCTGCCAGGACTGCATAATCCTATTTGGCGGACCTGTGCAATCGTTTGCTTAAAATGACCCGGTCGGGCTACATCTCGCCCAAAGGGCAGGGAGGAAGCCTCATGAACGATGCGCGCATGCCGGAAGAGCTGTTGGCCAGGGTGCTGAGCGACCCTCAGTTTCAGTCGCTCGTTCAGCGACGCGGCCGGTTCCGCTGGCTGCTGACGGCTTTGATGCTGACGGCCTATTTCGGCTACATCGGCCTGATCGCCTTCGACAAGTCGGTCCTGGCGCGCAAGGTCGGCGGCGGCGTGATGTCGGTGGGCATCCCCGTAGGTCTGGCCCTGATTGCCTTCACGGTCGCGCTGACGGGCATCTATGTCGTCCGCGCCAATGGCCAGTTCGACCGCCTGACCCGCGAGATCGTCGAAAGGGTCTCGCGATGAGCCGCCGCGGAATGTGCGCGGGACTGGCGGGCCTCGCCGGCCTGGCCGTCGCCGGCGCGGCGGCCGCCGCGGGCCTTGAGGGTCAGGCCGAGCGCCAGCCGCTGAACTGGACGGCGATCGCCATCTTCGCCGGCTTTGTCGCCCTGACCCTGTGGATCACCGGGTGGGCGGCGAGCAGAACCAAGACCGCCTCGGATTTCTACACCGCCGGCGGCAAGGTCACCGGCTTCCAGAACGGCCTGGCGATCGCCGGAGACTTCATGTCGGCCGCGTCGTTCCTCGGCATCTCGGCCCAGATCTTCACCGACGGCTATGATGGGCTGATCTACTCGATCGGGTTCCTGGTGGGCTGGCCGATCCTGATGTTCCTGATGGCCGAGAAGCTGAGAAACCTCGGCCGCTTCACATTTGGCGACGTGGCGTCCTACCGCTTCGCCCAGGCCCCAGTGCGCGCCTTCGCCGCCTCCAGCACGCTGATCGTGGTGATCTTCTACCTCATTGCCCAGATGGTCGGCGCCGGGCAATTGATCCAGCTGCTCTTTGGCCTGCCCTATCGATACGCGGTGGCGGTCGTTGGCGTGCTGATGATCCTCTACGTCCTGTTCGGCGGCATGACCGCCACGACGTGGGTGCAGATCACCAAGGCGGTTCTGTTGCTCGGCGGCGCGAGCTTCATGGCCTTCATGGTCATGGCCTCCGTGGGCTTTTCGCCTGACGCGCTGTTCGCCCAGGCCGTCGAGGTGAAGACCCAGCTCGCCGCCAGGGCGGGAGCCGATCCCCAGGAGGCCGCCCGGCTCGGCGGCGCGATCATGGGTCCAGGCGGGTTCTTGAAGGACCCGGTCTCGGCCATTTCCTTTGGCATGGCCTTGATGTTCGGCACGGCCGGCCTGCCGCACATCCTGATGCGCTTCTTCACCGTTCCCGACGCGCGCGAAGCGCGCAAGTCCATCCTCTGGGCAACGACCTGGATCGGCTATTTCTACGTGTTGACCTTCATCATCGGCTTTGGCGCCATCGTCCTGGTGGCCAGCGACCCGGCCTTCCTCACCCCGGCGGGCGGGTTGCGCGGCGGCGGCAACATGGCCGCCATCCATCTGGCCCAAGCGGTCGGCGGCAACCTTTTCCTGGGGTTCATCTCGGCGGTGGCCTTCGCGACCATTCTGGCCGTCGTGGCGGGCTTGGCGCTGTCTGGCGCCTCGGCCGTCTCCCACGATCTCTACGCCACGGTGTTCAAGCGCGGCGCGGCCGCCTCGCGCGACGAACTTCGCGTTTCGCGGGCCACCACCCTCGTCCTGGGCGTCGTCGCCGTCCTGATGGGGATCGTCTTCGAAAAGCAGAACGTCGCGTTCATGGTTTCGTTGGCGTTCGCGCTGGCGGCGTCCGGCAACTTCCCGGTCTTGCTGCTGGGCTTGTTGTGGCAGGGATGCACCACGCGCGGCGCCGTCATCGGAGGGTTTGTCGGCCTGACGACCGCGCTGGTGCTGATGGTCTTGTCCCCGTCGATCTGGGTCACGGCCTTGGGCCATGCAAAGCCGATCTTTCCCTTCACCTCGCCGGCCCTGTTCTCGATGACCGCCGGGTTCGTGAGCATCTGGCTGTTCTCGATCCTGGATCGCAGTCCTCGCTCGGTCCTCGATCGCGCCGGCTTCGACGAACAGCTGGTTCGCTCAGAAACCGGCATCGGCGTCAGCGCCGCGGTCGACCACTAGGCCTTGCCGCATCGACCTTTCGGCCGGGTCGGATTCCAGGGCGTCGCCGACGGGGTGCTGCAGGCGGCAAGCGCCGTCGAGCGGTCGCCGGCGCAGAAGGGGCGGCCCCGCAGGAGCCGCGGAACGCGGCGGGACCAAACACGGCCGGCGGCTCTCAATAACGGGGGCGTTGCGGGGGCCGCCCTGCTCGAAGGGGTCGAGCCAGACGCCAGCGGCTCGCGCGCAAGGGAAGGACTCCCCCTCGCCATCACATCGACCAGCCTCGGGATCAAAATTCCCGCAACCCCTCAGGCGGACGTCACCCCGTCTTCCGAGGTGATCACCACCATGTAACCCAGCCCGCGCAAGGCTCGGATGGAAACGTGCGCGCCGATATCCGTCAGCTTCCGGCGCACCCTGTGAACGTGAACCTGGATGGAATTGTCGGTGAAGTCCGCTTCCAGCGAGTGGAGACTTTCGCCGAGTTGGGCCTTGGTGATCACCCGGTCTGGCGCACGCAGGAACCGCTCCAGGACGACGCTTTCGCATCGCGACAGGCTGGCTTGCCCGCCGCCGACCGAGAGTTCCCGGGCCGCGCTGTCGTAAACGACGTCACCATACCGGATCACCGCATCGGCCAAGGGAAGCGGTCGCCGTCCCAAGGCCCTCAACCGCGCCACAAGCTCCTCGATCGCGAAGGGCTTGACCAGGTAGTCATCCGCGCCGGCGTCCAAGCCGCGCACGCGCTCGCCGATGGTCCCCAGGGCGGTGAGCAGGAGCACGGGCGTGGATAATCCCGAAGCGCGCGCGCGAGTCAGCAGGTCGAGTCCGTTTTCCTCCGCCAGCATGATGTCGAGGATGACGACGTCATAGGGCGCCACCTGCAAGGCATGCCACCCGTCCTCCGGTGTTTCGAAGAGATCGACCGCGAACCCCATTCGGGTCAGCGACTTCCGGGTCGCCTCGCCGAGCTTGGCGTTGTCCTCGATGAAGAGCACCTTCATGCGTGTCCAACCTGGTGGACGGCGGTCAGCGCCACGGCTGGCGACGTCGAACGGGGCCATAGGCCCGAGGCGCGCAGCCTGTATGCGTTCGCATGCGCCGCATTCCCACGCTCGGAGAAGTCCAGGACGAACCGCGCCCCGACGGGCGAGGGCGCCAGTCGCACCTCGCCGCCATGGAGCATCATCACGCGGTCGACAATGGAGAGCCCGAGGCCCGCCCCGAAACCCTGGGCGTCGGCCTTGCTGAACCTTCGAAAGAGCCGGTCCTGAAAACCTGGCGGCACGCCGGGTCCGTCGTCGCTGACGACGAGTTGGCCGGAGGGATCGATCGAAACCGTGACTTCGCTGCCGGGCGGGGTGTGGCGCATGGCGTTCTCGAGCAGATTGCGGAGCGCAACTTCCACTAGGCCCGACGATCCATAGCAGTCCCAGCGCTCGTGAGCGCTTTCGAAGGCGACGTCTCGACCGCTCGCCAGGATGGCGCCGGCCATCTCGCTGGTGAGGATCCGGGCCATTTCGACCAGGTCGAAGGGACCCTTGCTTGCCTCCTCGCCGCTGTCCGCCTCCGCCAGGGTCAGCAACTGGGCGATCAGGCGCGAGAGGCGGTCGAACTCCTCGATGGCGTCCTTCCGCTCTTCCGGCTCGAGCAAGCTTTCGACCTGCGCGCGCAAGGTCGCCAAGGGCGTCCGTAGTTCGTGCGCGGCGTTTGCCGAGAATTCCTGTTGAGCGCGCCATCCGGCCTCCAAACGGTCGAGAGCGGCGTTGAAGGCGGTCACGAGGGGCGCGATTTCCCTGGGGGCCGAACCCAAGGGCAACCTTTGGCTGATCGTGGCGGGCCCGATGCTGGCGGCGCGCTCGGATATCTTCCGCAGCGGCTGTAAGCCAAGATGCAACGCGGCCAGGACGCCCACCATCATCAGCAACACAATAAAGGCGAGCACGGACAGGATTTCGTTCGCCTCGCGGGCCAGTCGACCCACGTCCAAACGCTCCGCGAGCGGCAGTTTTCCCCCGTCTGGATCGATGCCCAGCACCTGGACCGCAATGAACGCCGCCGCCATGACCAGGACGACCGAGGGCAACAAGGCCCAGATCAGAGAACGTCCGCTTCTCTGACGGCCCGGCCTGTGGTCCAGAATCTCCAAGCGGATGGACATGATGCGTCTCCTGACAACGGGACCTGCGATGGATCGCCGCCCCGCACGCCGTCCTGACCGACCAAACTTTCACGAACCTTTCGCCCTGGTCCATGCGTAGGGCGACAGCAAGTTGGCGAGCTGATCGCGACATTTGCGGGACGACGCGAGGATGAGCGGTCGTTTGGCTTGGTTACGGCTCCGCGACATAGCCCGGAGTTCCCTTGGGCCGCACTGGTCCTAGGGCGCCAACTGTCTCGGTACGTCACCCTCTTGGGGCCTTCCCGGCGCGACGATACGACGGCGCCAGGAAGACCGGCCCTCCTATCTTGGACGAGCGAGATAGCGTCGCCWGCAAGGCGAGGCGCGCTGACGCGGCGGTTATTTGTGACCTGAAAGGTTGGCGAAAGATTGGGGCTCAAGGTTGCGGTCGGGGCCAAACGGAGACCGACATGCATCTTAAGTCTAGCGATAGCGCTCAATCGCTAAAATCCCCGATCCCGGCAGGTAACCCGCTGGGCTATTGTGTGATTTACAGCTTCCACAGGGAAAAATTTATTGGGCGAAGCGGTCGCGTCGAGGGGGGGCGGCCCCTGGTGGCGGCCTGCGCCTTGGTCCCGTTGGTGCTCTTGGCGGCCTGCGCTTCGGCGCCGACGACCCGCAGCGGATCGCTAACGTCGTATGAAGGCCTCGCGCCCTCGGACGGCGTTCAAACAAAATCGCAGCTCCTGGTGAACAAGGACAACGTCCTGGCCGCGAAGACCGTGCGAATTGCGCCCACGCGCTTCGCGCACGACATTGGGTCGGGTCTTTGGGAGAAGGATCGCGAGCTGGTCGCCAATCGGGTCGATCGCGCTCTGTGCGAGGGGTTGAGCAAGCGACTTGATGTGGTTGACCCGGTTGGCCCCGCCGATCTGAGCGTGCAGGCGACAATCACCCACCTCGGAACGACGAACAGGCTGGCGGCGGGCGCCTCTCTCGTCGTGGGTTTTGTTCCCTCGGCGCTGAGCAGTGTTCCGGGGCTCAGTCCACGCGTCCCGTTTGGGGTGGGCAGCCTCACGATCGAGGCCGAGGCGCTGAACCCGGCGGGCACGCAAGAAGCGGCGATCATTTGGTCGCGCGGCGCCAGCTACGTCTTGAGTTCCTCGACCATATCCGAGGTTGGGGACGCCTATCAGCTGGCCTCGGATTTCGGCGGCAATTTCAGCGAACTCCTCACGACCGGGGAAACGCCCTTCGGCGGCATGCCGCGCATGGCGCTCCCCAAGTTTGGCGGCAAGAAGGACGTCGACTGTGACGCCTATGGCCGCGGCTCGGGGGTGGTCGGCTTCGTCGGGGGCAATCTTGGAATGCCTCCGGGCTGGACCGACAAGGGCGCTCAAAAAGGCGCCAAGCCGAAGGGCAAGCCCGCGGAGTCGATCAACCCTTAGCCCGACATCCGCTCGCGGCTGGTCGACTCAATGTCACTAGGCGACGAGGGCTCGCGGCGCGCGGGGGCAAGGGCTCGGCTTGCCGCTCATCAATGACGACAGCCGGGCCCCCTCGATGGGCGTCCCAGGCGAGTAGGACCCTGAAATGCCAAGATGTGTTGCGAGGTTCGCGCTCGCGCCCCTCGCGTTGCTCGGCGCGTGCGCCACCCAGCCTGCATATCAAAGCCCGCCGCTCGTGACGCCCGGCGCCTGGGCGAACGCCGCGGCCGGACCGCCGCTGACGGCTACGCCCACGATTGTTGATCGTGATGGGTGGTGGACCCTGCTCCAGGACCCGGCGATCGACGACCTGGTGGCGGCTGGGCTGCGCGACAACCCAACCCTTGGCGAGGTGGCGGCCCGAGTCGATCAGGCGCGAGCCGCGCTGACGCTTGAACGTGCGCGGCGCCAGCCCAAGGTCGACCTGAACGCCAGCGGCTCGCGGTCGCGGGACGGCGCCGGTTCGGGTGGCGACACCGTACGCCAAACCTCGGCGGGTATCGGGCCGAGCCTGTCGTGGGAACTCGACCTCTGGGGCAGGGTCCGCGAGACGACCCTGGCGGCCCACAGCCGGCTGGATGCGCGCACCGCCGAGGCCGAGGACGCCCGCCTGTCGATGGTCGCGCAAATCGCCGACGCCGTGCTGCGGCTTCGCAGATGCGACTACTCACTCGCCGTCCGCGACCGCGACATCGCCTCGCGCGAGGTGGAATTGTCGATCACCCGCGCCCGCTTGGCCTATGGCGCCGTGGCTCCGGTTGCGGCGGCGGCGGCGCTGAGCAATCTGGCCTCCGCCCGAACGGAGCGAATTGCGCAGCATGAGTCTTGCCTGCGCCTCGTCGATGCGCTCGTCGCCTTGAGCGGCCTAGACGCCGCCGCGATCAGAACCCTGCTGCCGCCCAATCCGACAACGCCGGCCGCTGGCCGGGGGGCGGCGGCCAGCCCCGATTTCGCCGCTCTGACGCCCTCCGCTCCGCCATTTACCCCAACTCTGCCTGCCTCCGTCCTCGCCGTGCATCCCGGCGTCGTGGCGGCCGAGCGCGAAGTGGCCGCGCGATGGTCGCAGATCGGCGTCGCGCGCGCCGAACGGCTTCCCCGTATCAATCTCGCAGCGGCGCTAAGCGGCCAATGGCTGCGGGTCCTCGGCGCCAGCTCGTCCTATGAATCCAACTCCCTCGGGACCGACCTCACCCTTCCGCTGTTCGACGGCGGCGCCGGCGCGGCCAACGTCAAAGGCGCGGAGGCCGGCTACCGCGAAGCCGTCGCGACGCTCGCCTTGACCCTGCGCGCCGCCGCCCGGGATATCGAGGACGCCCTGGCGGCGCAGCAGTCAGCGGCCGCGAGAGTCGAAACCTCGCGAGAGGCGGTCGAGGCGGCGCGGTTCACCTTCAGCGCCAACGAAGCCCGCTGGCGAGCCGGCTCGATCGCCCTCTTCGAACTGGAGGACTCGCGCCGCCAACTCAACCGAGCCCAGGAAGACGCCATCACCGCGGCCACGGACCGGGCTCGAGCCTGGGTCGAACTCGTGCGTCGAACCGGACCGGCGTGGAGGGCTCCTCCAACCCAGCTCGACTCGATCGTCGCCCCAGCGCGGTCGTCGCCAACAAAGACCAGGAACCGACACGGATGACCTTCGCGAAAACCCAGATCGTGGCGATCCGGCGCGCCCCGCGCCACGCCTCCGCGCCGTACCCGCCCCCGCGGAAGACGCGACGCAACCTTATCGGGGCGCTCGCCTTGGCGGCCGTGCTCGGCGTGGCTGGCGCCGCTCTGCTTTTGAAGTCCGGCGGCGCCCCGGCTGCACCGAAGGGCGCTGTCCCGGCGCTGACGGTCACCGTCGGCACACCGCAACGATCGATCTGGCCGATATCCGTGTCGGCATCCGGCGCGATCGCGCCGTGGCAGGAAGCCATCGTTGGAACGCAGATCGGCGCCTATCAGCTGGTCGAGGTGCGGGCCAATGTCGGCGACCAGGTCAGGCGGGGACAGGTGCTCGCCCGGCTCAATCCCGCCTTGCTGCGCGCCGAGGAAGGACAGTTGGTCGCCGCCTACGAGCAGGCCGAGGCCAATCGCAAGCGTGGGCTCGAGCTTCAAGCCAGCGGCGGGATCAGCGAGCAGGACCTGCTGCAACTGGTGACGGACGCCAAGACCTCGGCGGCGCGATTGGCCGCCAAGCGGCTCGAGCTCCAATACACCGCCATCGTGGCGCCCGATGATGGCGTGATCAGCGCAAGGAGCGCAACGCTCGGCGCCGTGGCGCCCGCCGGCGAAGAGCTGTTCCGCCTGATCCTGCGGAACCGGCTGGAGTGGCGCGGTGAGTTGACCGCCGAACAACTCGCCAGGGTGAGCCCGGGACAATCGGCGGTCCTTGAGCTTCCCGACGGCTCCCATGCCGAAGCGATGATCCGCCAGACCGCGCCGTCGCTGAGCGGCTCGTCGCGCATGGGCCTCGTCTATGCCGACATCCGAGCCGCCGGTCCGGCGCGGGCGGGGATGTACGCCAAGGGCGACATCGTCGTCGGCCAGGGCTCAGCCCTGATCGTCCCGGCCGAATGCGTCGTCATCCACGACGGCCGCAGCTACGTCGTGGAGATGACCGACACCACGGAAACCCAGAAGGTCGCCCTGCGCCGGGTGACGGTGGGCCGTCGGCGCGGCGACGCGGTCGAGATCATCGAGGGCCTGAGCGGCGCGGAAAGGCTGGTCCTCCAGGGCGCGGGCTTCCTGGACGACGGCGACATTGTACGCGTCTCCGTGCAGCGGAAGGCTCGGTCATGAACTTCGCCGTCTGGTCGATCCGCAACCCGATCCCCGCCATCCTCCTGTTCGTCCTGCTGACGCTGGCAGGCATTCGCGGCTTCCTCATCCTGCCGATCCAGAACTTCCCGGACTTCGCCCTGCCCACGGTCAGCATCTCGGCCGCGCTGCCGGGCGCGGCGCCGGCCCAGCTCGAGACGGAGGTGGCGCGCCCGATCGAGGACTCGCTCGCCGCGCTCGACGGGCTTGAGCACGTGACCACGTCGATCACCGACGGTCTCGTCAGTATCCAGGCCTCCTTCGACCTGAAGAAGCCGCTGTCTGACGCCCTGATCCAGACCAAGGACGCCGTCGACGGTGTACGATCCGACCTGCCCGATGACCTGCTGGCGCCGACCGTCACCGCCGGGACCGAGTTCGCGGCGGAGCCGACGCTGGTCTATTCGGTGGCCTCGTCGCGGATGAGCGACGAGGAGCTCTCCTGGTTCATCGACGACAAGCTTGCCAAGGCGGTGCGCGCCGTCCCCGGCGTCGGCCGGATCGATCGGGCCGGCGGGGTGCAGCGCGAGGTGCGCGTCGAGGTCGACCCTGCCCGCCTCGATAGCCTGGGCGTGACCGCGGGCGATGTCTCGCGCGCCCTACGGCAGGTCCAGCAGCAGTCGTCCGGCGGGCGCGGGCAACTTGGCGGCGCGGAACAGTCGATCCGAACCGTCGCCCTTGTCGAGCAGGCGTCGGCGCTGGAGACCCTGCCCATACCCCTGTCGGGAGGGCGCCACGTGCTGCTAGGTCAGGTGGCGAGTGTGCGCGACGGCGCCGGCGAGCGCACTCAGGCGGCGTTGCTCGACGGCAAGCCCGCCATCGGCTTCTCGGTCTACCGCGCCAAGGGGGCCGACGACACCAAGGTGGCGCGCGAGGTGGTGGCGGCGTTGAAGCAGCTCGAGGCGCGCGATCCTGCGCTGAAGCTGACCCGGATATCGGGCTCCGTCGAATATACCCGCGAGCAGTACGAGGGATCGATGTCGATGCTCTACGAGGGCGCGATCCTCGCGGTGCTGGTCGTCTGGCTGTTCCTACGGGACTGGCGCGCGACCCTGGTCGCCGCCGCCGCCTTGCCGCTGTCCATCCTGCCCACCTTCGCCGCCATGCAGGTGTTCGGCTTCTCGCTCAACACCCTGACGCTGCTCGCCCTGGCGGTCATCGTCGGCATCCTGGTCGATGACGCGATCGTCGAGGTCGAGAATATCGAGCGGCATCGACGCATGGGAAAACCGATCGTCAAGGCGACCGAGGAAGCCGTTACCGAGATCGCCCTGGCGGTGATGGCGACCACAATGAGCCTCGTGGTCGTCTTCCTGCCGACCGCGCTGATGACCGGCGTCGCAGGCCTGCTGTTCAGGCAGTTCGGGTGGACGGCCGTGATCGCGGTGCTCGCCTCGCTGCTCGTGGCCCGGGTGCTGACGCCGATGATGGCGGTCTACATGCTGACGGGCGACCCACCGCCTGAACGGGCCGATGGAGGGGTGATGCGGTGGTATCTGTCCGCCGTCCGCTGGGGACTCGCCCATCGCAAGATCACGATCGGCGCGGCGACCGCCTTTCTCGTCGGCTCGTTCGCCCTTGTGCCCCTCATTTCAGCCGGGTTCCTGCCCGTCGACAATCGCGGGGAAACCTCGCTGTCGATCGAGCTTCCGCCGGGGACGCCGCTGAGGACGACCCTAGCGGTCGCCGAGGAGACCCGCGCCACCCTGAAGGAGATCGCGGGGATCAAGAGCGTCTTCACGACGGTTGGCGAAGGCTCGCAGGGGATGGACGCCGACGCGGCGGGTGAAGTCCGCCGCGCGTCCCTGACCCTCATCCTCGCGCCAGCCATGGAACGACCGTCGAAATCGCAGATCGAGACCGCCGTCCGATCCGGGTTGGCGACTATTCCAGGCGCACGCTTCACCGTAGGCGGCGACGGCGATGGCAAGCTCGCACTGGTGCTCGCCGGCGACGACGCAAGAGCGCTGAAAGCGACCGCCCAGACCTTCGAGCGTGAACTTCGCAACGTCGGCAGCCTGTCGAACGTCCAATCGACCGCCAGTCTCCAGCGGCCCGAGATCATCATTCGCCCGGACCCGCAGCGGGCCGCTGAGCAAGGCGTCACGGCCGGCGACATCGGCGATGTCGTCCGCATAGCCACAAGCGGCGACTTCGACGCCCAAGTGGCGCGCCTCAACCTCGACAACCGCCAAGTCTATATCCGGACCAGGCTTCCCGACGAGGCGCGCCGCGACCCGAACACCCTCGCTAACTTGCGCGTGCCTGGCCGCGAGGGACCGGTTCCGTTGGCAAGCGTAGCTCATGTGTCGGTCGAGAGCGGACCTTCGAAGATCGACCGGTACGACCGTCAACGCTACGTCACGGTGTCGGCCGACCTGAACGGCATGGCCCTGGGAGACGCCGTGGCGGCGGCGAACGCGCTCCCCTCGATTCGCACCATGCCGTCGAGCGTCGCGCTGAGTCCGGCGGGCGAAGCGGAGTTCGCCGGGGACCTGATCTCCGGCTTCGTCACCGCGCTGGTGGTCGGATTGCTCTGCGTGTTTTGCGTGCTGGTCCTGCTGTTCAAGGACTTCATGCAACCCCTCACCATCCTGTCGGCCATACCGCTGGCGGTCGGGGGCGCCGTCGTCGCCTTGCTGGTGGCCCGCAGCCAACTCAACGTGCCATCGATGATCGGCCTCGTGATGCTGATGGGCGTCGTCAGCAAGAATTCGATCCTGCTGGTCGAGTACGCCATCGTCGGGAGGACGCAGCGAGGCCTGACGCGCTTCGATGCGTTGATGGACGCCTGTCACAAGCGCGCCCGGCCGATCGTGATGACCACCGTGGCGATGATCGCGGGCATGGCGCCGATCGCTCTGGGCTTCGGCGCCGACGCCAGCTTTCGCCAACCGATGGCGATCGCGGTGATAGGCGGGTTGCTGACCTCGACCGCGCTCAGCCTGCTCGTCGTGCCGGTCGTATTCACCCTGATCGACGACTTGGAGCAGCGCCTTCGGAGCACGTTCGGCAGGCATAAGCACGCCGCGGCGCACGCGTGACCAACACGCACATCGGGTTCCTCTTCAACCACGCCCGGATCCATCAGGTCGCGCACAGCCTGCCGATCGCAATCGCCCTGGCGCGCGGCGCGCCTGATGCGGACATCGTGGTCGCGACCACCAAGCCCCGGCTGAGCGCCGAGGTGATCCGCCTGGGCGAGGGACCGATCGGCTCGCGCATCCGTTTCGTCGAGCTTGGCCTGACGCGCTGGTCGAGCCGCGTCCTGGAGGGCGGCTTAGCTATCACTCGCTTGCGCGGGACGAGCGCCGGCGGTGTGGAGCACCGATGTGGAGCAGTTGGGACGGGGCGCGAAAGCCCGGCCAATCCAGCGTTTGATTTATAAGGAGAAATGCCAAAATTTGGCGCACCCGACACGATTCGAACGTGTGACCTTTGCCTTCGGAGGGCAACGCTCTATCCAGCTGAGCTACGGGTGCTTCCGCCTTGCGGAAGCGCGGTCTTAGCCGAAAGGCCGCGCTGGCGCAAACGGGTCTTTGTTGGTTCTGGTCAGCCTTTCGCCAGATAGACGAAGCGGACCACGAACAGCGCCGCCAGGATCAGCAGCAGCCAGTCGCCCTTGCCGATCTTGCCGGTCAGCAGGCGCAGCACCGCGTAGCTGGTGATGCCGAAGGCCAGGCCGTTGGCGATCGAGAAGGTCAGCGGAATGGTGATCAGGGTCAGGAAGGCCGGGATCGCCACGGTCGGATCGGCCCAGTCGACGTCGACCAGCGAGCCGACCATCAGCGCGCCCACCAGGATCAGGGCCGGGGCCGTGGCGGCGGCCGGGATGGCCTGGACGAGGGGCGCGAAGAACAGGGTGACCAGGAACAGGATCCCGACCACCACCGCCGTCAGGCCGGTGCGGCCGCCGGCGGTGACGCCCGAGGCGCTCTCGATATAGCTGACCACGGTGGAGGTGCCGGCGGCCGCGCCCACCATGGTGGCGGCGGAATCGGCCAGCAGGATGCGGTTGAGGCGCGGGATCGAGCCGTCGGGGGCCTGCAGGCCGGCCTTCTTGGTCACCGCGACCAGGGTGCCGACATTGTCGAACAGGTCGACGAACAGGAAGACGAAGATGATCTCCAGCAGGGCCAGGCCAAGGCCGCCCTGCAGGTTGAAGGCGCCCGGCACGTCCATCTTGAAGGCCGTGGCGGTCAGGTCGGCGAGGCTGGAGGTGGCCGGCGCGATCTTGGCCAGGCCCAGGGCCCAGCCGGCGGCGGTGGCCAGCAGGATGCCGATCAGGATCGCGCCCTTTACCCGCCAGGCCTGCAGCACGGCGATCAGGATCAGGCCCATGATCGCCACGGCGGCGGTCGGGGTGGTCAGGTCGCCCAGGGCCACGGTGGTGGCCGGGTTGGCGACGATGATCCCCGCTTCCTTCAGGCCGATGAAGGCGATGAACAGCCCCACCCCGGCCGCGACGGCCGAGAACAAGGGCTTGGGGATGGCCGCGACGATCATCTGGCGCACGCCCACCAGGGTCAGGACCAGGAAGGCCACGCCCGACAGGAACACGCAGCCCAGGGCCACTTCCCATGGCACGCCCATGCCCTTGACCACGGTGTAGGTGAAATAGGCGTTCAGCCCCATGCCGGGCGCCAGGGCCAGGGGGTAGTTGGCGATCAGCCCCATCAGGATCGAGCCGAAGCCGGCGGCCAGGCAGGTGGCGGCGGCCACGGCGGCCACCGGCATGCCGGCCTCGCCCAGGATCGCCGGATTGACCACCACGATATAGGCCATGGTCATGAAGGTGGTGACGCCGGCCAGCACCTCGGTGCGGACGTTGGTTCCGTTGGCCTTCAGGCCGAAGAGGCGTTCGAGCATGGCTTAGCGGCTCCGGCCGGACTTGGAGGCAAGGGGGGCGGCGGTGGGGATTTCGGACGCGTAGCGGTCCCAGTGGTCGGTCAGTTCGCGCACCACGACGCCGCCGACCCGGAACGCGGAGTCGAAACTGGCCTTCAGGCTGTCCTCGTGGAACACGTGGGGCAGGCTGGTCCGCCCCTGCGGCGCGCGCGAATAGTTGCTGCCGGTGCGCAGGACCAGGACGCGCTTGCGGTCGATCTTTCCGGACGCGGCGTAGACGTCGAGCACGTCGAGGATTCCCTGGTCTTCGCAGTCGGTCATGGTGAAGGTTCCGGCCCCGTCGGTCCAGAGCTTGACCCAGTCCCGCGCCCACTGGGTGCGCTTGTGGCCGTGCCAGAAGCGCACCGTGCCCAGGGCGTCGCCCTGCAGCACGAACGGCGGCCGCTGGCCTTCCGGGTCGCCCACATAGGGCGCGCGCACCGCTTGCAGAGCCGGAGAGTCAGGCAGCTTGACGTCGCGGGTCAGGGCGTAGGCCCAGTCGACCAGGCCCCGGTCCAGGGTCCAGACCATGGCGCTGGAGCCCTCGGCCTTGCCCTTCACGTTGGGGCGCTCGGCGTCGTTCGAATAGAGGCCGTAGGGCCAGCCGTCCGGGATCTCGCGGTCGTCGACCTCGTAGATCGGATCGGCGTCGACCACGTAGCGGGCCCAGGCGGCGCTGCCGACCGAGGCGGCGGCGGGATCGACCCCGGCGATGCCGCTGACAATCCAGTAGGCCTTAGAGAGGTCGAACTGGTCCGACAGGATCAGGGCCGCGACGCTCTCGCGCGTGCGGCCGCGCATGTCGCTGACGATGGCCAGGACGCCGTCGTCGGAATAGCGGGCCACGTGGCGGACGCCGGGAATGCGGATCTCGTGCTTCAGCGGCCAGGCCTCGACCCAGGGCTGGAACTCGCCGGCGAAGTCGCCGGTGTCGGCCCCGATCTCGAAGGTGGTGACGACCACCACCTTGATCGGCAGGGGTTTGCCGAGCGAGGGGGCGGCATGGGCCGAGGTCAGGCCAAGGCCGAGCGCGAAGCTCAGCGCCAGGACGATCCGAAACCACAAAGCGCGCATGCCAGGCCCCACCAGAAATCCGGCGGTGAACCTCCACCGATGCGGCCCGCGACGCAATCGGGGATCGCCACGAGCACCGAAGCGGGTTCGCGGTGCGCCCGCACGAGGCGGCGGCGCCCGATCCTTGCCTTTCGCACGGCGAAGACGGCTCGAAGCCTCGCCTCCGGGCTGGGACCGCGGCTAGGGTGCCGGCGAATCGCCCCTGTTCGAAAGCCGCCCATGCGCCTCCTTCTATCTCTGCTGATCCTGGCCTGCGCCCCGCTCCCCGCCCTGGCCGCCGACCTGCTGGACGCCAAGCCGCGCACGGCGGTGATCAGCGCGTTTCCGCCGGAGATGGCGGCGCTGGAGGCGGCGACCTCCGACAAACACGCCTACACGGCCGCCGGCACGCGGTTCGTCACCGGCACGCTGGAGGGCAAGCCGGTGGTGCTGTTCCTCAGCGGCATCAGCATGGTCAACGCCGCCATGACCACCCAGAGCGCCCTGGACCGCTTCAAGATCGAACGGATCGTGTTCTCCGGCGTGGCCGGCGGGGCCGATCCGGCGCTGGAGGTCGGCGACGTGGTCGCCCCCGAGCGCTGGGTGCAATCGTCCGAGATGGCCTATGCCCGCGAGGTCCCCGGCGGCTTCGCCCCGACGCCGGGCCTGACCGACGGCCGCGCGAACTTCGGCATGATGCATCCGCGCGCCGTGACGGTGACCCGCGATCCCGCCAAGCCGGAAGATTTGAAGGAATTCCCAGTCGACCCGGCCCTGCTGGACCTGGCCCGCCGCAGCGTCGAGGGGCTGACCCTGAAGCGCTGCGCCGCCGACCAGTGCCTGACCAAGCCGCCCAAGGTGGTGGTCGGCGGGGTGGGCGGCTCGGGCCCGGTGTTCGTCGACAACGCCGCCTTCCGGCAATACGCCCACGACGTGTTCGGGGCTCGGGTGCTCGACATGGAAAGCGCCGCCGTCGCCCAGGTGGCCTATGTGAACAACACCCCGTTCATCGCCTTCCGCAGCCTGTCGGACCTGGCCGGCGGCGATCCGGCGGGCAACCAGTTCCCGGTGTTCCTGAAGTTCGCGGCGGAGAACTCGGCGACGGTGGTCCGGGCGTTCGTGAAGGCTCTGCCTTAGCGGCGACCACTTGCCCCCTACGGGCCTTCGGCCGTCTTCCCCCAGAGGGGGAAGAGGACGGTGCGCGCGTCCTCCGCCCCCTATGGGGGCGGACAGACCGCGAAGCGGTCAGGTGGGGGCAAGGGGGTGAGCCACGACTACGTCTTCAGCGGATCCTTGGCGTTCGGATCGCCGTAGGTCAGCGACACGAAGACGTCCTCCAGGTCCGGGTCCTCGGTGGCGATGTCCTTGATCTTCAGGCCCTCGGCGCGGACCGCCGCCAGCACCTGCTCCACGCTGGACTGGCCCGTCCTGTACGAGACAGAGAACGCCCCGGCCCCACGCAGCTTGGTCTCGAAGCCCGGCAGCAGCGGCGCGGCCGTCACCGGCTCCTCCGGCGTGACCACCACGTTGCGGATGTCCATGCGGCTCAGCAGCTTGGCCGTCGGCTCGTTCACGACCACCTCGCCGCGATTGACGATGGCGATCTGGTCGCAGAGTTCCTGGGCCTCTTCCAGGTAGTGGGTGGTCAGGACGATGGTCACGCCCAGCTGGTTCAGGCCGGTGACATAGCTCCACAGCTGGCGGCGCAGCTCGACGTCGACCCCGGCGGTCGGCTCGTCGAGGATCAGCACCGGCGGCTGGTGGACCATGGCTTTCGCCACCATCAGGCGACGCTTCATGCCGCCCGACAGCTGGCGGACATAGGCGTCGGCCTTGTCGCCCAGGCCCAGGGCGTTGAGCAGCTCCGCGGTCCGGCGCTCGTTCTTGGGCACGCCGTAGAAGCCGGCCTGCACCTCCAGCGACTCGCGCGGGGTGAAGAAGACGTCGGCGGCCAGCTCCTGCGGCACCACGCCGATGGCGGCGCGGGCGTCACGCGGCCGCTCGTCGATGTCGCGGCCCCAGATCCGCACCGTGCCGCTCGACTTGCGGGTCAGGCCGGCCAGGATGTTGATGAAGGTCGACTTGCCCGCCCCGTTCGGCCCCAGGAGCCCGAAGATCGAGCCGCGCGGCACCTTCAGGTCGATGCCGTTGAGCGCCCGCTTCTCGGGCGCGGTCTTGCTGGCGGGATAGGTCTTGAACAGGCCTTCGGCTTCGATCGCGTACGCGGGCAGGTCCATGGAGCGTCCAGATGTGGAAAAGGAACACGCCGCGCGAATTGACGGCGCCGCGACAGGTCGCATAGGTATGCCTGCATCGCCGCCACGCCAAGGCCGCGTCTGGATTTCAAGGGTTTTCGAACATGGCGCGCAAGGCCAAGACCACCGCTCCCACCGCGATGGAGCCGACTGTCCTGGACGTCGGCGCCGGTCCCGCGCCCGAAACGATCATGGTCCGCTCGCACCGCATCGCTTGCGACGGCGTCGGCGGCGCCCTGGGCCACCCGCGCGTCTGGCTGGAGATGGGCGCGGCCGGCTTCGTCGACTGCTCCTATTGCGACCGCCGCTTCGTGGCCTCGACCGCCGCCGGCCACGACGAGGACGAGCAACTGGCCCCGGGGGTCTACGAAGGCTCCGGCGGCCACTAAGCGGTCCGCGTCTCCATGACTGAAACCGTTCCGACGGCCCAGCGCGCCGAATCCCTGGCCAAGGCCTGGGAGGCCGCCGAGTGGCCGCACGAGGCCCCGGTGCTGCGGGCCATCGCCATGCCGTCCGACACCAACCCCGAAGGCGACATCTTCGGCGGCTGGCTGTTGTCGCAGATGGACCTGGCGGCGGCCTCGATCGCCTTCCACCGCGCGGCCGGCCGCTGCGCCACCATCGCCATCGACGGCATGACCTTCATCAGCCCGGTGTTCGTCGGCGACGAGGTCAGCCTGTTCGCCAAGGTCGTCCACGTGGGCCGCACCTCGCTGAAGGTCGAGGTCGAGGCCTGGCGCCGCCGCCGCGACGGCGAGCAGGCCCACAAGGTGACCCAGGGCGTCTTCACCTTCGTGGCCATCGGCGAGGACCGGAAGCCGCGGCCCCTGCCATAGGCGACGGCTCGGCGCGAAAGCTCCGCCCCCTATGGGGGGCGGACAGGCGGCGAAGCCGCCAGGTGGGGGCAAGTGTTAGCGGGCACGATCTCTCGCTCTCACGCGGAAATCCGCTGAGGTGATGGAAAGGGTCGCGGAGCGCCGGACGACGTCCGGAGATCTTTGAATGAATACCGTTTCGACGAAGCCGACCGCTCCGCGCCATCGTTATCCGCCAGCATCCGGTGGGCAGCCCTGTTGAGGCTTAGCCGGACCCGGTCCCGGTCGTTTCCRACCAGTCCCAGCCGCCGAGGGCGCGGGCCAATGGGCAATACACGCGCTTTRTCCCCGTTCGACGCCGACGGCGGGCGGGCTCCCCAACGACAGGAGTCCCCGGACACGCTGAAGTAACCCCCTCCAGCCCAGTCCCGCTCGATCGCCCCCCGCCGCCGCATCGGTCGCTGGCC
>NZ_JBFUAW010000024.1:0-157643 GCF_056406095.1 Caulobacter sp. P1_D6 | reverse complement strand
CACGCGCTTTGTCCCCGTTCGACGCCGACGGCGGGCGGGGCCTGCAACGCCAGGCTCCCCGGACACGCTGAAGTAACCCCCTCCAGCCCAGTCCCGCTCGATCGCCCCCCGCCGCCGCATCGGTCGCTGGCCATGCGCCCTTTCCATGCAACGAGGTGGGATCAGGATACGGGCGGTTTGGAGGATGAGGATAAACTCGGGTCGAGAAAGTTCAGGGCGTTGAAATTGCTGAACTCTGATCGCTGAGCGCCGAGCGTATACGCAGGCGGGGCCCCCGCTCACCTGTGCTCTTTGCGTCGCATACCCGACAAAAGCGCCGGAAAGCGCCGCAGGACGGGAACGGTTTGCGGCGTCGCCCGTACATCCCCCCATGTCGCGGGCAAGAATCCTTATCGTCGAAGACGAATACTTGGTCGCCGCTGATCTCGAGGCGGCGCTGGAAGAGCGTGGCTATACATCGGTGGGCATCGCGCCGGACCTGGATGCGGCGCTGCGTCTGGCTGCGGAGAAGCCTGACTTGGCCCTGGTCGACATCCACCTGCGCGACGGTCAGACCGGCCCGCTGATCGCCGAGCGCCTGGCGCGCGATTACGGCATCGCGGTGCTGTTCGTGACGGCCAATCCGCGCATGGCGCTGGCGGCCACGGCGCCTGGCCTCATCGGCGTGTTGAACAAGCCCTGCCACGAAGAGGTCGTCGCGGCCGCAGCGGCCTATGCCCTGGGCGCCGTCAAGGGCGCGCCCCTGCCCTCGCCTCCCGTCGGCCTGACCCTTCTCGAGGGCGCCACCCCGCTCTAGAGCCTTTTCAGGCGAAGCGGACACCGGCTCGAGCCTCGACCTGATGCAATCAGGTCGGGAAATGCTCCAGGTCGCGGCTGAGGCGCTTTATCAGCACCTTGATCTCCAGGCGCAGCCCGTCGCGGCTCCAGTCGCGTTGGATCACCCCGCCCAACTGCTGCTCCACGCTCATCTCGGCCAGTCGCGTGCCGAAGCCGATCCGGCCCGGCGGACCGTCGATGGCGGGCCCGCCGCTCTCGCGCCAGGCGATGCGGATTTCGGGGTCCTGACGCGTGATCTCGATCTCGATCCGCCCGTCGGCCGTCAACAAGGCGCCGTACTTGGCCGCGTTGGTCGCCAGTTCGTGGAATACCAGGGCGATCGGGGTCGCGCCCCGGTCGTCGACATCGACATCGTCGCCGCTGATCGCGATGCGACCCTCGGTGAAGGCGGGATAGGGACTGCAGATCTCGCGCAGCAGGCCCTTCAGCGTCGACCCGCCCAAGGCGGGCCGGGACTCTTCGCTATGGGGTCGAGCGAATTCGTGGGCGCGACCCAGGGCGGCGATCCGCTCCTGAAGGCCCTTGGCGAAGGTCCGCACCGAGGGATCCTGGCGGCTCGACAGGCCGATCAGACCGGAAACGACCGCGAAGATGTTCTTGATCCGGTGGCTGAGTTCGCGGCTGAGCAGCTCGTTCTGTTCGGCGGCCTGCTTGGCGTCGTGGATGTCGGTGCAGGTGCCGATCCAGCGCGAAATGGCGCCGTTGTCGTCGTAGACCGGCAGGGCGCGGCCCAGCGTCCAGCGGTATTCGCCCGACCGATGGCGCAGCCGATACTCGATCTCGTAGGGCTCGCCGGTCTCCAGGCTGCGGCGCCACCGCGCCCAGGCGCGATCCTGGTCGTCCGGGTGGAACATGCCGTTCCAGCCTTCGCCGTCGGTCGAGCCGTCGGGAACGCCGGTGAACTCGTACCAACGGGCGTTGTAATAGTCGTGGAAACCGTCGGCCCGCGTCGACCACACCATCTGCGGCATGGCGTCGGTGAGCACCTGCAGTTGGGCCCTGCTCTGGCTCAGAGCCTCGGCGTCGCTCGGCGCATCCAGCCACGGCGCGCGCATGACTTCCTCGCCCGCGCCGGCCGGGTTGGCGGTCGCCATGGTGTCGCTCTGCTTCAAAAACTCACCTTTCAGACCGCCCATTGCCCCTGCGTGGCGACACATCTCGGGCATGAGGCTCTCGGACGCCACAACAAAGCTGAGCTGGATCGATAAGGTTCCCGACGTTATCAGCGATAACGCTGTTGGGGACATCGCCCGAAAGCGTCGCCTATTCCCCCAGCCACGCCGCCAGCTTCTTCAGGCTTTCCTTCGAGCCTTCCGCGTTGTCGGCCGGCTTCAATCCGGGCGGCAGGTTCTCCGACAGGAAGGTCACCCGCGTGCCGCCCGGCGCGGGCTCCAGCGACACGGTGATGGTCATCTCGCCCTTCAGGGCCGGATCGTCGGTGTCGAACAGCACCGCCCAGACCACCTGGCGGCCCGGCTTGATGGCCGCGAAGCGCACGCGGGTGCGGTCCTCGCGCTCGGCGGTCTTGCCGACGGCTTCGGTCTCGCCCTCCGGATAGTAGAGCGACATCTCGAACCCGCCGCCCACCCGGCCGTCGAAGGCGTGCATCTCGCCCGTCATGTCGCCGGGCGGCAGCCATTGGACCAGGATCTTGGGGTCCATCAGGGCGTCCCAGACGGCGTCGGGGGCGGCGGGGATCAGGCGGCTGGCTTGGGTGGTCGGTGCGGGCATGGGGCGTAACCTACACGCCCAACACAAGCACCGTCATCCCGGACCTTGTGCCCGGGCCCCCTGGTTCAGCTGACGGTGAGATGCCTTGGCACGCTGGCGCGCCACACCTTCGCCCTTGCGGCGGATAGAGGGGTCCCGGGCACAAGGCCCGGGATGACGGTGTTAGGGGGTTATGGGCGAGAGCGCGCCCTGCTCCTGCGCCGCCACCCACCGCATCCGGTACGCCATCATCGCCGTCTTCCCCAGGTGGGCCGTCAGCCGCCAGTTGACCACGGCCCCGACCGGCGCGCCGACCACGGGCAGCAGCTGGGCCAGCTTGGCCAGGTCGATGTGGTCGCGATACTGCTGCTGGAACGAGCGCCAGTCGAAGGCCTTCAGGTCGGCGGGATGCGGCCGCGCATCCCAGTCGTCCATGGCCTCCAGCACCTTGATGCGGTGCTCGACGTCCGAGAAGGCCAGCTCGAAGATGTGCAGGATGTAGAGCCGCTCGCTCAGCACGCTCCCGTCATGGCCGTAGAGGGCGGCGATCTCGAACAGCAGCTTCAGCTTGAAGCTCATCAGCAGCGGGAAGTCGGCCGCCGCCAGCAGGAACCCGCCCGCCCCGGCCACCCCGCCCTCAGCCCCGGCGGCGGTCTTCCAGCCCTGGATGGCGGTGGCGACCTTGGCCTCGCGCTGCTCCAGGCTGGCGTTCTGGAGCGGCGAGGCCGTGGCGAAGTCCGCCCCGGTCAGGATCGCCCGGGTCATGCCCTCCATGGCGGCGGTGATCGCGGCGTGGACCTTCTCGGGAATGATCGTGTTGATCTTCCGCTGGACGGCGCGCGAGGCCTTGCCCAGCGCCCCGGCGGGCTTGGTGATGCGGGCGCGCCAGGCGGCGAGGTCTTGGGTGAGTGTCTGGGTGGCCATGACCAAAGGGTAGCTCAAGGCGTTTCGCTATCCACCATGCAGTCAACCTCCGCAGAACAAGCGAGCTTGAGCCAAAGCTCTACATTGTGTAGCTCTAAGATACGACCGGAGCGGCAATTAATGAATAAATCCGACCGACTCAAGGCGCTACTCGATAACGGCTATTTTCCGGAAGAATTACCCCCTCCGTTTACGACGAAGGATTTTGCTAAGTTTCGTGCGTCAATTGGCGATGCCTGGGCGCAACTCCAAAACTACCCAAAATCATCTCCAGAAATTTATAATGTTCCTCGCACTCGTGCGCGCCGCCGCGATCTGTCAATAGTCAATCCCGTCGCGCAGTATTATCTTTCAAAGATAATTTCCGACGAATGGGTCAGAATACGTGACCACATTCAAGGTGGCAGCTTGAGTGTTGATAAGATTATTATAGATGCCGACGGCTCTAGGGCTGTTCCATCACCCGATTTCGCCCTTGTGGCAAGGCGGAAGTCGGAGATTTCAGCGTGCTATAATTATGCGTTGGCGGCGGATATATCGCGTTTCTATAGCACGCTATATACGCATGCCGTCGCGTGGGCTCTCGAAACGAAGCCTTGGTGCAAAGCAAACCTAAATACAGCGCCCTATCACGCATCTTTAGGTGCTCGATTGGACACTGCGGTCCGAAAAGGGAACGACAATCAGACCTTGGGGATCCCTGTTGGCCCTGACACGTCTCGAATCGTTTCGGAAATAGTTGCGGTTTGCATAGATAGAACACTTTCTGATCGCCTTGGCGTCTCTCCGATAAGGGCGCTTCGAAATGTTGATGACTGGTTCGTCGGCTTTGATACGCTGGGAAAGGCAGAGGATGCGATCGCAGTTGTAGCAAATTGTTGTCGAGAGTATCAACTTGAGGCGCATCCAGACAAGACTACGGCTCGCGAAATGCCATGGTTCAATGAATTGCCTTGGCCAACAGCGTTAAATCAAATTAGATTCTCCGCATTCCAAAAGAAGCAACTTAAAGACATTCAGCATTTCTTTACGCTGGCATTTGATTTTGCAAAACAGTATCCAGACGACAATGTCCTGAATTATGCCGTCAAGGTAACAAGCTCATCATTGATAAATTCTGCCAATTGGCGAGAATACGAAACATATTTACTTAGAATTGCTCGCGCCAACCACACCACGATTCCTACAATCGTACAAATACTCACAAACTACAATGCTTCCGGTGCGGATATAGATAAAGATCGCGTTGGAAAATTATCAAAGGATTTGATTGATCAGTGCGGACCTACAGGCAGGCACGCCGAGGTCGCGTGGGCATTATTCCTGGCTAAAGCTCTTAGGATCGAACTTAATCACAATTGTTTTGACTATATAGTTAAAATGGAAAGCTCAGCGTGCGCACTTCTGACTCTTGACATTAAATCTAGAGGCCTAATAGGAGGTCAGATTGACACATCGACCTGGGAAGCTTCACTAACGACTGAAGGATTGAATTCGTCGATGTGGCTTTTGGCTTACGAAGCAAAACTAAAAGGTTGGCTTCAAGCGGTTGACCCAAATTATGTTAATGATCACCAACACTTTTCTGTCCTTTTATCTAAAGGGATATCGTTCTACAACCCAAAGAAGAATGTCCCCCACATAAAGTCTAACAAGGCTGGACCTGCTGGAGAAAATATTCAAGATCAAGGACATAACCTTCAATATTTCGTCGGCATGTCGGGTTTCGCGTTCTAGCCAATCCACACCTCCCCGCCCCTCATCCCCAGCCAAACCGCCCTGCCACCTCGCCCTCCCCCGCGACGCGCCCTATATCTCCGGATACCGAGTAACCACGTCCGGACGCCGCCTTGCCCCGTCAGTTCCGACTGCCGCTGACCGCTCCGCCCTGCTGGGACCGGGAGTCGTTCGCGTCGTCGCCGACCAATCTCGAGGCGCTGGAGAGTCTGGACGCCTGGCCGGCCTGGCCCGACGGCCGGCTGGCCCTGGTCGGGCCGGCGGGCACGGGCAAGACGCACTTGGTGCGTGATTGGGCCGCGCGAACTGGAGCCGTGACGATCGAGGCGGCTTCCAAAGGTAATGCATCCCTGGACCTTGCCTCGCTGCGCGGCCGGCCGCTGCTGGTCGAGGACGCCGACCGCCGCGCTGAAGGCGACCTGGTCGACGACGAGACCCTGTTCCACCTGATCAACATGGCCGGGGTCGACGGCGGCAGCCTGCTGCTGACCGGCCGCCTGGCCCCCGTGGCCTGGGAGGCGGCGGTGCCCGACCTGCGCTCGCGGCTCAACGCCCTGACCGTGGCCCGCATCGACGAGCCCGACGACGTGGTGCTGCAGGCGGTGCTGCGGCGCGGCTTCGAGGCCGCGGGCATCCGCCCGGCGGTCGACCTCTATCCCTATCTGATGGCGCGGCTGCCTCGGTCGGCGCCGGCGGCCCTGGCCGCGGTGGCGGCCCTGGACGAGGCGTCCATCGAGCAGGGGCGCGAAGTGAACAAGGCGCTGGCCCTGGCGGTGCTGGATTTCGGGTCTGACGACCAGGATGACGAGGGCTGATCCCAGCTCGGTGCGTGGTCCTCGTCCTTCGACAGGCTCAGGATGAGGACCATCTGTGAGGCGCGGCGCTGGAAAACCCTCATCCCGAGCTTGTCGAAGGACGAGGGTTTCGCCCCGATCACCCTACCGTTGTCATCCCGGACAAGGCCCAACGGGCCGCCGATCCGGGACCGCCGGAAGCGCCTGCGTTCAGGCGTCGGTCCCGGATCTTCACGCTGCGCGCTCGTCCGGGATGACAAGCCCATTTGCCGGATGAGTTGACGGCAAACCTTTGGGAACTTCTCTCAGGCAAAGCTTGCGACGCCGTGGCGTGGGCGGGCGCCAAGACCCCTTTGTCTTGCTCCTGTCACCACCGTCGTTCACTCTGGACACGGTAAATGGAGTTCCCGATGCCCGACGACGCCACCGCCCTCGACCTGCCCGCCGCGCCCTCGCCGGCCGCGCCGGACCTGGCGGGCCTGCGGCTGGACGAGGAGCTGGCGGGCTCGCCCGAGCGGTTCTTCAACCGCGAGACCTCGTGGCTGGCCTTCAATGTGCGGGTGCTGGAAGAGAGCGCCAATCCGCGCCACCCGCTGCTGGAGCGGCTGCGGTTCCTGTCGATCTCGGCCAACAACCTCGACGAATTCTACATGGTCCGCGTGGCCGGCCTGAAGGGCCAGGTGCGCGAGGGCGTGCGGGTGGTCAGCCAGGACGGGCTGACGCCGGGCGAACAGCTGGCGCGGATCAACGCCTCGGCCGCCGAGCTGATGGCCGAGCAGCAGCGGATCTGGAGCGGCGTGCGGGCCGAGCTGTGGGGCGAGGGCCTCAAGCTGCTGGACGCCAAGGACATCGTCGGCCCCGACCGGGAGCGGGCCGAGGAACTGTTCCTGACCCGGATGTTCCCGGTGCTGACGCCGCTGGCGATCGATCCGGCCCACCCGTTCCCGTTCATCCCGAACCTGGGCTTCTGCCTGGCGCTGAAGCTGCGGCGGATCGCCGACGACAAGCACCTCTACGCCCTGGTGCCGGTGCCCAGCCAGGTGCAGCGGTTCTGGGAGCTTTCCCAGGCTCCGGCCAAGAGCACGCGCAAGCGCGAGCGGCGGATCGTGGCGCTGGAAAGCTTCATCATCCTGTTCCTCGACCACCTGTTCCCCGGCTACGAGGTCGAGGGCCGCGGCCTGTTCCGCCTGATCCGCGACAGCGACCTGGAGATCGAGGAAGAGGCCGAGGACCTGGTGCGCGAGTTCGAGGCGCGGCTGAAGAAGCGCCGGCTGGGCCGCGTGGTGCGGGTCAAGATCCAGACCACCATGCCCGAGGACCTGCGTAACTTCATCATCGAGGGCCTGCGCGCCCAGCCCGAGGACGTGATCCTGGTCGACGGCAAGCTGGGCCTGGCCCAGATGGCCGAGTTGATCCCGCCGGACCGTCCGGACCTGAAGTTCAAGCCCTACAACGCCCGCTTCCCGGAGCGCGTGCGCGACCACGGCGGCGACTGCTTCGCGGCGATCCGCGAGAAGGACATCCTGGTCCACCACCCGTTCGAGAGCTTCGACGTGGTGGTGCAGTTCATCCGCCAGGCGGCTCGCGACCCCAACGTGGTGGCGATCAAGCAGACCCTGTACCGGACGTCCAAGGACAGCCCGATCGTCGCGGCCCTGATCGAGGCGGCCGACAACGGCAAGAACGTCACGGCCCTGATCGAGATCAAGGCGCGGTTCGACGAAGAAAACAATCTGAAGTGGGCTCGAGACCTGGAGCGCGCCGGCGTCCACGTGGTGTTCGGCTTCGTCGACTGGAAGACCCACGCCAAGCTGTCGGTGGTGGTGCGGCGCGAGGGCGAGGCCCTGCGCACCTACTGCCACTTCGGCACCGGGAATTATCACCCTCAAACAGCCCGGGTTTACACCGATCTGTCGCTCTTCACCTGCGACCCGGCCATGGGGCGCGACGCGGGCAAGCTGTTCAACTTCATCACCGGCTACGCCCAGCCGCACGGGCTGGAGAAGCTGAGCTTCTCGCCCGAGACGCTGAAGCCGGACCTGCTGACCCTGATCGCGGCCGAGGCCCGCAACGCCCGCGAGGGCAAGCCGGCGGCGATCTGGGCCAAGATGAACGCCGTGGTCGACCCGCAGATCATCGACGCCCTCTACAGCGCCAGCCAGGACGGCGTGCAGATCGACCTGGTCGTGCGCGGCATTTGTTGTTTAAGACCTGGGATTGCAGGCCTGTCGGAGAACATCCGGGTCAAGAGCATCGTCGGACGGTTCCTGGAGCACGCCCGCGTGGTGGCCTTCGCCTGCGGCGGTCCGATGCCCAGCGCCCAGACCCGGGTCTTCATCAGCTCGGCCGACTGGATGCCGCGCAACCTGGACCGCCGGGTCGAGACCCTGGTCCCGGTCGAGAACCCCACCGTGCATCAGCAGGTTCTGAACCAGATCATGGTCGCCAACCTCAACGACGAGGCCCAGAGCTGGAACCTGGACCCCGAGGGCCACTACGCCCGCGACCCGGCCTGGGACCGCAAGGGCGCCTTCTCGGCCCACGAGTATTTCATGACCAATCCCAGCCTGTCGGGCCGGGGCCACAAGGTGAAGGACCTGCCGCAGGCGTTCGACCACGTCGGACCGCGCAAGCGGGGCTAGAGGCGCGGATGCGGCCTCTCCTCGTCGTCCTCGCGGCGCTGGGCCTGACCGCCTGCGGGCCGCGCCCGGCCGAGCAGGCGCAGATCTGCGCGATCTTCGCCCTGCCCGGCGTTCCCGGCGACACCGATGTCGGCGACGCGGGCGACCTGGCCTGGGCCAAGGTCCACGAACGCGCGCTGTTCAAGTCGGGCGTGATCTACGGTCCGGGCTGGCAGGTGATGGGTCACGGACGCTCGTGGGGCCATTGCCGGGTCCGGCCCAAGCCGATCGAGCACCTGCTGGTCAGCCCCGACAGCGCCTACGCCATGACCAAGGGCGGGCGCCGGGCGAACGGCCATCCCGTCAGCTTCGGCTCCTGCTACTACGAGAAGGGCCCGGCGGGCTGGCGGCTGCGCGCCTGCCGGCGAACGCTCAACGATCCGGCGCCTTTGGTCGGCCTGAAGCGTTGACCTGTGGACCGCGAAAGCTTTTTACCCGTCCCGCCTTCCCCTCCCCGCCCAATGCGCTAAACCACCCTCATGCCTTTTGCGGCGCCGCGCGACGCGGCCGTTATCGATATCGGCTCCAATTCGGTCCGCCTGGTGGTGTACCGGCTGGAAGGCCGCGCCATCTGGACCGTCTTCAACGAGAAGGTCCTGGCGGGGCTGGGCCGTGACCTGGGCGCCGGCGGCAGGCTGAACCCCGAGGGCGTCGCCCAGACCCTGGCGGCGCTCAAGCGCTTCCGCGCCGTGCTGGAGGCCGTCAAGCCGGCCGAGACCTTCATCGCCGCCACCGCCGCCGTGCGCGAGGCCAAGGACGGCGCCGACTTCGTCCGCCAGATCCAGGTCGAGACCGGGTTTCCCACCCGTGTGCTGTCGGGCGAGGAAGAGGCGCGCTACGCGGCCCTGGGCGTGCTGGCGGGCGCCCCCGACGCCACCGGCGTGGTCGGCGACCTGGGCGGCGCCAGCCTGGAGCTGATCCGGCTGGAGGCCACCGGCGCGGGCCTGGGCGTCACCTTGCCGCTTGGCCCGTTCAGCCTGGGCGTGTCGGAGGGCTTCGACCTGGAGAAGGTGCGACGGCTGTGCGCCCAGCGCCTGGCTCCCGTGGCCGAGGCCTTCAAGACCGACGTCTTCCACGCGGTCGGCGGCGCCTGGCGCAACCTGGCCCTGCTGCACATGCGGCTGAGCGGCTATCCGCTGCACGTCGTCCACCAGTACAGCATCAGCCGGGCCGAGGCCCTGGACGCCGCCCGCCTGGTCGCCCACCAGTCGAAAAGCTCGCTCGAGCGCATCGAGGGCATGAGCAAGAAGCGCTCGGAGACCCTGCCCTACGCCGCCGTGGTGTTGGAGCAGCTGATCGAGAGCCTGGACTTCAAACGCATCGAGATCTCGGCCTACGGCGTGCGCGAGGGCCTGCTGTTCGAGGCCATGCCGCCCGGCGTGCGGCGGCTGGACCCGTTGATCGAGGGCTGCGCCTCGCTGGGCGCCAGGCAAGGCGTGGCCGACGAGCTGGGCGCGGCGCTCGACACCTGGCTGGCGCCGGCCTTCGCCCAGTTGCCGCCCTGTTTCGGCGAGCGCGACGCCGTCCTGGCCTCGGCCGCCTGCCGACTGGCCGACCTGGGCGCGCGCCTGCACCCGGACCATCGCGCCGATCTGGTGTTCGAGCAGGTGCTGCGCGCGCCGATCGCCGGTCAGACCCATCCCGAACGCGCCTTCCTGGCCGCCGCCGCCTTCGCCCGCCACGCCACGGCCTTCGATCCTCCGGAGATGGACGTGCTGGAGCGCCTGCTCTCGCCCGCCCGCCTCCGGCGCGCCCGGGCCGTGGGCGCGGCCATCCGCCTGGGCTGCGACCTGTCGGGCCGCAGCGCCCCGCTTCTGGCCCGATCGCGCCTGATCATCGACAAGGGCGACCTGCTGCTGACCGCCGAGCCGGGCTATGCCGACCTGCTTCTGGGCGAGCAGACCGCCAAGCGGGCAGGCGCCCTGGCCTCGATTTTAGGCTTGAAGCTCAAAATTACAGCACTGTGAAATCTTGGGGCGGGAGCGCCCTGAGGTTGCGGTTCTGACGCCGCGACGCCAAATTCCCGCGTCCGAGCAATTGCACATATCGAATAACGAGCAATTCCACGCCCTGACGTTGAGGGTCGGACCGTGCCGGTATGTGTCCAAAAAACAACGTTACGTTTCATTAATGCAATGATTGTTGACCGAACGTCCCATCGGTCAGTAGCCCTTCTGCAACCGCACTCAGAAAACCTGAGTCGCCGGCCGTCATAGCGCCATCAAGAGGCGCCTGAAACATTGGGGGTTACCACCTTGCAAACTAAACCCATGCGCGCACGCCTCATGGCGTCGACGATGATTTGCGGCGCCGCCTTCGCCGTCCTCGGCGCTGGCCAGGCCGTCGCCCAGACCGCACCCCCGGCCGCGCCGGCTCCCGAAGACACCCAGGTCGAAGAGATTGTCGTCACCGGCTCGCTGTTCCGCCGCACCGACACCGAAACGCCCTCGCCGGTCACCGTGATGACCTCGGAAAACTGCAGCGCGCCGGCCTGACCACGGCCACCGACGCCATCCGCTCGGTTTCGGCCGACGGCGCTGGTTCGATCGGCACCGGCTTCCAGAGCGGCTTCAGCGCCGGCGGCTCGGCCGTTTCGCTGCGCGGCCTAGGCGTCTCCTCGACCCTGGTCCTGATCGACGGCCTGCGCTCGGCCAACTTCCCGATCAACGACGACGGCCACAACGCCTATGTCGACCTCAACAGCATCCCGTTCAGCCTGATCGAACGCATCGAAGTGCTGAAGGACGGCGCCTCGTCGACCTACGGCGCCGACGCCATCGGCGGGGTCGTCAACCTGATCCTCAGGCAGCAGTTCGAAGGCGTTTCCGGCAGCGCCGAAGTCGGCCAGAGCCAGGAGCGCGACGCGCGCCACAAGGCGTTCGACCTGACCCTGGGCTACGGCGACTACGCCGAGAAGGGCTGGAACGTCTATATCAACGGCGAGTACCAGAAGGACGGGCGGGTCACCAACCACAGCCGCGGCTTCCCCTACAACAACCAGGACCTGACCTCGATCGGCGGCCTGGACAACAACACCGCCGACAGCACCCTGACGACCGCCACCCCCACGGCCGTCGTCGTGCGCACCACCCAGAGCGACCTGAACAACCCGCTGACGGGCGGCGTGACCCCGTTCGCCGACGGGACCTATGTCGACTCCACGGGGGCGACCCAGCCGTACAGCAACTACTCCTCGCTAGGTTTGGGCACGTGCCTGGCCGGGACCTACACCGTCACCGGCGGCGGCGCCCGCGGCACGGGCTGCAAGTACAATCTGGTCGACCTCTACAACCAGATCGCCCCGAAGCAGGAGCGCTACTCGGTCAATGGCCGCCTGAGCTTCCGGTTCAACGAGAACGTCGAGGGCTACCTGACGGGCAGCTTCTCGCACGACATGGTCAGCATCAAGAACCAGCCGCGCGCCCTGCGAGCCACCCAGCCGTTCGGCGGTTCGGCGAGCCTGGCCTCGACCAATCCCGGCATCGTGCTGCCGGTCTGGATCTGCACCTCGGGCGTCAACTGCGCCGACCCGGCCGCGGCCGGCCGTCGCCTGAACCCGAACAACCCCTACGCCACGGCCTTCGCCGGCAACCCGTCGCAAGGCGCCGCGCGGATCTACTACCTGTTCGGCGACATCCCGGCCGGCAGCGACCGCACCAACGAGGTCTTCCGCGGCACGGCCGGCCTGAAGGGCAGCATCGACGGCGACTGGAACTGGCGCGTCGAAGCCGTCGGCGCCAAGGACGAGCTGGAAATCGAGCAGTTCGGCTTCCTGAACATCGCCAACCTGCTGAACGCGATCAACACCGGCAGCTACGACTTCGTGAACCCGGGCAACAACAGCGCCCAGGTCCGCAACTTCATCTCGCCCACCGTGACCACGCCGTCGCACTCGACGATGTATTCGCTGGACGCCTCGATCACCAAGAAGCTCTGGACCCTGCCCGGCGGCGACATGCAGCTGGCCGTCGGCGCCCAGATCCGCAAGGAAGAGCTGGTCAACAACAACCAGAACGCCAAGCTGGACACCTATACGCTGACCACCTCGTCGGCGTTCGGCAAGCACACCGTCTCGGCCGGATATTTCGAAATCCTGGCTCCGGTGCTCGACCAGCTCGAGATCAACGCCTCGGGCCGGTACGACCACTATTCGGAAGGCTTCAGCCACTTCTCCCCGAAGGTCGGCGTCAAGTACACGCCGATGCGCCAACTGGCCTTCCGCGGCACCTACTCCCAGGGCTTCCGCGCCCCGACCTTCGCCGAATCCGGCGCCCGGTCGCAGTACGCGGGCTTCTCGACCTTCACCCCGCCGACCTCCTTCCAGAACGCCCACGGCGGCACGGTGGCGGGCGGCAACACCAACCCGTACGCCCAGGCCTATTCGCTGGGCGGCGGTTATGTCGGCAATCCGGACCTCAAGCCGGAAACCTCGCGCAGCTTCACGGCGGGCGTGATCGTTCAGCCCACCCCGTGGCTGAGCATGACGGTCGACTACTACGACGTGAAGAAGTCGGACCTGATCGTCGCCGGTCCGGCGCTCGGCGCGGCGCGCACCGCCTACTACACCAAGACCAATGTCACCGACGCGTGCGCCGCGGTCGCGGCCGTGGGCCCGGGCTATTCGTGCAACCTGGTCGACGGCATCGACCCGCTGTTCCCGACGGCCCTGCCCCGCGTGCTGATCATCAACGCGCCGTTCGTCAACGCCGACTACTCCAAGACCTCGGGCGTGGACTTCTCGGCCACGGCCAGGGCCGACCTGCCCTACGACGCCAAGCTGACCAGCCGCCTGGAAGTCACCCACGTGCTGAAATACGACCTGCACACCGCCACGGGCGTGCAGAAGTACGCCGGCACCCTGGGCCCGTACCAACTGTCCTCGGGCAACGGTACGCCGGACTGGCGGGGCAACTGGCAGAACACGGTCGAGTGGGGCCGCTACAGCCTGTCGGCCACCGCCTACTATGTCGGCAAGATCAAGTCGGTCGCCGCGGACCAGCGGGCCGACGTCAGCTGCGCCACCGGCAATCAGTACTATCCGGGCACGTCGGCCGCGAACCAGGAGATCGGCAACCGCTTCTGCTACATCAAGAAGTTCGTGAACGTCGACGTGAACGGCACGGCCCAGATCACCGACGCGGTCCAGGTCTACGGCAACATCGGCAACGTCTTCGACAAGGAGGCGCCCGTCGCGCCGGGCGCCTATGCCAGCGCCCCGAACTACCTGACGACCTTCCACTATCCCGGCCTGATCGGCCGGACCTTCAAGGTCGGCGTGCGCTTCACCTACTAGGCGCCGCATCCAGACGAAGAGACGGGGCCGGTTCCGAAGGGAGCCGGCCCTTTCTTTTGGGCGTTTCGGCGCCCCGCGACATGCCGCCACACAGAACCTTGCTCGACGAGCACGGTTTGTTATCCACAGGCGTCGCAAGCTCCACCACATCAAAGGGGAGCACATCCATGCAGAAGCAGCGGATCGCCGAAGTCGAACACGTCGAAGACCACATCGTCGCCTTTCCCGCGTCCCGCTCGCGGCCTGAACTGAGACTCGCCAACGAAAACGACGTGTCGGTCGTCGGTCCGGCCCGCCGCCTGCAGAGCGACCTGGCCCACGCCTTCGCGGCCGACGCCGGCTGGTCGGTCAAGCGCACGGTCATCGTCGGCTGCGTGTTCCACGCCGTGATCCTGGGCTCCCTGGCCCTGGCGGCCGGCAACCTGGTCCCGCACATCGCCCGCTAAGGCAGCGGAACGCCCTGTCGTCGAACGACGTTACGCAGGCGCGCAACCTTTACCGTTTCAACACGCGCGCATGCAATCTGGGGACATGGGCAGGGGGATAGACATCTTGAACGGCATGCCGGCGGGTCGCCGCGCGGTGCGCAGTCTGCTGATCCTGGGGGCGATCGTCACGACGATCGCCATCCTGGGCGGCTGCGCCCTGCTGGCCTTCGCCGCCGTGGCCGTCGACCGGCTGCAGGCGCGCGAAGAGCACGTCGTCGTCGAGCAGACGCTGGAACGATCCCTGGACCGGCTCGACAGCGACGTGGCTGCCGCGGCGGTCTGGGACCAGGCCTTCGAGACCATCCGTCCAGGCGTCGACCTGGCGTGGATGGACGGCGAGATGGGCTCCTACTACGCCAACAACCGCGGCGACGATCTGTCCGTCGTGCTGGATTCCGGCAACCGCCCTTTCTACGCCTGGGTCGACCAGGCCCGCGCGACGCCGCAAAGCCAGGCGAAGATGGTCGCCGCCGCCGCGCCCCTGATCGCCGAGGTCCGCCGCCAGGAAATCGCGGCGGCCAGGCTTCCCAAACCGACCGATCCGAACATCGCCACGGTCGCCGAAACCGCTCACGGCGTTGTCCGGGTGGACGGGCGGATCTATCTGGTCGCCCTTTCGACGATCACGCCGGAAAAGGCCGCGAGGCCGCGCGGCGAGAGTCCGGCGATGATCGTGATCTGCGCGCAGTTGGCTGACCGCCACCTGCTGCCCGCCCTGGCCAGCGAGATGCGCATTCGCGGGCCTCGCCTGCTGGCGGATCGGCCCGCCGACGGCGTGGCCGTCGCCCTGCGCGGCGCGGATGGCAATATTCTGAGCTGGCTGGCCTGGTCGCCCAAGCAGCCGGGCCTGGACGCCGTTCGCCAGGCCGCGCCGCTGGTCCTGCCGGGCGTCCTGCTGCTGCTTGTCGCCGGCCTGGCCCTGGCGCTGCGCATCCGCCAGGTGCTGCGCGAACTGGACGCCTCCGAGGCCGGCCAGAAGGCGGCCCTGGTCGAGGTGGTCGATGCCCGCGATCGCGCCCAGAGCGCCAACCTCGCCAAGTCGCAGTTCCTGGCCAATATGAGCCACGAGATCCGCACGCCCCTGAACGGCGTGCTGGGCATGGCCCAGGTGATGGAGCAGAGCGGCCTGGGCTCGCCGCATCGCGAGCACCTGAAGATCATCCGCGACAGCGGCGAGACCCTGCTGGCCATCCTCAACGACGTGCTGGACCTGTCGAAGATCGAGTCCGGCCGTTTCGAGCTCGACGACCACGTGTTCGACCTGGCCCAGACCGTGGCCGCCGCCTGCCGGCCCTTCGCCCTGCTGGCCCACCAGAAGGACGTCCAGTTCGTCACCGAGATCGCGCCCGACGCCCATGGGGCGTGGTGCGGCGACAGCGTGCGCCTGCGCCAGGTGCTGTCGAACCTGGCGTCCAACGCCGTGAAGTTCACCCCCGACGGCCGGATCCGGCTGAGCGTGGAGGCGACGCCCGAGGGACTGACCTTCACCCTGACCGACACCGGCATCGGCATCGCCCCCGAACACATCGCCAGCCTGTTCGAGAAGTTCGTCCAGGCCGACAGCTCGACCACCCGCAGGTTCGGCGGCACGGGCCTGGGCCTGGCGATCTCGCGCGAGCTTGTCGAGCGGATGGGCGGGACCCTGCGGATGGACAGCGCCCCGGGCAAGGGCTCGACCTTCGTCTTCCGCCTGCCGTTCGCGCGGGCCGACGCCGCCGACTACCTGGACCCCGCGCCCGGCGAGGGCGACATCCGGTCCCTGCGCATCCTGGCGGCCGAGGACAACGCCACCAACCAGTTCATCCTGCGCGCCCTGCTCGAGCCGGCCGGCGTCGACCTGCACACCGTGGCCAACGGCCGCGAGGCGGTGGACGCCTTCCACGCCGACGACTTCGACCTGATCCTGATGGACGTGCAGATGCCGGTGATGAACGGCATCGAGGCCACCCGGGCGATCCGCGAGCGCGAGACCGAACACCGCCTCTCGCCGACCCCGATCCTGGCCCTGTCGGCCAATGTCATGAGCCACCAGGTGGCCGAATACGCCCTGGCTGGCATGGACGGCGTGGTCGCCAAGCCTGTCGACGCCGGCAAGCTGATCGAGGCGATCGCCGCGGCGATGGAACGCGGGACCGCCCAGGCGGTCTAGACCGCCTGCCCCTCCAGGGCTCGGGCCAGCGCCGCGTGCAGTCCGACGACCTCGAACGGCTTCTCGACGCAATCGGTCATGCCCGCCGCCACGCACGCCTCACGCTCGGCCGGCGAAACGCCGCCGGTGACCGCGATCACCGGCGTGACCGTGTTCGGTCCCTGGGCGCGCAGACGGCGCGTGGCGTCCAGCCCGTCCAGACCCGGCATGTTGACGTCCATCAGGATCACGTCGAACCGCCGCGCGCTGGCGATCGTCAGGGCCGCCTCGCCATCGGCGGCGGTTTCGACCCGCAGCCCGAGCGCGCGCAGGATCTGGTCGAGAACCCGGCGATTGACCTCGTGGTCGTCGACCACCAGGGCCGTCGGGGCGCCGGCGAACACCTGCGGTACGCTCGCCCGGGGCGTGGGCTCGGTCGGCGCGACGCCTTCCGGGGCCGGCAGGCTCAGAACGAAGCGCGCGCCGCCGCCGGCCGGAGCCTGGGCGACCAGGTCGCCGCCCATCAGCTGGGCCAGGTCACGACTGATCGACAGGCCCAGCCCCGTGCCGCCAAAGGTCCGCGCGGTGTCGGCGCCCAGCTGGTCATAGGCGGTGAACAAGCGCGACAGCTGCTCGGCGGTAAGACCCGGCCCCGTGTCGCTGACCGCCACGCTCAGCAGCCAGGCTTCGCCCTGGCGACGGGCCTCGACGGCGATCTCGACCCGGCCCTCGGCGGTGAACTTGATGGCGTTGGACAGCAGGTTGTTGAGGATCTGGCGGATGCGGACGGGATCGCCGCGCAGCCAGGCCGGCAGATCACGGCCGCCCGTCATCTTCAGCGACAGGCCCTTGGCCTTGGCGCCCGCCCGCCAGAACCGCACGGTGTCGCTGACCAGGGCCTTGGGATCGAAATCCAGGACCTCGACGCTCATGCGGCCGGCCTCGATCTTGGAATGGTCGAGCAGGTCGTTGAGCAGGCTTCGCATCATGGCTCCGGCGTCGGCGATCAGGGCGCCCTTGTCCTGGGTCCGGGCGTCGGCGCTGTCTCGCGCCAGATCAGCGGCCCCGCTGAGGATCGCGCCCAGCGGCGTGCGCAGTTCGTGGCTGACCATGGCGATAAAGGCCGACTTGGCCGCCGTCTGGGCCTCGGCGATCCTACGCGCGGCGCGTTCGGCCGCGAAGGTGCGGTGCGACCAGGCGAACACCAGGCCCAGCACCAGGGTGAACAGCCCCACGCCGACGACATAGTACGGCGCCATCCGGTCCTGCGCCGTGTCGCTGACGAACGGCAGGACGAACATGTAGGCCATGTGCGGCGTCACCGCCGCCACGAAGGCCGCCACGCAGCCCTCGGCGCCCATCAGGGCGGTCAGCACCGAACCGGTGGCCAGCACCACGGCGGCGGCGGACGCAATGGGCGTTCCGATCGCCCACATCGGTACGACCACCCAACCGAATACGACGGCCAGGAGGACATCGGCGGCGATGGCGTACGCCACGGCGCGACCGGGCGCGGGCCGTTTCAGGAAGTCCCTGAGCGCGGCGTATTCGACGAGCTGGGCCACCAAGCTGGCGACGCCCCAGGGGATCAGGAAGGCGAAGGTGGACCGCCACCCCAGCATCGCGCAGAGCACGACGATGATGAAAACGCGCAGCGGAATCTGGCGCTGATGGGAAACCGCCGCGGGCCTATAGGCTTCGGCCAAGCTGTCCCATGTCACACGCACACCAAAGTCCCCCGACCGAGCTGACGCCGGACGCTGGAGGACCGCGATCCTCCCGCGCCCTTAGTCCGGCTTGGGCGCGCGGCGCACTTCCACCACACGAACACGGGTCCCGTCCAGCACTAGAGCCAGTTCGCCGCGCTTGATCTTCAGGGCGTCCGAACCGAACGCCTCCAGCCGCCAGCCTTGCAGGGCGGGCGTGTTGGCCTCGTCGTCGGCGGCGATCTTTTCCAGGTCCGAGACGGTGGCGATCAGCTTGGAGGCCACGCCGGCCTCCTCGGCGCGGGCCTTGAGCAGCACCTTCAGCAGTTCGACGACCGCGCCGGCCGAGGCGGGCGGCGGCGGGCCGGACTTTTCGAGCACCGGGGCGTAGCCCTCGGGATCGGCCAGGGCGGCCTTGATCGCGGCCAGCAGGTCGGGACCGAACTTGGAGCCGCCAAAGCCCTTGGGCACGCTGCGCAGGGTGTTGAGCCCGTCCAGCGAGGTCGGGGCCTGGGTGGCCAGCTCGTCGATGGCCTCATCCTTCAGGATGCGGCCGCGCGGCTGGTCGCGGGTCTGGGCGGTGCGCTCGCGCCAGGCGGCCACGGCCTTGAACACCGCCAGGTACTTGGCGGCGGTCTTGCGCGGACGCAGGCGGCGCCAGGCCTTCTCCGGATCGACGTCGTAGGCGGCCGGATCGTTGAGCGCCTTCATCTCCTCTTCCACCCAGGCCAGGCGTCCGGCCTTTTCGAGGCGGTCGCGCAGGATGGGGAACAGGGTCGCCAGGTGGGTGACGTCGGCGACGGCGTAGGTCAGTTGGGCGTCGCTCAGCGGGCGACGGGCCCAGTCGGTGAAGCGGCTGGACTTGTCCAGTTCGATCTTCAGCATCTGGCGGACCAGGGCGTCGTAGGCGATCTGCTCGCCGAACCCGGCGGCCATGCCGGCCACCTGGGTGTCGAACAAGGGCGTCGGCATGGCGTTGAGATTGTTGAAAATCTCGACGTCCTGGCGAGCGGCGTGGAACACCTTCAGGATCGAGGGATCGCGCAGGACCTCGAGCAGCGGCTCAAGGTCGATGCCATCGGCCAGCGGGTCGATACAGGCTTCGGTGTCCGGCGAGGCCACCTGGATCAAGCACAGCTTGGGCCAGTAGGTGGTTTCGCGCATGAACTCGGTGTCCACGGCGATGAAGGGCTGTCCCTTCAACTCATTACAGAACGCCGCCAGCTCAGCGGTAGTGGTGATCGTCGTCATCGGCTGCTAATAGCCTCGCGCACCCCCGAGTCTGCAAGCACAAGCTTGAGGTGTGCGGCAAGTTTCCTTTCAAAAACGGCCCGTTGGGCCGTCTTCGAGCCAGAGCGAACGCATGAGCGACCCCCAGAACGGCCTTACCTACGCCCAGGCCGGCGTCGATATCGATGCGGGCAACGCCCTGGTCGAGGCGATCAAGCCCCTGGCCAAGGCCACCCGGCGCCCCGGCGCGGACGGCGGTCTGGGGGGCTTCGGCGCCCTGTTCGACCTGAAGGCGGCCGGTTACGACGACCCGCTGCTGGTCTCCACCACCGACGGCGTCGGCACCAAGCTGCGCATCGCCATCGACGCCAAGATGCACGCCACGGTCGGCATCGACCTGGTGGCCATGTGCGTCAACGACCTGCTGGCCCAAGGCGCCGAGCCGCTGCTGTTCCTCGACTACTTCGCCACCGGCAAGCTGGACCTCGAGGTCGCCAAGAGCGTGGTCGCCGGCATCGCCGACGGCTGCAAGCTGGCCGGCGCGGCCCTGGTGGGCGGCGAGACGGCCGAAATGCCGGGCATGTACAGCGACGGCGAATACGACCTGGCCGGCTTCTCGGTCGGCGCGGTCGAGCGCGACGGCGTGCTGCCCAAGCTGGACAAGCAACGGGCCGGCGACGTGATCATCGGCATCGGCTCGTCGGGCCCGCACTCCAACGGCTATTCGCTGGTGCGCCGCGTGGTCGAGCGCTCGGGCCTGGCCTGGGACGCCCCCTGCCCGTTCGAGGAGGGCAAGACCCTGGCCGAGGCCCTGATGGCCCCGACCCGCATCTATGTGAAGTCGATCCTGCCCCTGCTGCAGTCGGGCCGGGTCAAGGGCGGCGCCCACATCACCGGCGGCGGCCTGATCGAGAACCCGCCGCGCTGCATCGCGCAGGGCCTGGTCCCCGAGTTCGACTGGAACGCCTGGCCCCTGCCCCCGGTCTTCGACTGGCTGCAGCGCGAAGGCGGCATCACCGACCACGAGCTGCGCCGCACGTTCAACTGCGGCGTCGGCTTCATCCTGGTGGTCGCGGCATCGGACGCCGAGCCGGTGCTGGCCGCCCTGCTGAACGCCGACGAGGACGCCTTCATCTGCGGGCAGTTGGTCGCGGCCTAGGCCCCGCGTCCTTCGAGGCTCGGCTTCGCCTCACACCTCAGGATGAGGAACCTGGGTTGCTTCTGAATTCCTCATCCTGAGGCGCCCGCGCAGCGGGCCTCGAAGGACGCAGAGCGCATGAAGAGTTGATCATGACCCAACGCACCAAGGTCGCCGTCCTGATCTCCGGCCGGGGCTCCAACATGGAGGCCCTGGTCCGGGCCGCCCAGGATCCCGCCTGCCCGTTCGAGATCGCCCTGGTGCTGTCGAACAAGCCCGAGGCCGGCGGCCTGGTCACCGCCGCGGCCGCCGGGATCGAGGCCCTGGCCGTCGACCAGAAGCCCTTCGGCAAGGACCGCGAGGCCCATGAACGGGCCATCGACGCCGCCCTGCGCGAGCGCGGGATCCAGGTCGTGGCCCTGGCCGGATACATGCGCATCCTGACGCCGTTCCTGGTCGAGGCCTGGGAAGGTCGGATGCTGAACATCCATCCGTCCCTGCTGCCCGCCTATCCGGGACTGGACACCCACGGCCGAGCCCTGAGCGCCGGCGAGGTCGAGGCCGGCTGCACCGTCCACCTGGTCACCGCCGGCGTCGACGAAGGCCCGGTCCTGGGCCAGGCCCGCGTGCCGATCCTGCCCGGCGACACCGAGCACATGCTGAGCGACCGCGTGCTGGAGCAGGAGCACAAGCTGTATCCGGCGACGTTGGCGGAGTTCGTGCGCGGGCTCTAGGCGGCGCCAGCCCGCCGCTCGGCCCAAGCGCTGCTCGCCGCCAGGACCGCCAGCAGGCCCGCCGGCGCCCATAGGGCCGAGGTCCCCATCCTGAGATAGGCCGCCGCGCCCAGCGCGCCGCCGAGGCTGAGGCCCGCCCACAGCAGGGCATAGGGCCCCCAGGCCCAACGATCGCCGCCGCTCAACGCCGCGGCGATGCGCTGCCCGGCCTTGACCAGGGCCCCGGTCATGTAGGTCAGGCCAACCCCCACGTCGCCGTTGCGCTGGAACACCGCGTTCTCCGCGCCCATGGCCAGGACCATGGCCGCCGCCCCGGCCACGTCGAAACCCGTCGCGAAGAGACCGGCGCTCGCGGTCAGCAGCGCCGCCTCCAGGGCCAGGATGGCTGACCGCCTGTCCTCGCCGACCCGTCGGGCGACCAGCGCGCCCAGGACGACGCCGACGACGAACAGGCCGATCAGCGCCAGGGCGGTCCGCGCCGTCGTCCAATGCCCCATCGCCAGACCGACCCCCAGCCGGGTGGAGTTGCCGCTCATGAACGAGACGAAGAAGCCGCCGAGCTGGAGAAAGCCGATGGCGTCGACATAGCCGGCGATCGCCGACAATCCGGCGGCCAGCACCACCTCGCGTCGGCGATAGTCCTTCATGGGCGCCCCTCGATGGCCTTCGTCCGATCGTCGCCGATCCCCACGCGGCCTGTCATGGAAAATCAGCGACCAACCTTCTCGTGGGGTCTCGGCGAACCGAAACGCCCTCGACTTGCACCAGGGCGAACTTCGGTGCGTTGCGACGCCGGGAAAAGCGGCTGTGGCTGCGTCCCTGGGCGGCGCCTCGCGACAAGCCGTCAAATCGACGCCGCCCTAAATTGACGCACGGTCTGTTGCGGATCTGACTGACGGTGCTCTCGCGGGAGAGATCGGGCCCCGGCCCGGCGCTGAAGGCGAAACCGCCCCGGAAACGCTCAAGCAGAAGGACCGCGACGGCCTCGAAACGCTGGAAAGCAGGGCGCGTCTGCGTGCGCCCTCGCCGAAGGAGCAAGGCGCCCTCGTCGATCGGACGGGGCGCTGAATCTCTCAGGCGCCAAGGACAGCGGGGGTGCGGAAGGCGAGCCACGTCGGTTCGCCACGACCCTCGCGTGGACCTTCATGACCTGATCCTCAAATCGGATATCGCCATTTCGAACGTATAGACGTTTTGCGTGATAGTTTCCGTGACTATCGCGCCACAACTATTTGCGCCTACAATCTAGTAGATGATCGATGGTCATAATTTATACATGAATGTGCCAATTTTGACCGCGCATTTATATTCACAACTCGGGCAGCCTTTCTAAGTTTACTGCGATAGGCAGACCATCGAGCTTGGCCTCAGTCAAAAGATTGGGGATAATCATGACGAACACGCGTCTTTCACCGGCCTCGCGCCATTTCCGGGCCTTGCTGCTGGCCGCCTCGGTGCTCGGAGGCGCGACGCCCGCCCTGGCCCAGGAGGCAGACAAGAGCTCGACCGTCGACGAACTGGTGGTCACCGGGGCCCGGGTGTCGGAGGCCAGCGTCGCCATCGGCACCGACCACGCCACCGCCACGGTCTCGATCACCCGCGAGGCCCTGTTGTCGGCCCCGGCCGGCGTGACCGGCCTGAAGATGCTGGAGAGCCTTCCCGGCTTCAACGTCCAGGCCAACGACGCCCTGGGCATGTACGAGTTCGGCAATTCGGTCTCGGTGCGAGCCTTCAACTTCCAGCAGATCGGCTTCCTGCTGGACAACATCCCGATGGGCCGCAGCGACCAGTTCGGCGGCAGCCCGATCTACCGCTATGTCGACAACGAGAACCTGCTGCGCGTGACCGCCTCGTCGGGGGCCGGCGACGTCTCGCTGCCCAGCTATGCGTCGCTGGGCCCCATCGTCGATTACTTCACCCAGAAGCCGTCCGACGAATTCGGCGGCGCGGCCAGCGGCACCCTGGGCAGCGACGCCCTCAAGCGGGGCTTCCTGCGCCTGGAGACCGGCAAGATCGGTCCGGTTTCGGCCTATGTCAGCGGTTCATGGATCAAGGGCGACCTGTGGCGCGGCCCGGGCACGATCGACCGCAAGCACTATGAGGGAAAGCTGCGCTACGAGCTGCCGACCGGCGGCGACATCACCTTCCAGACCGTCCACAACGACTATTTCGACTATGACAGCCCCTCGATCACCAAGCTGCAGTACGGCGGCCGGGCCGGCGACGTGTTCGGGCGATCGGGCCGCGACTTCGCCTATATCGGCTATGTGCCGCCGTCGGGCGCGCCGGGCACCGCGGCGTCGTCCTCGAACCTGCCGCGCACCCTGATCAACGGCGTGGAGGGCCCGACCTATTCCAACGCCAACTACGCCCAGTACTACAAGTTCGCGGTCAACAAGCGGAAGGACCACCTCTACGGCCTGACGATCGACACCCCGATCACCGAGACGCTGAGCGTGGTCGCCACCGGCTATTACGAGGACAAGGGCGGCTATGGCGTCTCGCCCGAGGCCTACGCCACCTCGCTGACCAGCTACAACAACGAGCGCCTGATCGTGCCGGGCCTGACCGCGCCCAAGGGCATCCAGTACGGGCTGTCAGGCGTGGACGGCACGCGCAAGGGCGTGACCGGCAAACTGGCCTGGGAAGTGGGCTTCAACACGCTGGAAGTCGGCCTGTGGCTCGAGGACGACGACTATCACCGCACCCAGGCGCGCTACAACGTGCAGAACGGCAATCCGGACGGCGCGCCGCTGCTGAACGAGCCGGTGCACCTGCAGCGCAACTACACCTCGACCCGCCAGACCACCCAGTACTTCGTCAAGGACACCCTGAGCCTGATCGACGACCGGCTGAAGATCGAGCTGGGCTTCAAGGGCACCGATATCGACTACGAGATCAGCGGCTACCGCAATCCGGCCGACTACATCAACAAGCGCCAGCCGACCTTGAAGGACAACTGGAAGGACGGCTTCCTGCCGCAGGTCGGCCTGGTCTACAACGTCAACGGCCGCGACCAGGTGTTCTCGTCCTATTCGGAGAACATGGCCCTGCCCCGCGGCGCCGACGACGTGTTCTCGGCCGCCAGCCCGCTGGTGGCCGGCCCCGATCCCGAAACCGCCAAGAACCTGGAACTGGGCTATCGCGCCAACCGCGCGACGTTCAACGCCTCGTTCGTGGTCTACAGCACCAAGTTCGAGAACCGCCTGCAGTCCTTCGCGGCCGAGGTGCCCGGCAGCGGCGGCCAGACCGAGACCTTCTTCCAGAACGTCGGCGCGGTGAAGGCCTACGGGGCCGAGTTCAGCGGCCAGTGGAAGCCGGACCTGCTGGGCGGCAAGGTCTATTTCAACACCAACCTGTCGTACAACAAGTCCAAGTTCCAGGACGACATCCCCAACTACTTCGCCACCGTTCAGCCGGCGACAGGAACGCGCACCCTGTATCTGGACGGCAAGATCGTGCCCGACTTCCCCACCTGGGTGATGCAGGCCGGGGTGACGGTCGAGCCCTTCGACGGCTTCGTGTTCAACTTCTCGGGCCGCCGGATCACCGACCGCTACACCAACTTCGACAATTCCGAGGAGGTGGGCGAGTACACGATCTTCAACGCCTACCTGGATCTCGGCGACGGCTTCGGAGCCGGCCCGTTCAAGCAGATCAAGACCCGGGTCAATGTCGATAACATCTTCGACAAGGACTACCTGGGCACGATCGGCACCACGGTGAACACCGCGGCCACCTTCCGGCCCGGCTCGCACCGGACGATCCAGTTCACCCTCTCCGCCGACTTCTAGGTCCACGATCCGGCCGGTCTCTCGCGAGGCCGGCCGGACAGTTTTCGAGTGCCCGCATGACCCGTCTTCCGCTGTTGGCCGCCGTCTCGGCCCTGGCCCTCCTCGCCTCTTCCTCGCTTTCCTCGCCGGCTTGGGCCGCCGAGACCGCCGCCTCGGTCCGCAAGATCCACGAGGGCCTGCTGACCCTCGACACCCACCTGGACACCCCGGCCAATTTCGGCCGGCCGGGCTGGGACATCCTGGACCGCCACGACGCGGCCAAGGACGGTTCGCAGATCGACTATCCGCGCATGGTCGAGGGCGGGCTGGATGGCGGCTTCTTCGCCATCTACACGCCCCAGGGCCCGCGCACGCCCGAGGCCACCCGCGCCGCCCGCGACGGGGCCCTGATCCGCGGCGTCGAGATCCGCGAGATGGTCGCCAAGCACGGCGACAAGTTCGGCCTGGCGCTGAAGGCCGACGACGCCGCGAAAATCGCCGCCCAGGGCAAGCGCGTGGTCTTCATGAGCGTCGAGAACAGCTATCCGATGGACGGCGACGTCACCCTGCTGTCCAGCTTCTACGGCCTGGGTGTCCGCATCTCGGGCCTGGCGCACTTCAAGAACAACGACATGGCCGACAGCGCCACCGACAAGCCCGAGTGGAACGGCCTGTCGCCGCTGGGCAAACAGTTCGTGGCCGAAGCCAACCGGCTGGGCGTGGTGCTGGACGGCTCGCACTCGTCCGACGCGGTGCTGGACCAGCTGATCGCCCTGTCCAAGACCCCGGTGATCCTGACGCATTCGGGCTGCAAGGCGGTGTTCGACCATCCGCGCAACGTCGACGACGCCCGCATCAAGGCCCTGGCCGACAGCGGCGGGGTGATCCAGGTCGACGCCTATTCCAGCTATCTGATCGACACGCCCAAGAATCCCGACCGCGAGGCCGCCATGGCCGCCCTGATGGCCAAGGTCGGGGCCCGCAACAAGATGACCGAGGAGCAGCGCGCCGCCTTCATGGCCGAGCGCAACGCCATCGACGCCAAGTGGCCGGTGACCAAGGCGACCTTCCAGGACTTCATGAACCACCTCAACCACGCCCTGAAGGTGGCCGGGGTCGACCACGTCGGCATCGGCATCGACTTCGACGGCGGCGGCGGGGTCACCGGCCTGAACGACGCCTCGGACTACTGGAAGATCTCCCAGGCCCTGCTGGCCGAAGGCTACACCCGGGCCGACCTGGAGAAGATCTGGAGCGGCAACGTCCTGCGCCTGCTGCGCGCGGCCGAGGCGGCGAAGGCGCCGGCCTAGCTTTCCGGCGGGGCCGCGTCGGCGCGGGTGAAGAACACCGTAACCCGCATGCCTTCGCCGGGCTGAGACTCGACCTCGACCCGGGCATGAGCGTTCTGGCGCAAGGACTGAACGATCATGTTGCTGAGCTTTCCAGGCCTTGGCCAAGTATGGCCCGGCGCCAGGCCAACGCCGTCATCGGCGACGATCACCCGGCAGCCCGTCTCGTCGACCAGGCTGTGAAGCTGGATCGTGCCGCCTTCGCGCCCTTTGAAGGCGTGCTTGAGGGCGTTGGTCAGCAGTTCATTGACCACCAGGCCGGCGGGCATGGCGACATTGATCGACACCAGCCAGGTATCGACCTGGAGGTTGAGATGGATCCCCTCCTGCGCGTGGGCGAGCATCACCGCCGAGGCGATCTGGCTCAGATAGACGCCTAGGTCGACGGTTTCGGCCTGACCTTCGTCCGACAGTGAACGGTAGAGCAGCCCCAAGGCCTCGACCCGCCCGGCGAGCCGACTGAACCGCTCGTCGGTGGTGTTCTCGGGCACGTTGCGCGCCTCGATGCGGATCAGCGCCGTGATCATTTGCAGATTGTTGGCCACCCGGTGCTGCAGCTCGCGCAGCAGCAGGTCCTTGTCGAGTATGCGTTGCTCGAATTCGCTGACACCGGGGTCACGCTGCGCCGCGCCGACAAGCGCCAGCATGCGGAACACCGGCTGCCCCGCGCTGTCCTGGATGATGTTCGACCAGGCGTCCACCGCCTGTTGGCCGTCGTCGTGGGCGAAGGTGAAGGCGCCGATATAGTCCTTGTCCCCGATGATCGCGCTATTGAGCGCGCCTCCGCCTTCGACCGCCTGCCCCGACAACGCCGCCCAGGACGCCCCTTCAAGGTCGGCAGCGGCGTGGCCGCTCAGGCGCTCGAACTCGACATTGGCGTAGACAATGCGCTCCTCGGGGTGCAGGTCCGATACCGCGATGGCGATCGGAACCTGGTCCAGGAACTGCCGGAACTGGTCGCTCTCCAACACTCCGGCCAGATCGGGCGTGCCAAGCAGGTTATCTATCGGCTCGTTGTTGTCCGTCACCGCACCATACTCCTACCGCCGCAGATCCGGGGGCGGACTGACATATCGAGGTCGGCCTTATAGCCTGACGGCTGCCGCAGGTATAAGAGCAGGTATAAGAAAAGCGGCGCGACCTAGGGCCGCGCCGCTTGACGGGTCTCGAACCGGGGCCGCGGGCGGCCGTCCGGCAATCGTTAGCCGACGATCTCTTCGTCCTTGAAGAACTGGGCGATTTCGATGCCCGCGTTCTCGAGGCTGTCCGAACCGTGGACCGAGTTCTCGCCGATCGACAGGGCGAACAGCTTGCGGATCGTGCCTTCGTCGGCGTTGTCCGGGTTCGTGGCGCCCATCACTTCGCGGTACTTCAGGACGGCGTTGTCGCCTTCCAGCACCTGGACGACCACCGGCTCGGCGGTCATCTGGGCGACCAGTTCGCCGTAGAACGGACGCTCGGCGTGGACTTCGTAGAACTTCTTGGCTTGAGCGTCGCTCAGCTTCACGCGGCGCTGGGCCACGATGCGCAGGCCGGCTTCCTCGATCACGGCGTTGATCTTGCCGGTCAGGTTGCGACGCGTGGCGTCAGGTTTGATGATCGAGAAGGTGCGTTCGGTCATGATCCGAAAATCTCACAGAGAAAGTTTGTCGATTGGGAGGTTGCGGGCTTATAGCCGGGCGCCTCCTCCCCGCCAACCCGCCGCGTAACCTTAAATCATATGCTCCAGATCAAAGACCTGACGTTCAACGCCTGGGGTCGCAAGTTTTTCGACCGCGCCAGCGTCAGCCTGCCGCCCGGCGCCAAGGTCGGACTGATCGGGCGCAACGGCGTCGGCAAGTCCACGCTGTTCAAGCTGATCCTGGGCCAGCTGCACGCCGGCGACGACGAGATCAGCCTGCCCAAGAGCGCGCGGATCGGGTCGGTGGACCAGGAGCACCCGGCCACGCCCTTCACCCTGCTGGAGACCGTGCTGGAGGCCGACGAGGAGCGCCACCGGCTGCTGACCAGCCTGGACACGGCCGATCCCGAGGAAATGGGCGAGATCTGGGCCCGGCTGATCGAGATCGACGCCGACGCCGCGCCCGCCAAGGCCTCCGAAATCCTGGTGGGCCTCGGCTTCACCCAGGAAGACCTGACGCGGCCGATGGCCGAGTTCTCCGGCGGTTGGCGCATGCGCGTGGCCCTGGCCGCTGCGCTGTTCGCCGAGCCGGACATGCTGCTGCTGGACGAACCGACCAACTATCTCGACCTGGAAGGCGCCCTGTGGCTGGAGGCCCGCCTCCAGAAGTACCCGCACACCGCCCTGATCGTCAGCCACGACCGCGAACTGCTCAACAACAGCTGCACCCACATGCTGCACCTGGCCGGCGGCAAGCTGGAGCTCTACACCGGCGGCTACGACGACTTCGAGGAACGCCGCGCTGAAAAAGCGCGCCTCCAGTTGTCGGCCAAGGCCAAGCAGGACGCCGAGCGCGCCCACCTGCAGGCCTTCGTCGACCGCTTCAAGGCCAAGGCCTCCAAGGCCGCCCAGGCCCAGTCCCGGATGAAGCGCCTGGCCAAGATGCAGCCGGTGGCCACCACGATCGAGGAGCGCGTCGCGCCCTTCACCCTGCCCTCGCCGCCCCGCCCGTTGCCGCCGCCGCTGATCCGGCTGGAGCGCGCCAATGTGGGCTACGAGGAAGGCCGCTCGATCCTCAAGAACCTCAACCTGCGCATGGACCTGGACGACCGGATCGGCCTGCTGGGCGTCAACGGCGCGGGCAAGTCGACCTTCGCCAAGATGATCGCCGGCGCGCTGGGCGTGCAGTCGGGCGAGTTCCACCGCGACCGCAAGATGCGGGTCGGCTGGTTCCACCAGCACCAGATCGAGGCGATGGATCCGGACGACACCCCGCTGGAGATCATCCGCCGGGCCATGCCGGACGCTTCGGAGAGCTCGCGCCGTTCGAAACTGGCCCAGTTCGGCCTGGGCTTCGAGAAGCAGGAGACCACGGTCGCCAACCTGTCGGGCGGCGAGCGCGCGCGCCTGCTGCTCAACATGGTGGCGATGGACGCGCCCCACATGCTGATCCTCGACGAGCCGACCAACCACCTGGACATCGACAGCCGCCGGGCCCTGCTGGACGCCCTGAACGACTACGAGGGCGCGGTGATCCTGATCACCCACGACCGCTCGCTGATGGAGCTGGTCGCCGACCGCCTGTGGCTGGCCGCCGACGGCACCGTCAAGCCGTTCGACGGCGACATGGACGAGTACGCCAAGTTCGTGCTGGACCGCGCCAAGCAGGCCGTGAAGCCGACCCAGGTCGACCGCGAGCCCGCCAAGGCCGAACCCGCCGCTGCGGCGAAGAAGACCGTCGCCATCGAACCCCTGAAGCGCAAGATCGAGGCCGCCGAACAGGTGGTTACTCGACAAACCCGCCAGATGGCCGAGCTGGACGCCCAGTTGGCCGATCCGCAGCTCTACAAGAACCCGACCAAGGTCGCCGAACTGACCAAGCGCCGCGACAACGCCAAGTCCAAGCTGGACGAGGCCGAGGCGACCTGGATGGCGCTGGCCGAGGAACTGGCGGAGGCGCAGGCTTAAGGCCAAGGTCCAACGGCAGGTTGTGGTAAACGCGTCTCAACCACGTCTCTTAGCCATTCCGAGAGATCGGCCGGCGTAATCCTGCTCGCATGAGTTCAGGAACCGCGTCCCGAAATCACATCGTCGCCAACCCGGACGGCCTGTCGGCCGAGTCGGTGCTGGCGGCTTTCGGCCAATGGCTGGACCAGCGCCTGGCCGACGCCATACGCCTGGACATGGACCTGGCGTTCCGCGACCGCCCGTTCGACATCGAGATCGGCCGCACGCCGCCGCTGGTCGGCTGGGAGCACCGCTATCTGCAGCCCGGCGCCCCGGCCCCGCGCGGCAAGATGTGGACCGTCTATCGCCTGCAGGACCAGACCGGCCGCCCCGCCCCGCTGCTCAAGCATGCGGATGACTACGCCGACACCATGACCCCGCTGCTGGGCGAGCTGGGCTATCTGGGCGTGTTCGACGGCGAGCCGGCGCTGTTCCCGGGCGTGGGAACGCGCTAGCAGCGGACTAGGGCTTCAGCGCCAAGCTCTTCACCTGAACCGCCGCGCCGTTCGAGCGCAACACGATGGTGTTCCGCCCCGCCAGCAGGCGCGCTTTCGGCAGCTGAAGCGCCGTCCACGCAACCCCGGCCGTCGTGACCACCACGCCGGCCGCCTCGCCGTTCACCGCCGCCGACAGCTTGCCCGCGCCACGCGCCGACACCGTCAGGTCGTAGGCGCCCGCCGTGTCGGTCACGACCGTGTACTTCACCCACTCGCCGTCGCTGAAGTCCTCGATGTAAGCGCTCCCGTCCGCCTCCCGGGCGATGTCGACGCCGTCGTTGCGGTAGGTCCGGCCGTTGTTCCACAGGGTCCGCTGGCCGCCGGTCGAGACGTGGTAGTTGGCCGTGTCCTTGTCGGCGTAGGCTTGGCCCGGCGCGCCCAGGTCGTAGTCGACGGCGGCGATGGTCGCGCCCTTGGCTCCGATCCGGTGATCCTTGAACGGCCGGGTCGTGTCGTCATGCGGCTGGCGGATCATGGCGTCGACCACGTCCGGATGCTGGAGGTTGTTCTCGAACCGGACGTCCTTGGACGCCAGGGTCATCAGCGCCGCATAGGCCTCGTCGGCGGTCGGCTGGGGGCCCTTCCTGGTCCAGTAGTCGACCAGCTTGGCGTAGGCGGGATTGGGCGCCACCTCGAGCGGCTGGTTGAAGCCGATCTTCTTCAGCGGCCAGAACGCCCAGCCGATCTCGTGCTTCTCGACCAGGGCGATGGCGTCGCGGAACCAGGCGTTGGAGTTCTCGCCGCTTTCGCCCAGCCACAGCGGCAGGCCGGTCTCCTCGCGCAGCTTCAGAACCGTGGCGATCGAGGCCTCGTCGTTGAGGTTCCAGTACTTGTGGAACGACAGGGCCAGGTTGTCGTCCCAGGTCGCGGGCATGCCCTTGTAATTGTTGCCCCAGCAGTTGCCCTCGAGGATGATCATGTGGCGCTTGTCGATCTCGCGGACCGCCGCCGTCAGCTCTCTGTAGCAGTCCCACAGCGCCGTCTGCTTCTCGTCCTTGCAGCCGTGGTCGCCACCGGGAGCGTCGAAGTCCCAGTTGGGCTCGTTGATCAGGTCGTAGGCCCCGATCGCCGGCTCGTCCTTATAGCGGGCGGCCAGCTTGCGCCAAAGGGCGACCGTCTTGCGGCGGTTCTCGGGGCTCTGCCACAGCGAGGGCTTGGAAGGGTCGCGGTCGGCGATCGGCAGGTCGTTGCCCTGCCCGCCCGGCGCCGCGTGCAGGTCCAGGATCAGGTACATGCCGTTGGCCTTGGTCCAGGCCAGCAGGTCGTCGATGCGCTTGAAGCCGTCCTCCTTCCAGGTGTCCTGGCCGGGGACCGGCTCCTGGTCGGCGGCCAAGGTCAGCAGGCCGTAGTGCATGGGCAGGCGCACGGAGTTGAAGCCCATGGCGGCCATGGCGTCGATGTCGGCCTTGGTGGTGTGGTTGTCGAGCCAGGCCCGGTGGATCGCGGCCTCGCGCTGGGCGCTGACCAGCTTGGCGGTCTCGGCGCGGATCACGTATTCCTGGCCCCGGCCCAGCTCTCCGAGCTTGAGCATGTAGCCTTCCTGCAGCATCCAGCCGCCCAGGCCCATGCCGCGCAGGATCACCGGCCGGCCCGTCTCGTCGACGATCCGCTTGTCCTTCGTCTTCAGCCAGCCGTCGGCCAAGGCCGGCGTGGCGGAGAGCAAGGCGAGCGACGCCGCGGCGGCGAACAAGGCTTTCATCTGGGCAACCTCCCGACGTCGCCTCTGGCGGGCGAACTGGTCAGGCCACTTTAGGTCGCCGATGACAACGTTGTCTAGATTCAGAAGACGATGTCGGCCCGGGCTCCGCGCAGCACCCTGTTCCGCGCCATCGGCCGGATCGGCACGACGCCTTGGCAGGTCGCGCCGGTCGAACTCACGGTGCAACTGTCCACGACGACGGCCCGGACGGCGAACTGGCTGGTGCTGATCAGGCCCGAGGCCGTCGGGGGCTTCGGCGGTGCGGCAGGCTGCGCGGCGCCCAGGATCAGGGCGGAGATGAGTGTCGGGATCATCGCTCCTCCAGGTCCTCAGAAGATCAGTGTCACGTATACCGTGTCGAAATAGGAGCCGGGCGGAGCGAATTGACGCGGATCGATCGCGCCGTACAGGTCCACTTTCTTCGTCCCCAGACCGCCCCCGACCGCGTCGAGGAATACGGCCGTCGTGCCGGACGAACCGTCCCCGACGATCTGGGTCAAGGCCCGATCGGCATAGATGTTGTAGGTCAGGACATGCGGGCCCGAGCGCTGGGTGCGGCTGATGAAGCTCTGCGACGAGCCGGTGCTGAGCTCGACCCTGGGCCTGATCCTGCTGTCCTCGCGGCCGCAGTCCACCAGGATGCGGGTGACAGCCTCGGTTGGGCTCGCGCTGAAGACGTCGTACTCGCCGAACACCAGCTCGTAGACCGTCAGGCTGCAGCCGCGACGGCGTGTCTGGGCGTCGCTGGGCGCCGGCAGGGCCAGGGCCATGAGCAGAACCGCGCTCGCCAGGGTCCGGGATGTCAGGAGGTGCATGTGTAGGGTCCCAGCTTGGGGATCGCGCCCAACTCGTCCGGCAGGGTGACGACGACGTCGCAGGTGAATTCGCGCCAGACCACCGTGATCACGTTGCGCCCCACTTCCAGGCCTCGCAAGTACACCTCGCCGCCATAGCCCAGCGGGAACACCCGGTCGCCGAGATGGACCTCGGCGCCGGCCGGCGGCGTCTTTCCATCCTTGGTCACCAGCGTCACAAGCGCCGAACGCTCCTGGACGACATCGAAGACCACGGGCGCGCCGCCGCCCCGCCGCGGCGCGACGGTCCTGGACGTGGACTCCAGGGCGGCGTCCAGGGGCAAGGCCGCGGGATCGATCGACAGGCCGTTGCTCTCGTAGGCGCGCAGGTGGTTGACGAACAACCGCCCGCCGGCGTCGGTGCGCCCGACCGACTGGTTCTCGCGGAACACCTCGACGCCCGGGTTCCGGCCCACCTGGACCACGGCGAAGGCCTCGTCGACCCGGTCGGCCACGTACAGCCGTCGGTCGAACAGCACGAACGACTGGGCCGCCTCGATCTGCGCGGCCGAGGTCTTCTCGTCGTTCAGCAGCCTGACCCGGCCGTCGAGGGTCGAACCGTCCCAGCGCAGCTCGGCTGAGCGCGCCGGCACGGGCCCCTCCACGTCCCGCAATTGCCAGATCAGTCGGTTGTCCAGCCTGGAGCCGCGCACCTCGGCCTCGTAATACTGCCCTTCCCTGCGCCGCTGGACGCCGCCGGTGACCAGTCCGTTCTCGCCCAGGGGCACCGAGATCGTGAGGCCGACGCCCCATTGGTCCTTCTGGTTCAGAACGTCGTAGGCCGTCGCCGCCAGACGTGCGCGGCGGTTGAACAGGTCGACGCCGTAGCTGGCGGTGGCGACGGGGGTTTTGGAGCCGTCGGCGCGCGTTTCGGACACATAGGCCAGGTTCAGGGTTCCGACGCGCCCCATGTTCAGGCCGACGGAGGCGCTGTCGCGCACGCGGACGTGCGCCTCGTCCTCCAGGTCCGCGACGTCCCGGAACCCGGCGGAGGATTCCTCGTGCCGTCCCGCCAGGCTGAACCTCTGGGTGGTGCGGTCGAAGCCGACGGCCCACAGCGTCCCGTTGCTCCCGTCCGGCCCGTTGCTCGCCGCCACCGCCCCGCCGATCACCAGCAGGTCGCGCACCGCCACCGCGCCGGACAGGCCTCCCATCGCCAGCCCCTTGGCCGCCTCGCCGTGCGCCTCCAGCGTCAGCGCGTCGGTCAGACCGCGCCGCCAGACGCCCGAGACGAAACGTTCGCCGTACTCGCCGCTTTTCGTTCCGAACTCCTGGCGCACGGCGCCGGCCTCGACGCTGAAGTCGTTGATCCCCCGCCCCAGCAGCCGGGTGGTCATGTAGAACGGCAGGTTCACGGTGCGCTCGCGACCGTCGAGGTCGGTGATGACGATCATGACGGTGTTGGCGCCGGTCAGCACCGGCAGCTGACCCAGCTGGAAGGCGCCGGGCCGCACGTTGTTCGTGTAGCGTTTGACGCCGTTGATGTAGAGATCCAGCACCGAAGGGGTCGTGACCCCATCCAGGAACTCGGGCATCGGCGTCGTGACGATGTCGGGGCGCAGGGTGTAGTTGCGCTGATACTGGACGCCGGCGAAGCGCAGGTTGCGGCTCCAGCTCAGGGCGGCGGTCGTGCTGTCGCCGACCCGCAGGGTGCGCGCCTTGTCCTGGTCGTCGAAGGCGAAATAGGTTTCGTAGCGGACGACGCGGCTGCCCGCTTCGGACAGCCCGGCCGTGCCCGTGGACACCATGGTGAAGCGCCGGGAGAACAGCCGCCCCTCCAGCGTCGTGCTCACGCTTCGGCCATAGCTGCCCGCGTCGGGATCCTCCGCCCATTCGCCGAACAGGTCATAGCTGAGAAGCATCCCGCGCCCCGATTGCGCCTCCACGTGCGCCGGCGCCGGGGAGACGGCCAGGCGGTTGGGGACCAGGATCGCGAACGGGGCGGTGATGGCGATGGTCTGGGCCTGCGGGTCGACCCGCCAGCTCAGGTTCGGGACGCGATCCAGATAGACCCGCCTCGCCTCGCCCTCTCCGCTGACCCAGGCCTCGTCGAGACGAAAGCCCAGGCCTTCGAACTGGTCCGCCGGAAGCGAGAGACGGCCGCCCTCGTCACGGAACCTGGCCACCAGCCGCGAAGGCCAGTCGTTGATCCGCACGTCGAGATAGTAGGTCGCCGGCGCCGCGCGATCGACGGTCGCCTCGGGGATCGCCGGCCCGTCCGGGACCTGAGCTTGTCCGGCGACGGCCCACAGCGCGGCCCAGGGGCAGATCGCCCAGAAGCCGGGTCGCCGCCGCGACGTCACGGCGGCGGCTTAGGGCGAGACGTCGGCCTTGATCGGCGTGAACAGGCCTGTCCCGCTGACCGAGACCTTGGACGTCCCGGCCCCCGCGCCGCTTAGCGACCAAGAGTGGCTGGCCCCCGCTAGCACGTACCCGCTGAGCCCCAAGTCGCCCGCGACCTCGGTCGCGCCGCTGGTCACCTTCAGGCCGACCACGCGCTCGCGGGCGTCGCCCGTGTTGCTGGCCGTCAGCACGCCGCCGGACGGCGCGGCGTTCAACTTCCAGGAAAGCTTGGGGCGCGAAGCCACGGACGGGGTCAGGAACACGGGCAGCAGCACCCGGATCGGCACGATGACGCCGGCCTCGCCCTTGAGCGGCTCCTTCTGGATCTGGTCCAGGATCAGACGAAACGCCTTCTCGGTGGCGATCGTGGTCACGCCCTCGACGACGACGCGCACCGTCTGGGTCTCGCCGGACTTGAGGGTGAAGACCGGCGGACTGACCGCCAGGGTCCTGGACGGCGTGTAGATGTCCTCGCCGTTGGCCTGCGCCCAGTCGACGGCGCGCAGTTGCAGCGTGATCGGCGCCGCCTCGGTGTTGCGGACCCTCAGGGTGGTGGTGCGCTCCTTGCCGACCATCTGCAGGGTGATCGGCGACAGCTCGACCGAACCGGCCAATGCCTGCGGCGCGGCGCCCAGGGAGAAGGCCGTCAACCCGGCCGCGACGGCGTGAACCCAGACGGCTTTCATCGCTGTTCTCCTCAGTACGTCACGGTCACGGTCACGGTGTCGAGATAGTTGCCCGACGGAACGACCTGGGCGGCCGCGATCTGGCCGTAGAGTTGATAGGTCACCGCCGTGCCTTGAGGATCGCTCTGGCCGGTGAAGTCGGAGCCCGTGGTCTCAGTCGGCTGGGTGTAGCCGCCGTCCTTGAAAAGGCGGTAGCGCAGGGTGCCGGGACCGCTCATCCAGCGATCGAAGCGACTGCCCGAGCCCCCGGGGCCGATTTCGACCGCGAACGGCGTCAGCGGCGTGCACTGCACGGACAGATTGGTCGAGGCCCGGCTCTGCTGGGACGAATTGTAGACGCCGAAATCCAGGTCATTGGCCACGATCGTGCAGGTCTTCTGGACCTGGGCCCGGACCTGGAAGGTGTCGGTGGCGGTCTGGGCGATCGCCTGTCGCGCCCCCAGCAGCAGGCCCAGCATGCTCAGGATCATCGCCAGGAACGCCGTGAGGATCAGGGATCTCATGATTTGCCCTTTCAGTAGGTGACCGTGACCACGACCACGTCGACATAGGATCCTTCGGGCTCCTGCTGGCCGGCCGGGGCCTCGCCATGCACCAGGACGTGCTGCGGCAGCCCCGTCGTGCGCAGGACCTGCATCTCGGACAGGTTGCGGTCGGCGAACACCTGGGTGCGCGCCTCGTCCTTGTAGAGCTGGTAGTGCAACTGGCCCTTGGCCCGCATGAAGCGGTTCATCGGATCGCCCGACATGCCGCCGTTCAGCCCGATGCGCGCGACGACGCCGGGCGTGCACTGCAGGTCGATCGAGGACGTGGCGCGGGAGGCCCGGTTCGCGGTGTAGACGCCCAGGTCCAGGTCGCCGGCCTGGATCCGGCACTGCGGACGGATCTCGGTGCGGACGCTCAGGATGTCCTGATCGGTCTCGGCCATCGCCGAAGGCGCGCCGGCGAGGGCGAGCAGCAGAACGCACCAACGGTGACCAGATACGCAGCCCATAAGGCCACGCTGCCACTATCGCCGATTGACGCCTATGCGTTGCGTGCCAGTGAAAACTCTACCCGCACTTGATCTGCTGAACGACGCCGGTGTCGGGGTTGAACAGGATGTTCAGCCGGTCGGGGCGGTAGTCCATGGTCACCGGGCAGGTGGTGCACGCCACCCGCCAGCGCGAGGGATCGACCGGGGCCGGCAGGTCGGTGCGGTTCTTGCCGACGAACGCCTGGGCGTCCTTCAGGCCGCACTGGTCCTTCTCGGATTCGGTGGGCTTGGACGGCAGGGCGATGGCTGGCGGGGCGGTCGGGGTGGCCGGCGGCGGCATCGGCGCGGGTTCGGGCGCGCTGGAGCACGAGGCTAAAACCAGGACGACGCCCGCCATCAGAAACCGCTTCATGCCTGCTTCTCCCATCCGCGTTCGGCGCCCTGACGCCAGTAGGACACGGGGTGGCCCGCGCCCTTGAAGGCCTTCCATCGGCCCCGCGCCAGGCGCAGGGCCTCTTCGTCGCGACCGTCGAACAGCACGATGCAGCGTTCGAACGCCGAAAGATCGCCCGGCTCGGCCCCGTCGAGCAGGAACAACGCCTGACCGCCGTTCGGGTTGTCCAGCTTGTCGGTCAGCAGCACCGGCTGGCGGTCGGCCATCGGCTCGTCGTCAAGGCCGTGCGGCAGGAAGCTGTCTTCCCGCCAGGTCCACAGATGGGCGTCCAGGGCGCGCAGCCGGGCGGGGTCGCCGCCGCGCACCAGGGCCCGCCAGCCGCGCCCCAGGGTCTTTTCCAGCAGCCCGGGCAGCACCTCTTCCAAGGGGCTGCGCTCGAGGTGGTAGAACCAGATGTCGCAGAGCGCGGCGGTCAAGGTCAGCCTTCGTAGGCGTCCGCCACGAGGCGGTTCAGCAGGCGCACGCCGAAGCCGACCGCGCCGTCCGGGACGGTCGGATCGGTCGAGGGCTTGCGCCAGGCCACCGAGGCGATGTCCAGGTGGGCCCACGGCACGCCGTTGACGAACTTCTGCAGGAACAGGGCCGCGGTGATCGAGCCGGCCGGACGGCCGCCGATGTTCTTCATGTCGGCGATCGGGCTTTCGATCTGCTTTTCGTAGGCGGCCGGCATCGGCATCCGCCACAGCGGCTCGCGCTCGGCCTTGCCGGCGGCCAGAAGCTTTTCCGACAAGCCGTCGTTATTGCTGAACAGACCGCCCAGGTCGTGACCCAGCGAGATGATGATCGCCCCGGTCAGGGTGGCGAGGTCGACCATGAACTTCGGCTTGAAGCGGTCCTGGCAGTACCAGAGGGCGTCGGCCAGCACGAGGCGGCCCTCGGCGTCGGTGTTGATGACCTCGATGGTCTGGCCCGACATCGAGGTGACCACGTCGCCAGGACGCTGGGCGTTGCCGTCGGGCATGTTCTCCACCAGGCCCAGGATGCCGATGGCGTTGACCTTGGCCTTGCGGCCGGCCAGGGCATGCATGACGCCGGTCACGGCGGCCGCCCCGCCCATGTCCCACTTCATGTCCTCCATGCCGTCGGCCGGCTTGATGCTGATGCCGCCGGTGTCGAAGGTGACGCCCTTGCCGACGAAGGCCACGGGCTGGGCCGACTTGTCGGACGCGCCGGTCCACTTGATCACCACCAACTGGCTCTCGCGCCGGCTGCCCTGGCCCACGCCCAGCAGGCTGCCCATGCCCAGCTTGGCCATCTCGGCCTCGCCCAGGATCTCGACCTCGAGACCCAGCGTCTCCAGGCCCTTCACGCGGGCGGCGAATTCCTCGGGATGCAGGATGTTGGCCGGCTCGGCGACCAGGTCGCGGCTGAACAGGATCGCGTCGGCGACCGGTTCGAGCGCGGCGAAGGCCTTCCGCGCCTTGGCCGGATCGGCGGCCGCCACCTTGACCACGCTGACCGACGGCTTCTTCTCGGCCTTTTCGGTGGTGCGGTACTTGTCGAAGCGATAGGCCGCCAGCTTGACGCCGAACGCCGCGCGGGCCGCCGACTCGGCGTCGCCGCCGCCCAGCTTCAGCACCAGCTCGGTGACGCCCGAGGCCTTCAGCGCCTGGAAGGCGTGGCCGGCGGCGATTTCGACGGTCTCGGGTTCGAACGCGCCGTCGCCGTCGACGCCGACCAGCAGCACGCGGGCGGCCTCCAGGCCGGCGGGGGCGATCAGGTCCAAGGTCTGGCCCTTGGCGCCGGTGAAACGGCCGCCGGCGACGGCGCGCGCCAGGGCGCCGCCGGTCGCGTCGTTGACGGCCTTGGCTTCGGGCGACAGGGCGGCGGCTTCATAGGCCAGAACCGCCAGCGCGGCGTTGGCGCCGGCCTGGGTGTCGGCGGTGACGAACTCGATACGCATGACGCGCTCCTGAAAACCGATGGAGCCCTAGCAGGACCTTCAGCCCGTTGGATTGACGCAAACCCGAACCGAAGAAAAGCACCAATCGTCGGGGTCGTCGGGGCGGCGGTCGTCGAATGCGGATGAACGCCGCTTTCTCGCCTGACTTGAGCGGTTGTGCGCACGCGAACACGCCGTGTAGAAGAGACCCGTTCTGGGGCGCGCCGCGCGACTCCCTGTCTTTCCGCCCCACTCTCTTCCCTTGCCAGACGGTCCCCTGCCCCAACGTCGATGCGCCTGATCGAACGCTATCTTTTCCGCCAGTTCCTGGGCCCGACGCTGTTGGCGACGCTGGCCCTGGTGGCGCTTGCCCTGCTGGCGCGCAGCCTGTCGGAGTTCGACGTCCTGATCGAACAGCGCCAGAGCGCCGTGGTCTTCCTGAAGATCATCGCCCTGGCGCTCCCCCAGCTGCTCAGCATGATTCTGCCGATCGCCCTGTTCGTGGCCACCCTGGTGGCGCTGAACCGGCTGCACACCGAGCAGGAGATCGTGGTCTGTTTCGCGGGCGGCATGAGCCGCTGGCGGGTGATCTCGCCGGCCATGCGGCTGGCGGTGTTCGCGACCCTGGTGTCGCTGGTCATGAGCCTGTGGGCCGCGCCGTGGAGCTCGCGGGCGATTCGCGAGACCTTCTTCGACATCAAGTCCGACCTGGCCTCGACCCTGGTGCGTCCGGGCGAGTTCACCGAGCCGGGCCCCGGCCTGACCGTCTACGCCCAGACGATCGATCGTGATCAGATCATCCACAACCTTTTCATCCACCAGGAAAAGGCCAACGGCGGCGCCATCACCTACACCGCCCGCGAAGGCGTCATCGCCGAACGCAAGGGCTTGCCGGTGCTGATCCTGCGCAAGGGCTCCAACCAGGAGTTCTCCAGCTCGGGCGTGCTGCAGTACCTGTCGTGGGACGAATACACCTTCGATCTGAGCTCGCTGTTCCAGAGCGACGAGCTGCTGCACTACAAGATCGGCGACCGCTATCCGCACGAGCTGTTCTTCCCCGACCTGACCCAGGAGTGGGAGCAGCAGAACCGCGAGAAGCTGCTGGCCGAAGGTCACTGGCGCCTGGCCAGCCCGCTCTACAACCTGGCCATGATGTCCATGGCCGTGGCGGCGGTGATCGGCGGATCGTTCAGCCGGATGGGTTATGGCAAGCGGATCGCCGTCGTCGGCGCCGCCGCGGCGACGATCCAGATCCTCGGCTTCGGCGTGAAGGCCGCCTGCGACAGCGACATCTGGCTGAACCCGCTGCAGTACATGGTGCCGCTGGCGGCCATCTGGTGGGGTCTGAGCCAGATCTTCCGCCAGAAGGTCAAGCGCTACATCGCGATCGGCGCCCACGACGAGCTCCAGCCGCTGGGGGCTCGATGATAGGCGTCGGCATGATCGAGCGCTATGTGCTCAGAAAGACCCTGGGCGGTCTGGCCGCCGCCCTGGCCGTCGTCAGCGTGCTGGTCATGCTGATCGCCTTCGTCGACATCTCCAAGAACGTCGGCACCCGGGCCGAGGTCGGCTTCGCCGAGCTGCTGTTCCTGACCGTGCTGCAGGCGCCGGCCACCATCCTGGTGCTGACGCCCTTCATCTTCCTGTTCGGGACCCTGGGCGCGTTCGTCGGCCTGAACCGCCGCAGCGAGCTGATCGCCATGCGGGCGGCGGGCGTTTCGGCCTGGCGCTTCATCATGCCCGCGGCCGTCGCCGCCTTCGTGATGGGCCTGGTGACCCTGACCCTGCTCAACCCGCTGACCTCGGCGATGAGCGCCCAGTTCGAAACCTCGCGCAACGCGCTGATGGAAAGCTACCTGAAGTCCGCGCCCAAGGGGCTGTGGCTGCGCCAGGGCGACGAGAAGACCCAGGTGGTCATCCGCGCCCGGGCCCGCGACCAGATCGACGGCGCGGTCCGCCTACGCGGCGTGTCGCTGTTCGTCTACGCCGTGCAGCCCAACGGCACCCTGCAGTTCTCGCAGCGCATCGAGGCCGACGAGGCCCGGCTGGAGCCCGGCTTCTGGCGCCTGTCCGGTGTGCGCGTGGCCATGCCCGGCGCCGGGGCGATCCGGTCCGAGACCCAGACGATGCCCTCGAACCTGGACGACCGGACGGCCTCTGAGCGGTTCAACAACCCCCAGGCCATCGCCGTCTGGCTGCTGCCCGAGACCATCAAGCGCACCGAAGCCGCGGGCTTCTCGTCGATCCCCTTCCGGCTGCGGCTGCAGCAGGTGCTGGCCACGCCGCTGCTGTTCGCGGCGATGTCGGTGCTGGCGGCCGCTTTCTCGCTGCGGCTGATGCGGCTGGGGGGCCTCGCGGGGCTGGCCGGCGCCGGCGTGACGCTGGGTTTTGGTTTCTTCTTCTTTAACGAGCTGTGTGGCGCACTGGGCAAGGCCGACGTGCTGACGCCGGCCATGGCCGCGTGGACCCCGCCTATCGTGGCGCTTTTGGCGGGACTGACGCTGCTTTGCTATACCGAGGATGGTTGAGTCTGTGTCGGGATCGAGGTCGTTGATGTTGGAGCTTCGCTGGGGGGCGAGAGAAAAGGGCCGAGCGGTCCTGCTGGCCGGAGCGGCCTGGCTCGCCCTGGCCGGCTCGGCCCAGGCGCAGCAGCCGCTCGCCACGATCCCGGCCGCGCCCGCGCCGGCGACGGCCGTGGACGACGGCCTGGGCGACACCGGCTACTATCTCGAGTCCGACCTCCTGATCCGCGACGACGCCAATCAGAAGATGATCGCCCGCGGCGACGTCGAGGCCCGCTACCAGGGCCGGACCCTGCGCGCCGACGAGGTGATCTACGACACCAAGACCGAGGTGGTCACCGCCCACGGCCATGTGACCCTGATCAACGCCGACGGCACCGCCCAGTTCGCCGACGACATGACCATGGACAAGGACCTGAAGGCCGGCTTCGCCCGCGGCTTCTCGGCCCGCCTGGACAAGAACATCAAGATCGCGGCCGACAGCGCCGTGCGCCGCAATGAAAAGATCACCGAGATGAACAAGGCGATCTACACCCCCTGCGAGGTGTGCGCCGAAAAGCCCAAGCCGACCTGGAGCATCCAGGCCGACAAGGTGGTCCAGGACAAGAACAAGCACCTGGTCTACTACCACGGCGCGACGATCCGCATGTTCGGCGCGCCGCTGATGTACCTGCCGGTGTTCTGGCATCCGGATCCTCAGACCGAGCGTCGCTCGGGCTTCCTGGTGCCCAAGATCGGCGTCTCCAAGAAGCGCGGCTTCGTCTACCAGCAGCCCTATCTTTTCGTGATCTCGCCGTCTCAGGATTTGGTCGTAAGTCCCCAGATCAACACGAAAGTTAACCCGTTCCTCAATGCGCAGTACCGCAAGCGCTTCTATTCGGGATACGTCGAGGCGCGGGTCGGCGCCACCTACGACAAGGACTTCGACAACCACGGCGACCGGTTCGGCGAGGCCACGGCCAAGAGCTACATCCTGGCCAAGGGCCTGTTCGACGTCGACGAGAAGTGGAAGTGGGGCTTCACCGCCGAGCGGGCCTCGCAGGCGCTGATCTTCGACGACTACGACATCAGCGACGTCTACGCCCAGCGCGGCCAGTACTCGGCCGACGACCATCGCCTGATGTCGCAGATCTATGCGACCCGCCAGTCGGACCGGTCCTATTTCTCGGCTTCGATGATTTCGGTGCAGGGCCTGCGCGTCGTGCAGGTCGATCCCGGCACGGGCCTGGCCAACCAGTTCGAGAACAGCGGCGCCTTCCCGCTGATCGGGCCGTTAGTCGAGGGCCGCTGGGAGCCGGAATCGCACATCCTGGGCGGCCGTCTTCGCATCAACGGCTCCGGCGTGGTGCTGACGCGCTCGGAGTCGCAGTTCGGAGAACCGCCCTACGCCTACGCCGCCTACAAGGGGCAGCCGGGCGTGGATTCGGCGCGCGGCACGATCGAGGGCGACTGGCGCGCCAGCATGATCCTGGGTCCGGGCCTGCGCGTGGAGCCCTTCGCCCAGGCGCGCGGCGACGCCTATCGGGTCGACGACGTGTTCCTGCCGCCCAGCGCCCTGGCCGCCGGCGACACCAAGACCGGCATCAACTATTCCCGCGGTCTTGGCGTCGCCGGGGTCGATCTGAGCCTGCCGATGTTCAAGCCGCTCAAGGGCGGCGGCAGCATTGTCCTGGAACCCCTGGTCCAGCTCGCGACCGGTTCGGATAGCTCGCAGGTGCCGATCGTCGTCGCCCGCGATGCGGCCGGCAATCCGATCTACTTCAACGAAGACAGCACCAACTTCGAACTCGACGAAACCAACCTTTTCGACGTCAACAAGTCGCCCGGCTTCGACCTCTACGAAGGCGGCACGCGCATGAACGTCGGCGGTCGCGCCACGGTGAAGCTCGCCGACGGCCGGGGCGGCAGCGTGTTGCTGGGCCGGAGCCTGCGCACCAAGGTCGATCCGCTGATGCCGACCCGCGCCGGGCTGGATCAGAAGGCTTCCGACTGGATCGTGGCGGCCACCGTCACGCCGATCCGCGGCGTCACCGCCTTCACGCGCGCCCGCTTCGACGACGACACCAGCAAGCTCAACCGCCTGGAAGCGGGCGTCGACGCCTCGGTCGCCCGCGGCTTCGCGTCCCTGCGCTACCTGAAGGACAACAGGGACACCTCGGGCCTGCGTCAGGAAAATCTGGACTTCGTGGGCGACTACAAGGTCAGCGAACATTGGGGCGTGACCGCCCTGGGCCGCCTGTCCTATCAGGACGCCCGCGCCTTCGGCCTGCCGGCCGACAGGAGCGAGTGGTCCTGGACTCGTCGCGACCTGGGCGTCTACTACAAGGACGACTGCATCCGCGTGGATGTGATCTACCAGAACGAGGATCGCTACACCCAGACCTCGGACAGCGGCCTGAGGTTGAGGGCCGATCAATCCGTGGTGCTGCGCCTAACGCTCGCCACATTGGGCGACACACTGTACACCGATTAGAATGTCATCGCGTCGGGGGACGCGCGGTTAAGCGCGCGCCTTCCTTTGGACGCGTCTAGAGGAACGACAATACCGATGCGGTCTGCGCGTAGCGTGACAACCCTGGCGGCCAGCGCCGCCTCCATCCTCGCCTTGACCGTGGCGAGCCTCGGTTTGCCGGCCCAAGCTCAGGAAGCCCCCCCGGCCCCGGCCGTGGAAGCCCCGGCCGCGGCGCCGGCGGCTCGCAATCCCCTGTCGGAAAGCGTCGCGGCGGTCGTCAACGACGACATCATCTCCAGCTACGACCTGATGCAGCGCATGCGCCTGCTGATGGTGACGTCGGGCATGCAGCCGACCCAGGAGAACCTGCCCCAGCTGGAGCAGGAAGCCATGCGCTCGCTGATCGACGAGCACGTCCAGATGCAGGAACTGCGTCGGGTCGAGAAATCTCAGAAGATCACGATCATCTCCACCGACAAGGAGATCGAGGAGCAGATCCAGGACATCGCCAAGGGCAACAACATGACGCCCGAGCAGCTGACCCAGTCGCTGCAGGCGCAAGGCGTGGGCATCGACACCTGGAAGGCGCAGATCCGCGCCGACAGCAGCTGGCAAGCCTGGATCAGCGGCCGCTATGGTTCGCGCCTGCGGATCGGCGACGACCAGATCAAGGCCTTCGAGCGCCGCCAGGCCGAAGCCTCCGCCAAGCCGCAGTACCAGGTCAGCGAAGTGTTCATCGACGCCGGGCGGGTCGGCGGCATGGAAGTGGCCGAAAACGGCGCCAAGCAACTGGTTACCCAGATGCAGCAGGGCGCGCCCTTCCCGGCCGTGGCCCGCCAGTTCTCGGCCTCGCCGACCGCGGCCAACGGCGGCGACGCCGGCTGGATCAGCCCCGGCGAAATGCCGCCCGAGGTCGACGCGGCGCTCGAGCAGTTGCGCCCCGGCCAGCTGTCGGCTCCGATCACCGTACGCGACGGCGTCTACATCATCTATCTGCGCGAGAAGCGTTCGGGCGCGAAGACCGCCCTGGTCGACCTCAAGCAGGTCGCCGTGGCCCTGCCCCGCGACGCCGCCCAGCCGCAGGTCGACGCCGCCAACAAGCTGCTGGTCGACCTGAAGCCCAAGATCACCAGCTGCGAGACGCTCGAAGCCACCGCCGGCAAGATCGACGGCGTGGTGGCCGGCGACCTGGGCGAGGCCGAGATCACCGATCTGGCCCCGGCTTTCCAGGAAGCCGCCAACACCCTCAAGGTCGGTCAGGTCTCCGATCCGATCCGCACCGACGCCGGCCTGCATTTGATCGCCGTCTGCGGCAAGCGCCAGTCGGGCGCCCAGGCCCCGACCCACGATCAGATTGAAAATCGCCTGCGCGGCCAACAGCTTGCGCTGATCTCCAAACGTTATCTGCGAGACCTGCGCAACTCGGCGACCATCGAAACCCGGTGAAGACCGCGGCCCTCGCCCTGAGCGCAGGCGATCCAGCCGGCATCGGGCCGGAAATCATCGCCAAGGCCTGGTCCGTCCTGCGCGCCGAAGGCCCGACGTTCATGGTGGTGGGCGACGCCCAGCTGCTGGCCTCGGCCGGCGGCGGGGTGAAGGTCCGCCCCGTCACCGGACCGGTCGAGGCGATCAAGGTGTTCGGCGAGGCCCTGCCGGTCCTCGACATCCCGCTGCAGTCCCCCGTGGTGGCCGGTCAGCCGTCCAGCGCCCACGCCGCCCAGGTGATCCGCTGGATCGAGACCGGCGCGGGCCTGGCCCTGTCGGGCGCCGTGGCCGGCCTGGTCACCGCTCCGATCGCCAAGGCCCCGCTCTACGACGCCGGTTTCGCCTTTCCGGGCCATACCGAGTTCCTGGCCGAACTGACCCATGTGGGCGAGCGCCAGCCGCCGCACGGCCCGATCATGATGCTGGCGGCCCGCGACCTGCGCGCCACCCTGGTGACCATCCACACCCCGCTTTCAGCGGTCCCCTCGGCCTTGTCCATCGAGGCGATCGTCAACGCCGGCCTGGTGACCGTCGAGGCCCTGCGCAAGGACTTCGGCATCGCCGTGCCGCGCCTGGCGGTGGCGGCCCTGAATCCGCACGCGGGCGAAGGCGGGGCCCTGGGCGGCGAGGAGGCGGCGATCATCGAGCCCGCCGTCCGCGCGCTTCGCGCCGCCCTGAGTGATTGGGGTGTCGAGGTCAAGGGCCCCGCCCCCGCCGACAGCCTGTTCCACGCCGAGGCCCGCGCCACCTACGACGCGGTGCTGTGCATGTATCACGACCAGGCCTTGATCCCGGTCAAGATGCTCGACTTCTGGGCCGGGGTGAACATCACCCTGGGCCTGCCGATCGTGCGCACCTCGCCCGACCATGGTACGGGTTTCGACATCGCCGGCCGGGGCCTGGCCCGGGCCGACAGCCTGATCGCCGCGATCCGGCTGGCGGCCGAGATCGCCGACCGCCGCGCCATTGCCTGAGCGATTCAGATCCAGCTTTTGACGGTAGTGGAGCGCCCTCGTCCTTCGACAAGCTCAGGATGAGGGCTATGGCGAAGGCCGTTTCGGTAGAAATCCTCATCCTGAGCTTGTCGAAGGACGAGGATTGCGGTCCAAGACCTGCGAACCAGAGCGTTTTGACATGACTTCGCACACCCTCGCCGACCTGCCGCCGCTCCGCGAGGTTCTCGCCGAGCATGACCTGCTGGCCAACAAGAGCTTCGGCCAGCACTTCCTGCTGGACCTCAACATCACCCGCAAGATCGCCCGGCTGTCCGAGGTGGGCGAAGGCGACGTGGTGATCGAGGTCGGCCCCGGCCCCGGCGGCCTGACCCGGGCCCTGCTGGAGACCGGCGCGCGGGTCGTGGCCGTCGAGATGGACAAGCGCTTCATCCCGTTGCTGGAAGAACTGGCCGTCGCCGCCGAGGGTCGACTGGAGATCGTCCAGGGCGACGCCTTGAAGGTCGACATGGCCGCGATCGCCGGCGGTCCGGCCCACATGGTCAGCAACCTGCCCTACAATGTCGGCACGCCGCTGCTGATCAACTGGCTGACCGGCCCGTTCCGGCCGCTGTCGATGACCCTGATGTTCCAGAAGGAGGTCGCCGACCGCATCGCCGCGGATGTCGACGACGACGCCTATGGCCGCTTGGCCGTGGTCTCCCAGACCGTCTGCGGCGCCAAGGTGGTCATGGACCTGCCGGCCCGCGCCTTCACCCCGCCGCCTAAGGTGGCCTCGGCGGTGGTGCGCCTGGTCCCGCTGGAGCCGGCTCCCGACAAGGCGATGGTCGCGGCCCTGGAGAAGGTCACCGCCGCCGCCTTCGGCCAACGCCGCAAGATGCTCCGCTCCAGCCTCAAGGGCCTGGGCGGCGGCGCGCTGTGTGAGAAGGCCGGGATCAATCCGGACGCGCGGGCCGAGACGATCCCGGTCGAAGGCTTCCAGGCCTTGGCTCGGGCGGTAATGGCCTGACATGCAGGGCGACACGTCGGAGGCCCTGCTTTCAGCTCTGTTCGTTGCCGCTCGCGATGGGAGCGTGCGGATCTTCGGACAGCGCCAACTGCGCGCCTTCGCCGATCATGTCGCGGCACAGGGCGAGGTTATCCGCAATGTGGAGACCTACGAGATTTCGGGCGAGCTCGAAATCCCACGCATCGATCTGGGGCTCTATCAAGGCTCGGCGGACGAGGCCAATCGACCCGCCGTGGTAAGGCTGGCGGCTTCCGAGAGCCGCCTGAAGGAGATTATGGAAGACGCTGACGAGGAGAGCTGCTCGCTGGTCTTTGACGTTTGGACAGACGAGAACGACTAATTCTTGGTCGCCGCGACTTCAGGCTGGCCGTTCGTCATACCTAGATCTCTTCCGCCAGCAGATCCCCCACCAGGTTGCCGATCCACGGGTTGCGGGCCCGCTTCTGGCGTTCGGCGTGGTAGATGTGGGCCAGGTCCGAATAGGCGCGGTCGAAGTCGTCGTTGAGGATCACGTAGTCGAACCGCTCCCAAGCGGCGACCTCGTCCTTGGCGCGGGCCAGGCGCTTGGCGATGACCTCTTCGCTGTCCTGGCTGCGGGCGTGCAGGCGGCGGCTCATCTCGGCCAGCGACGGCGGCAGCACGTAGATCAGCACCGAGTCCTCGGGCAGTTGCTTATGGACCTTCATCGCGCCCTGGAAGTCGATGTCGAACAGCACGCTCTCGCCGCGCTCCAGCGCCTCGACGATCGGGTCGCGCGGGCTGCCGTAGTGGTTGCCGTAGACCTCGGCCCATTCCAGGAAGGCGTCGTCCTGGATCATCACCTTGAACTTGTCGTGGGTGACGAAGTGATAGTCGCGGCCGTCGTGCTCGCCCGGACGCGGGTCGCGGGTGGTGGCGCTGATCGACAGGTGCAGGTCGTTGTGGTCGGCCACCAGGCGGCGGGTCAGCGAGGTCTTGCCCACGCCCGACGGGGCCACGACCATCAGCAGCAGGCCGCGCGTGCGTCCATGCGGATTATTCGACATTCTGAACCTGTTCTCGGAATTGTTCGATCGTGGCCTTCAGATCCAGGCCGTGCGTGGTCAGCGCCGTCAGCGCCGACTTGCTGCAAAGGGTGTTGGCCTCGCGCATGAACTCCTGGCTGAGGAAGTCCAGGCGACGCCCGGCGGCCGCGTCGACGGCCAGCAGTCCGCGCGCGGCGACGACGTGGCTGGACAAGCGGTCCAACTCCTCGCGGACGTCGGCCTTCACGGCCATGGCGGCGGCTTCCTGGACGATGCGCTCTTCCGAGGCCGCCTCGCCGATCAGCTCGGCCAGCTTGCGGGCGTAGCGTTCCTTCAGCACGGCCGGCTGGCCGGCGGCTTCCTGGGCGGCCAGGACGGTCAGCGCCTCGATCCGGTCGACCGCGCCGGTCAGGATCGGGGCCAGGGCCGCGCCCTCCTCCAGCCGCGCCGCCTTCAACCCGTCCAGGGCCTGGGCGATCGAGGCGGCCATGGCGGCCTCGATCTCGGCGCGATCCTCGGCGGCGTCGTCCTCTTCGCGGGCGTCGATCACGCCGCGCAGGGCCAGCAGGCCGTCCAGGGTGGGCTTGGCGACCATGCCGGTGGCGACGTAGGGCGCGCCGGCCTTCAGGTAGCGTTCCATCGCCTCGACATTGATCTGCACGTTGCCTTGCGCCTCGGCGCGCTTGGCCTGCAGGTTGACGGTCAGCTGGCCGCGCTGGAAGCGGGCCTGGGCGCCGTCGCGGGCCGCGCGGTCCAGGCTCTCGAAGCCCGGCGGGCCGCGAAAGCGGGTCTCGAGGTTGCGGCCGTTGACGCTGCGCGCCTCCACCGCCCACGTCCAGGCCCCGTGCGAGCCCTCGACGCGGGCGAAGCCGGTCATGCCTGACAGCGCCATCCTAGCCTCCGGCGAGCGGGGTCTTGGCCGTCACGGGGCCGGCCGCCTTGGCGCGTTCGACCTGGCGCCACTTGGCGACATTGCGCTCGTGCTCCTCGTAGGTCGAGGCGAAGACGTGACCGCCCGTGCCGTCCGCGACGAAGTACAGGTCGTCGCTCTTCATCGGATTGAGCACCGCCTCCAGGGCGGCCTTGCCCGGATTGGCGATCGGGGTCGGCGGCAGGCCGTCGATCAGGTAGGTGTTGTAGGGCGTCTGGCGCTGCAGTTCGGACTGCAGGATGCCCCGGCCCAGCGGCCGTCCGCGGGTCAGGCCGTAGATGATCGTCGGGTCGCTGCCCAGGCGGATGCCCTGGCGCAGGCGGTTGATGAACACCGCCGCCACGTGCGGGCGCTCGCTGGCCAGGCCCGTTTCCTTCTCGACGATCGAGGCCATGGTCACGGCCTGGTCCTTGGTCTCGAACGGCAGGCCCGGCTGGCGCGCGGCCCACAGCCGGTCGAGCAGTTCGTCGCGGTCGTCCATCATCCGCTGCAGAACCGCCGCACGGTCCTCGCCGCGCTGGACCTGATAGGTCTCGGGCAGGATCGAGCCCTCCGGCGGGGTCGGGACGGTGCCGGTCAGTTCCGGCGCGCGCATCAGGATGTCGACCACCATGTCCGAGGTGAGGCCCTCGGCGATGGTCACCTGGTGGCGGACGATCTTGCCGTCGCGGATCTTGCCCAGCACCTGGCTGAGCGAGGCCCGCGAGGCGAATTCGTACTCGCCGGCCTTGAGCTTGCGCGCCGCGCCGGTGGTCTGGGCGGCGGTCAGGAACAGCGAGGAAGAGCGGATCACCCCCGCCTGCTCCAGGGTCGAGGCGATCTCGGGCAGGCTGGCCCCACGCCGCAGGACGACGCTGGTGACCTCGCCCGATCGGGCGGCGGGGCCGGGGCCCTGGTAGACCCACATCGCGCCCAGCACGACCACCATGGCGGCCAGGCCCAGCATGGTCAGCAGGCCCGCGCCCATGGCGGCGATGCGGCGCCCGACCGGCGCGGTTTCGCGCCGGCGCGGGTTGGCCTTGCGGGGAGCCCCCGTCTTCGGTGTCGGACGCGGCGTCCGGCGCTGGGGCGAGGGCTTGCGGCTCACGAGACTTTGCGGAACACGACCGAGGCGTTGGTGCCGCCGAAGCCGAAGCTGTTGGACACCGCCACGTCGATCTTGTGCGGCACGGCCTTGTTCGGCGCCAAGTTCATGGCGACGTTCACGTCCGGATTGTCCAGGTTGATGGTCGGCGGGGCGATCTGGTCGCGGATCGCCAGGATCGAGAAGATCGCCTCGATCGCGCCGGCCGCGCCCAACAGGTGGCCGGTCATCGACTTGGTCGACGACATCACCACGTTCTTGGCGTGATCGCCCAGAAAGCGCTCGACGGCCCCGGCCTCGATGCCGTCGGCCATGGTCGAGGTGCCGTGGGCGTTGACGTAGTCGATATCCGAGGGCTGCAGGCCCGCGTCCTTCACGGCCGCCGACAGGGCCCGGAAGCCGCCGTCGCCGTCTTCCGACGGAGCGGTGATGTGATAGGCGTCGCCCGACAGGCCGTAGCCGATCACTTCGGCGTAGATCTTGGCGCCGCGCGCCTTGGCGTGCTCGTACTCTTCCAGAACGACGGCGCCGGCGCCCTCGCCCATCACGAAGCCGTCGCGGTCCTTGTCATAGGGGCGCGAGGCCTTCTCGGGCGTGTCGTTGAAGTCGGTGGAGACGGCGCGGCAGGCGATGAAGCCGGCCATGCCGACCTTGCAGACGGCGGCTTCGGCGCCGCCGGCCACCATGACGTCGGCGTCGCCGTACTTGATCAGCCGGGTGGCGTCGCCGATGGCGTGGGCGCCGGTGGCGCAGGCCGTGACCACCGAGTGGTTGGGGCCCTTGAAGCCGTAACGGATCGAGACCTGGCCCGAGATCAGGTTGATCAGGGCCGAGGAGATGAAGAACGGGCTGATCCGGCGCGGCCCCTTGGCTTCCAGCTCCAGCGCCGTGTCGGCGATCGTCGACAGGCCGCCGATGCCCGAGCCGAGAATCACCCCGGTCCGATACTTGTCTTCCTCGGTTTCCGGGACCCAGCCGGAATCCTTCACGGCTTCGTCCGCGGCGGCGATGCCGTACAGGATGAAGTCGTCGACGCGCTTCTGGTCGCGCGGGCTCATGGTCAGGTCGGGGTTGAACGCGCCCTCGACGTCGGGCCCGCCGCCGCCACGACCGTCGACGCGCGGCACTTCGCAGGCCACCTGACAGGCGTATTCGGTCGGATCGAAGGCCGAGATCCTGTTCGCGCCGGACTTGCCGGCCAGGATGTTCTTCCAGGTGATATCGACGCCCTGACCCAAGGGGGTCAGGAGGCCAAGCCCGGTGACGACGACTCTACGCATGGATCACTCCTAACCTTCGCATCGCGGACATATGGGGAGGGTGCTGACGAATCCGACACGCCCCCCGACACCGCGAATCTCGGCCACATACGAAAACCGCCGCGCGCACGATGGCAAGAGCCCGTGCGACGCGGCGGTTGATAGTCCTGTTCGCAGAAATACGCGAACCCGACGCCTTAGGCGCCGGTCTTTTCCGTGATGAACTTCACGGCGTCACCGACGGTCTGGATGTGCTCGGCGGCGTCATCCGGAATTTCGATGTCGAATTCTTCTTCGAACGCCATGACCAGCTCGACGTTGTCGAGGCTGTCGGCGCCCAGGTCGTCGATGAAGCTGGCCTTTTCGGTGACCTTTTCCGGATCGGCGTCCAGGTGCTCGATGACGATCTTACGCACGCGCTCGAGAATGTCGGACATTCTGTTAGTCCCTCGTTTTGAATCTTGCAGTTCCGTGGACGGCTCGGACAAGCCTCACCACCCACGGGAATTGTCGGGCCACCGCCTATCACGTTCTTTTTCGAGTGACTAGCGGCACGTCCGGATAGAAATGTGGGCTTTCGTCTTTCCAAGCAGAAAGGCGAGGAGCCCAGGAAAAGACGACCCGTCAGATCATGGCCATGCCGCCGTTGACGTGCAAGGTCTGACCCGTGACGTAGCCGCCCTGGTCACTGGCGAGGTAAACGCACGCAGCGGCGATATCGCTCCCCTCGCCCAGACGGCCGGCCGGAATGGTCGACAGGATGCCGGCCTTCTGCTGCTCGTTCAGGGCGTCGGTCATCGGGCTGGCGATGAAGCCCGGGGCCACGCAGTTCACGGTCACGTTACGGCTGGCCAGCTCCTGGGCCAGGGCCTTGGAAAAGCCGATCATGCCGGCCTTGGAGGCGGCGTAGTTGGTCTGGCCCGGATTGCCGGTGACGCCGACGATCGAGGTGATGCCGATGATCCGGCCCGAACGGCGCTTCATCATGCCCTTGGCGGCGGCGCGCGACAGGCGGAAATAGCCTTCCAAGTTTACCTTGATGACGGTGTCCCAGTCCTCGTCCTTCATGCGGACGATCAGGCCGTCGCGGGTGATGCCGGCGTTGGCGATCACGATGTCCAGCGGCGCGCCGGCGGCTTCCTCGGCCTTGGCGACCAGGCCGTCGACCTGTGCGGCATCCGAGAGATTCGCGGCCACGAACGAGACGCGTTCGCCGAACTGGGCGGCCAGCTCGGACAGGGCCGATTCGCGGGTGCCCGAGAGCACGACGTGGGCGCCTTGGCCGTGCAGGGCCTTGGCGATGGCCCCGCCGATGCCGCCCGTGGCGCCGGTGACGAGGGCGGTCTTGCCGGTGAGATCGAACATTTTGGGTTTCCTCCCCAAGGAATGGATGGGGTTAGAGCGATTTCGCGAAGGCTTCGAGGTCGGCCGGGCTGTTCAGGGGAACGGCTTCGGCGTCCGGAGCGATCCGCTTGGCCATGCCCGACAGCACCTTGCCCGCGCCGGCCTCGGCGAAGCGGGTGACACCGCCCTCGTTGGCCAGCCAGGTCATGCTTTCGCGCCAGCGGACGCGGCCGGTGACCTGCTCTACCAGCAGCTTGCGGATGACGTCGGGATCGTGGACCGGCGCGGCGGTGACGTTGGCCACCAGCGGCGCGCGCGGCGAGACGATCGTGGTCTTCGACAGGGCCTCGGCCATCTCGTCGGCGGCCGGCTGCATCAGCGGGCAGTGGAACGGGGCCGAGACGTTCAGCGGGATAGCCCGCGCGCCCAGCTCCTTGGCCTTCTCGATGGCCTTGTCCACGGCCGCCTTGGCGCCGGAGATCACCACGTTGCCGTTGTTGTTGTCGTTGGCCACGACGCAGACGCCGACCTCCGAGCCGGCGGCGGCGGCCGCTTCAGCCAGGGCCAGGTCGGTCTTGGGGCCAATGAGAGAGGCCATGGCGCCCTCGCCCACCGGCACGGCGCGCTGCATGGCCTGGCCGCGCAGCTTCAGCAGGCGGGCGGTGTCGGCCAGGGTGATGGCGCCGGCGGCGGCCAGAGCGCTGTATTCGCCCAGGCTGTGGCCGGCCACGAAGGCGGCCTTGTCGATCCCGACGCCGAATTCCTTTTCCAGCACGCGGGACACCGCCAGGCTGACCGCCATCAGGGCCGGCTGGGCGTTCTCGGTCAGGGTCAGGTCGGTCTCCGGGCCTTCGACCATCAGCTTGAACAGCTTCTGGCCCAGGGCGTCGTCGACCTCCTGGAAGACCTCGCGGGCGGCGGCGAAGGCCTGGGCGAGATCGGCGCCCATGCCGACCGTCTGGCTGCCCTGCCCCGGGAAGATGAAGGCGATGCTCATGGCCCGCTCCGTCGTTACAAATCCAAGGGCGGGAGGGTTATGGGATCACCGCGTCACGGGCAAGGATCAGTTTTGCCCCTCGATCGCCTCCGGCGCGGCGGCGATGACCGTCTCCGACGCCAAGGACGGAGGCGGCGGGGCGAGCTCCAGAACCGGCCGTGGCGTCGGCCAGGGCGGCGGACAGCCCTTGCGCGCCAGCTTCTTGGCGCTCCAGGACGGATCGCAGGGACGCCGCTGCTCCTGGGCCCGCAGGATCGACATCATGACGATGTTCTGCTGGATCAGGGCCATGGTCCGCTTGTTGTGGTCCGGCTTGGGAATGCTGACCGAAAGCGGCGGCTTGGGCGGCTGGGGCGGGCAATGCGGCGTCTGCCCCGTGATCTGGGTCCGGAGCGGCGTCGAGGTCCGGGTCGGGACCCGCGGCATGACCGAAGCCGGCATCGGCGGACGCGGCGTCACCGGAACCGCGACGCGGGACGACGGAACGGCCCGGAAGGCTCGGATCGGCGGCGTTTCGGCCTGGGCCAGAGCGGTCGCCGCGGCCATCAGGACCGCCATGGAAAGGATCGCGCCGCGCATTCGAGCCGCCTCCGCCTGTCGCCCCTCTCTACCATGGCGAGAGGAAGGGCGCGATAGTCGACCGCGTCTCAGCCCAGCCAAGGTCCGCCCGGCGGTCCCCAGCCCCAGACCGGCATCGGCGGGTTGTCGGCGGGCGCCTGGACGCCCGGCGCGGAGTTGATCACCGCCAGCCGCGTGCCCCATTCCAGATAGCCGACGAAGGCGGCGCGGAATTCCGGATCGGCCGGCAGTCCGACAGCATCGGCGGTGTCCAGCATCAGCGACACCCAGGCCCGGCGCTGCTCTTCCGTCAGATGCCGGCCCAGATGGTGGCCGATCATCGAGGCGTGCCCGCCGCCGGCCTCGCTGTAGGCCTTGGGCCCGCCGAACACCTCGGTGACGAAGGCGGCCACATGCTCGGCGTGGCGCGGGTTCATGCCGGCGAACACCGGGGCCAGCACGGGATCGTCAGGCACGGCGGCGTAGAAGGCCTCGAACAGCGCCCTGAACCGCTCGGGCCCGCCCGCCCAGGCCGCCAGGGTGGGGATTTCCGTCTCGCCGAGCGCCATGGCCGCCTCCCGTTTCCTACTTTGGTCTTACGGGCGCAGGTTGACGTTTGGAAGGCGAAGGAATGGCGTTATTGAAATCGTGACGCAGCTGGCTGCGCCCTCGCCTTCCCTGGAGCCTACGCATGCAACGCCTGCTTACCGGTCTCGCTCTTTGCGGCGCCCTTCTGGCCGCCTCCCCCGCCCTGGCCGCCCTCAAGGTCGGCGACACGGCGCCCGACTTCACCGCCCCCGCCGCCCTGGCCGGCAAGGACTTCTCCTTCACCCTGGCCAAGGCGCTGAAGAAGGGCCCGGTGGTGCTGTACTTCTTCCCGGCCGCCTACACGTCGGGCTGCACGGCCGAGGCCCACGAATTCGCCGAGGCGACGCCCGAGTTCGAGAAGCTGGGCGCCACCGTGATCGGCGTCACCGGCGGCAATGTCGACCGCATCAAGGACTTCTCCAAGGAGCACTGCCGCGACAAATTCGCGGTGGCGGCCGCGAACGCCGACCTGATCAAGAAGTACGACGTCGTGCTGCCGATGAAGGACAACCTGTCCAACCGCACGTCCTACGTCATCGCCCCCAGCGGCAAGATCCTGCTGGCCTACAGCGACCTGAACTTCCAGGGCCACGTGACCAGCACCATGGACGCGGTGAAGGCCTACAAGGCCGGCAGCAAGGGCCGGATCGGTCCGCGCGCGTTTCGTTTAGAGTGCCGGCCATGGGCGACACGATCCTCTTCGAGACCTTGGCCCGCGGCGTCGCCATCGGCGGTTTCGCGGTCACCGGACTGGGCCTGGTCCTGGATCGGCGCACGACGCCCGCGCGCTGGGTCGGCGGGCTGTTCTTCGCCTGCGCCATGGCCCATGTGATCGAAGGTTACAGGCCGGGCGGCGTGGCCGTGGCCTCCCCGATCGTCTGCGCGCTGTCGGTGGCGACCACCGGCCTGTTCTGGGCCCTGGCCTACGCCCTGTTCGCCGACGAGCGGCGCTTCTCCCCGCATCGCCTGTGGCCGGCCGCGGGGCTGGTGGCGCTGTGGTTCCTGGCCCGGTCGATGCCGCCGACGATCTGCAAGCCGTTCTGGCTGGTCTTCAACCTGGCCTCGGCCGGACTGGTGCTGCACGCCTTGCTGGTGATCTGGCGCGGCTGGCGCGACGATCTGGTGGCCCAGCGCCGCCGCATCCGGGGGCCGGTGATGATCGCCGCCGCCGGCTACATCCTGCTGCTCAGCATTCGGGACATGGCCTGGATCGGCGGCCTGCCGGGGCTGCCCGCCGCCGGCCTGCTGCAATCGCTGACCCTGGCCGCCCTGGCCGTGGCCGCCTCCGCCGCCCTGCTGCGCGCCGAACCGCTGCTGGTGGTGGTGGTTCCCATGGCCGGTGAGGCGGCCACGCCGACGCCCGCGCCCTTGATGGACCTCACTCCCGCCGACCGCCTGGTGCTGGCCCGGCTGGAGACGGCGATGGACCAGGACGAGGTCTGGCGCGGCGAGGACCTGTCGATCAGCGCCCTGGCCGCCCTGGTCGGCGCGCCCGAGCACCGCCTGCGCCGGCTGATCAACGGCGTGCTGGGCCACCGCAACTTCGCCGACTACGTCAACGGCCGCCGGATCGAAGCGGCCAAGACCGCCCTCGCCGCCCCGGACCTGGCCCTGAAGTCGATCTCGACCATCGCCTACGAGCTGGGCTTCGCCTCGCTGGGCCCGTTCAACCGCGCCTTCCGGGCCGCGACCGGCGTCACCCCGACCGAATGGCGAGCCGCCAACACCCCGGTTCCGCCCCGGCTGAGGCTGGTCGAAACCGGCGATCCTTCGTCGAAATCCGACAAGACGGCCTGATTTCGCGATCGGCGCGACGCGCGGCGGTCGAAGCGCCTTCCTCCGGGCATCGCTCATCCGAGAAAAGCCCGATGTCGTTCCTTCTTCCGCTCGCCGAGAACTGGCTGCAGTCCACCTTCACCGACGTCAGCCGCTACGTGATCTTCGCGGTCGGCGTCTGGCTGGCCCTGTGGGTCGTGCTGGCGGTCCCGCTGGCCGGCCGCAAGATCCGCGAGGGGCGCCCGCCGGCCCGCCAGTTGCTGATCGAGTTCGCCACCTCGATTCGCTCGATCATGATCTTCTCGACCGTCGGCCTGATCAGCTTCGGCCTGTTCCACGCCGGCCTGATGCCCGGCCCCTACATCGCCCGAAGCCTGGGGCCCGTCTGGTTCTGGACCAGCCTGGCGTTGATGATCGTCGCCCACGACGCCTGGTTCTACTGGACGCACAGGCTGATCCACGACCGGCGGCTGTTCCGGACCTTCCACCGCCGCCATCACCGGTCCAACAGCCCCTCGCCGTTCACCGCCTACAGCTTCGACCTGGGCGAGGCAGCGATCAACGCGCTGTTCGTGCCGCTGTGGATGCTGCTGGTCCCCACCCAGTGGCCGGTCGCGGGCCTGTTCATGCTGCACCAGATCATCCGCAACACCCTGGGCCACAGCGGCTACGAGCTGTTCCCCGCGAGCCGCGACGGCCGCCCGCTGCTGCCCTGGCTGACGACCGTCACCCACCACGACCTGCACCATGACCAGGCCGGCTGGAACTACGGGCTCTATTTCACCTGGTGGGATCGGATGATGGGCACCGAGAACCCGCGCTATCTGGAGCGGTTCGCCCAGGCCGTGCGGCGCCCTAAGCAAGACTTGGCGGGACGCGAGGGTGCGGAAGCGGCGGCCGAAGCCGCCTGAACCCTACCAGGTGGTGCGGACCAGCTTGACCATCAGCCGGCCGTCCTGGACCCGCTCGTCGGCGGCGCGCAGGCTGACGGTGAACTCGGCGGGGATGTCGAACGGCCGGGTCAGGCTGAAATCGACGCCCTCCTCGCCCATCGTGCCGCCGCCGACGGCGATCGAGGCGACCGGCCGGCCGTCCAGGGTCAGTTCGGACCGCACATTGGCCCGGGTCACCGGCGTGGCGCCGCGCAGATAGACCGGCTGGCTGGCGTTCATGTCCATCGACAGGCGCACATAGTTGGTCTTGGGCAGCAGGCCAAAGCCGAACGAGCGGGCCAGCGACGAGCGGATCGCCGCCTCGCGGGCGTTCCAGGACGCGCCGACGCCGACCGCGCGGTTGGCGGCGAGGTGTTCATCGGGCTTCTGGTTCAGGTTGAGGTCGAAATTATAGGTCGGGTCGTCGATCGCCCCGGCGACCTTGGCGGTGAAGGTCGCCTTCTCGGCGTCGCTGGACAGGTCCAGGGTCTGGGCGGCCGAATAGCCCTGGAAATGGCCGTCAGCGCCCCACACCGACAGGTCGGGCTTGCGCACGACGTCGCCCGCCGTCGCCGGCGCGGCGACGACCGTCAGCAAAGCCACGATCAGGGAAGTCGTCCTGAACCCCATGAACGCCCGATAGCACAAGGCGGCGAGAGGCTGAAGCCTGTCGCCGCCCAATTTATATGACAGTTGTTCGACAGCCCGTTTTCCGGGCGCGATCAGGACTTGGCCGCCTTTCGGGCGGGCGCGCCGGCGGCGTCGCAGCCGAGCTTGGCGCACAGCTTCTGCAGCATCTTGGTCTGCGTCTCGGCCATGATCGCGGGCATCTGCGTCATCATCTTCTGGGTGAGTTCGGGCGTCTTGGCGATCAGGGCCTGGCCGGACGGTCCCTCGTAGAACGCCACCAGGTCGCGCAGCTCCTGCTCGCTGAAGACCTCGGCCACGGCGTCGAGCATCGGCGCCTTCATCTTGTCGGTCATCTCGTGCGTGGTTTCCAGGACGGTCTCGCTGATCAGGCGGCTCTGTTCGTCGGTCACCGACGGAGTCTGCTTGCGCATGGTCTCGATCATGGTCGGGACCATCTGGTCCATCATCTGGTTCAGCAGCGTGTCGTAGTGGATCGCCTTGAAATAGCGCTCGGCCAGGGCGCGGGTCTCGGGCGAAGCCTTGGACGCGGCGGCGGGCGGCGGCGGCGACGCCTGCCGGGCGTGGGCCGCGTTGCCGGCCAGGCACAGGGCCGCCGCGGCGACGAGAACAGCGAGACGTTTCATGATAAATCCCCCGACGGTGAAGCTGCACCTCCTTGCCCCAGGGCTACCTAGGGATGCAAGCCCGCCGCGCGACTTGTACTTCCGCGCCCTTTCCTGTATTAGCGCGCCCTCTCACGGATGGCGGTCTTGCACGCAGCCCTTTGGGTCGGGATTTCCCGCTCGGCATGCAGGATCCATCGTGGTCGACGGACTTCCGCCGTCGCCCGCGCCGCTATCCAAACCGGAAGAAGGAAAACATGGCGTTCTACGAACACGTGGTCATCGCGCGGCAGGACATCTCGCCGCAACAGGCCGAAGCTCTGAACGAGCAACTGAAGGCTCTCCTGGAAGAAAATGGCGGTCACATCGCCAAGATCGAATACTGGGGCCTGCGTAACCTCACCTATCGCATCAAGAAGAACCGCAAGGGCCACTACTCCCTGCTCGCCATCGACGCTCCGGCCGCGGCCGTGAAGGAGATGGAACGTCAGCTGCTGATCAATGAAGACGTGCTGCGCTTCATGACCATCCGCGTCGAAGAGCTGGACCTGGAACTGTCGCCGGTTCTGGCCCGTCGCGACCGCGAACGTGGCGAGCGCACCGAGCGCCCGCGCGACGACTTCGCGCCGGCCGCGTAAGGGAGAAGAGAGATCATGACCGATACCACTGCTCCCGAAGCCGGCGCTCCCGCCGCCGGTGGCGGCGCCCGCCGCCCGTTCTTCCGTCGCCGCAAGGTTTGCCCGTTCTCGGGCGCCAACGCGCCGAAGATCGACTACAAGGACGTGAAGCTGCTGCAGCGTTACGTCTCCGAACGCGGCAAGATCGTGCCGTCGCGCATCACCGCGGTGTCGGCCAAGAAGCAACGCGAACTGGCCAAGGCCATCAAGCGCGCCCGCTTCCTGGCTCTGCTCCCCTACGTCGTGAAGTAAGGGAGACACCACGATGAAAGTCATTCTGCTCGAACGCGTCGAAGGCACCGGCGTCCTCGGCGACGTGGTCACCGTGAAGGACGGCTTCGCCCGTAACTTCCTGCTGCCCCGCGCCAAGGCCCTGCGCGCCAACTCGACCAACCTGAAGACCTTCGAAGCTCAGCGCGCTGAGATCGAAGCTCGCAACGTCAAGAACCGCGAAACCGCTGGCAAGTCGGGCGAAGGCCTGGAAGGCAAGCAATACGTGATGATCCGTCAAGCCGGCGAAAGCGGCCAGCTGTACGGTTCGGTCGCGGGTCGCGATGTCGCCGACGCCATCAAGGCCGAAGGCGGCAAGGTCGATCGCTCGATGATCGTCCTCGACAAGCCGATCAAGACGCTGGGCGTCCACGAAGTGAAGGTGAAGCTGCACGCTGAAGTGACCGTCACGGTCACCCTCAACATCGCGCGCAGCCAAGACGAAGCCGAACGCCAAGCGCGCGGCGAAAACGTCGTCGCCGCTCAGTTCGAAGAAGACCGCGCCGCTGACGCCGAAGCCGCCCAAGACATGGCGGAAGGCGGAGCCGGTTCGTTCGAAGGCGACCACTACGAAGCCTAAGCCGGCTTAATAGCGTCTAGAAAAACTGAAGAACGGCGCGGAGAAATCCGCGCCGTTTTTTTCTGCGCGTTTAACCAGAATTGCTCAGCTTGTGAGCGGATGCACGCATCCCCATCCTTTCCCTAGGGGGAGAAGGGCTCCTCCGCTTCCGGAACAAAAGGCCTTGAGCCTCTGGAAGCCATGCGAGGGGATTTCGCAATGCGTTTCAAAAGCTTCCTTCTGGCCGCCGCCTCCATCGCGGCCGTTTCCGGCGTCGCCCAGGCTCAGGACGTCGCCGCGCCGACCGACTCGACCGAGGTCGATCAGGTCGTCATCACCGGCACCCGTGTCGCCCGTTCGCGGCTGGACACCGTCTCGCCGGTCGACGTCGTCGACAACAAGGCCCTGACCCGGCAGGGCACGCCGGAACTGGCCCAGGCCCTGGCCAATCTGGCGCCCTCGATCGACTTCCCGCGTCCGGCGGTGACCGACGGCACCGACTCGGTGCGCCCGGCCACCCTGCGCGGCCTGTCGCCCGACCAGACCCTGGTGCTGCTGAACGGCCACCGCGCCCACACCTCCGCCCTGGTCAACATCAACGGCTCGATCGGCCGAGGCTCCGCGCCGTTCGACCTGAACACCATCCCGACCGCCGCCCTGGACCGCGTCGAGATCCTGCGCGAAGGCGCGGCCGCCCAGTACGGGTCGGACGCCATCGCCGGGGTGATCAACCTGCGTCTGCGCGAAGCCAGCCACGGCGGCGGCGCCAGCGCCACCTACGGCATCTACAACACCGACGTGAAGACGGCCCGCGACCGCGACGGTCGCAAGGCCCACGACGGCCCCACCTACAGCGCCTCGCTGTGGCAAGGCTTCGCCCTGCCCAACGAAGGCTTCCTGACGGTCACCGGCGAATATTCGTTCCGCAACCCGACCAACCGCGCCGACCGCGACCCGCGCGTCTCGCCCCAGAAGGTGACCGGCGTCTACGGCGACCCCCAGGTCGAGACCAAGACGATCTACGCCAACTTCGGCCTGCCGCTGAACGAGGCCTGGAGCCTGTACGGCCTGGCCGGCTACCAGAACCGCAAGGGTGAAAGCTCGGCCTTCCCGCGCCTGGCCGACAACGCCAACAACTATGTCAGCGTCTATCCGACCGGCTACGTGCCGCGGATCACCACCAAGATCGACGACTACAACCTGGCCTTCGGGACCAAGGGCGTGATCGGCGGCTTCAACGTCGACGCCAGCGTCACCTACGGCAACAACAAGGTCGAGTACGGCACGATCAATTCGCTGAACGCCTCGCTGGGCCCGAGCTCGCCGACCCGCTTCAAGGACGGGTCGATGCAGTACGGCCAGACGGTGGCGGCGATCGACGTCAACCGCCCGCTGGAGCTGTTCAACTTCGCCAAGCCCAGCACCCTGGCCTTCGGGATCGAATACCGCGACGAGACCTACAAGATCGAGGCCGGCGAGACCGCCTCGTGGATCAACGGCGGCAACGGCAAGGGCGCCGGCGCCCAGGGCTTCCCCGGCTTCCGCCCAGCCAACGAAGTCGACGTCAGCCGCAACGCCACCAGCCTCTATGTCGACCTGGACAACCAGATCACCGACAAGCTCGATATCGACCTGGCCGCCCGCTACGAGGACTATTCGGACTTCGGTTCGACCACGACGGGCAAGATCGCCGCGCGCTACGACTTCACCGACAACTTCGCCCTGCGCGGCGCCTTCTCGACCGGCTTCCGGGCTCCGGCGCTGCAGCAGCAGTACTTCACCACCACCTCGATAAACATCGTGTCGGGCGGGGCGGCGGTGGACGTCGGCACCTTCCCGGCCACCAGCGCCACGGCCGCGGCCCTGGGCGCCAAACCGCTGGAGCCGGAAAAGTCGAAGAACTATTCGCTGGGCGCGGTCTATCACAAGGGCCCGTTCGAGCTGACGGTCGACGCCTACCAGATCGACATCGACAACCGCATCGTGCTTTCGGAGAACATCCAGGGCGTCAACGGCGGCACCCCGACCCAGCAGGCGATCTACAACCTGCTGCAGCCGTTTGGCGTGACCACGGCGCGGTTCTTCGTCAACGGCGTGGACACCACCAGCAAGGGCGTGGACGTGGTGGCGCGCTACCGCCTCGACGCCGACGAGGCCGGCCGCTTCGACCTGACCCTGGCGGCCAACTACAACCAGACCGACGTCAACAAGGTGCCGACCACCAGCACTCTGTCCGGCCTGCCCGTGCCCCCGCCCCTGTTCGCCCGGGTCAACGTCCTGACCTACGAGCAGGGCACGCCCGACCACAAGTTCGTGGCGGCCGGCGACTGGAGCAACGGCCCGTGGGGCGCGACCCTGCGGGGCACGGCCTACGGCTCGGTGCTGATCCCCAACGCCACCCCGGCCCTGGACTACAAGTCGGGCGCCAAGACGGTCTGGGACGCCGAGGCGCGCTATACCTTCCTCAAGGACGTCACCTGGGCGCTGGGCGTGAACAACCTGTTCGACGAGTACCCCGACCAGGCCCCGGCGCCGGTCAACACGACCGGGGTGGTCGCCTTCCCCAGCTACTCGCCGTTCGGCTTCAACGGGCGCTTCCTCTACACCCGCCTCAGCTACAGCTGGTAGGCTGACCTAGGGTCAAGACACAACGGCGCGGGACATTCTCCCGCGCCGTTTTCATGCGTCCGTTTCTGACGTGACGGAGCGGCAGAATATACACAGAACATCCCCGTTCATCTGAAGCCTCACCCGTCGCTCCTGAGACCGGTTCGCGTTAACTTATGCCGATGTCCCTCGTACCAGCACTAGACCTCCGCCCACCCTCTTCGATGGGCGACATTGTCGTCTCCGTCGCGCCCCACAATCTGGAGGCCGAACAGGCGCTGCTGGGCGTGCTGCTGTACGACAACTCGGCCTATGAGCGCCTGACCGACAGCCTGCAGGGCCGCCACTTCTACGAGCCCTTCCACGCGCGCCTGTTCAGCTCGATCGAGACCCATATCCGCAAGGGCCAGCTGGCCGAGCCGATCCTGCTGGCCGACGAGTTCAAGCACGATCCGGCGTTCGAGGAACTGGGCGGCCTGCGCTACCTGGCCGACCTGGTCGACCGCGCCCCGCCCGCCGCCAATGTCGGCGACTACGCCCGCGCCGTGTTCGACCTGGCCCTGCGCCGCGACCTGATCCGCATCGGCGGCGAGATCGCCTCCACCGCCCACGGCGGGGTCGGCAAGGACGACGTCAAGCTGCCGGCCCGCGACCAGATCGAGCAGGCCGAACAGCAGCTCTACACCCTGGCCGAAAGCGGCGTGGCCAGCTCCGGCTTCGTCAGCTTCGGCGACGCCCTGCGCGGCGCGGTCGAGATGACCGCCGAGGCCTACAGCCGCGACGGCGGCATGTCGGGCCTGGCCAGCGACCTGATCGACCTGGACACAAAGATCGGCGGCCTGCACCCCTCCGACCTGATCGTGCTGGCCGGTCGTCCGTCGATGGGCAAGACCGCGCTCGCCACCAACATCGCCTTCAACGTGGCAAAGAAGTACGCCTGGGAGCCCCAGCCGGACGGCACAAAGAAGACCGTCAGCGGCGGCGTCGTGGCCTTCTACTCGCTGGAAATGAGCGCCGAGCAGCTGGCCCTGCGCATGCTGGCAGACGCCTCGGGCGTGTCGGGCGACAAGCTCCGCAAGGGCGAGATCGACGCCAGCGAGTTCGGCCGGGTGCGCGACGCGGCCATCGAGCTGCAGGAAGCCCCGCTCTATATCGACGCCACCGGCGGCATCTCGATCRCCAAGCTGACCGCCCGGGCCCGTCGCCTGAAGCGCCAGGTCGGCCTGGACCTGATCGTCGTCGACTACCTGCAGCTGGTCACCGGCTCGGACCTCGGCTCCAACGCCAACCGCGTGCAGGAAGTCTCGCAGATCACCATGGGCCTGAAGGCCTTGGCCAAGGAGCTGGCCTGCCCGGTCATCGCCCTGTCGCAGCTGTCGCGTCAGGTCGAGCAGCGCGAGGACAAGCGGCCTCAGCTGTCCGACCTTCGCGAATCCGGCTCGATCGAGCAGGACGCCGACATGGTCTGGTTCGTCTATCGCGAAAGCTACTATGTCGGCCGTTCGGAGCCGCGCGAAGGCACGCCCGAGCACCTGCAATGGCAGGAGGACATGGACCGCCTGCAGGGCCTGGCCGAGGTGATCATCGCCAAGCAGCGTCACGGTCCCATCGGCACCGTGCGCCTGTCGTTCAACAGCGACACCACCCGCTTCGGCAACCTGGCCCGCGACCACTACTTCCACCAGATGCGCAGCGGCGACGACGAGTAGCGGTCTTGGGTTTGACGCGGACGGCCGGTCTCGGCCACGGTGTCGAGACTCGCTGAACGAGGGCCGCGAATGGATTTCAACCCCCTGCCGACGTCCACGGTCGTCGGCGCGTTTCTGCTGGCCTTCCCGGCGCTGTTCTCGATCGTCAATCCGGTCGGGGCCTCGCTGATCTTCCATCAGGTGCTGGCCGACCGCACGGCGCACGAGCGCCACCGGCTGGCCTTCCGGATCGCGACCTACGCCCTGGCCATCCTGCTGGGGTCGCTGCTGCTGGGCGGCTACATCCTCAACTTCTTCGGCGTCAGCCTGGGCGCCCTGCGCGTGGCCGGCGGCCTGGTGGTGGCGATCCGCGCCTGGGGCCTGCTGATGCAGCCCGAGGCCCACGAGGACCGCAAGAGCGACGCGGCCTCCCCCGCCGAGCGCCGCACCGACGACATCGCCTTCTTTCCGCTGACCATGCCGTTCACGACCGGGCCCGGCTCGATCGCCGTGGCCATCGCCCTGTCCTCGCAGAGGCCGGCCGGCGGCCACACGGTGGTTCCGTTCTTCCTCGGCGCCAGCCTGGCCGCCCTGGTGGTCGCCTTGCTGATCTGGGGCCTCTATCGCGCGTCCGACCGGGTCATGGCCCTGCTGGGCGTGTCGGGCGCGCGGGTCATGTCGCGTCTGGTCGCCTTCCTGCTGCTCTGCATCGGGGTGCAGATCCTGGCCAGCGGATTGGAGAGCCTGGCGGGCGACTTCCTGGCGCGACACCCCCTGCACTGAAACAGCTCGCCATCCGCACTGGCTTTGCGCGGCGCGCTCGGCTACGTCCCGCCTCGTGACCGAAGCCAGCCTCCTGACCCTCGACCTCGACGCCCTGGCGTCCAACCACGCCGTGCTCAAGGCCGCCGCCGGCGGGGCCGAGATCGCGCCCGCCGTGAAGGCCGACGGCTACGGCCTGGGCGCGGCCGTCGTCGCCGGTTTCCTGTGGGACGATGGCGCACGCGCCTTCTACGTGGCCCGGCTGTCGGAAGGCCTGGCCCTGCGCCGGGCCTTGGGCGAGCGCAAGGCGACGATCTACGTCCTGGACGGCGTCACGCCGGGCTCGGCGCCCGCCCTCGAGGCGGCCAGGCTGACGCCGGTGCTCAACAGCCTGCCGCAGATCGAGGCCTGGAACAGCCACGCGCGCGGCCGCGTGCTGGACGCCGCCCTGCACATCGACACCGGCATGAACCGGCTGGGCCTGCGCCCGGAAGAGGCCGTGGTCCTGACCGGGGCGATGGACCGGCTGAAGTTCCTCAATATCACCCTGGTGATCAGCCACCTGGCCTGCGCCAGCGAGCCCGATCACCCGCTGAACGCCCGCCAACTTACCCGTTTCACCGAAGCCGCCGCGCTCTTCCCCAACGCTCGCCGCAGCCTCGCCAATTCGGGCGGCATCTTCCTGGGCGAGGCCTTCCGCTTCGATCAGTGCCGGCCTGGCATCAGCCTCTATGGCGGCGGTCCGCGCGACGTGCCCGACGCCCGGATCAAGGCGGTGGCGACGCTTGAGGCGCCGATCCTCCAGGCCCGGGTCGTGCCGCGCGGCGAAAGCATCGGCTACGGCGCGGCCTTCACCGCGCTGGACACCACCCGCGTCGCCATCCTGGCGGCCGGCTATGCCGACGGCGTGCCACGCGCCGCTCATCCGCGCGGCGCGGTGTGGTTCGACGGCGCCCTGCGGCCGATGCTGGGCCGGGTGTCGATGGACCTGATCGCCGTCGACATCACCGACTGCGACGCCGCCCGCCCGGGCGCGATGATGCAGATCATCGGCCCCGACCTGCCGGTGGACGACGCGGCGGCGGCGGCCGGCACCACGGCCTACGAGTTGCTGACCCGCATCGCGCCAAGGGCCCGACGCGTGGTCAAGGGCGGCTGAGAGACGGTGCGTCCGGCTTTGGCGCAGCGGGCGGCCAAGCTGTAGTCTCCAGTCATCTTCGAATCAGGAGCCCCCATGGCCCGTGACGGCGCCGTCTACGCCTGCCAGTCCTGCGGCGCGGTCACGACCAAGTGGTCGGGTCAGTGCTCGGCCTGCCAGAGCTGGAACAGCTTGGTCGAGGAGACCGGCGTCCGCGCGCCCGGCGCCCTGTCGGTCACCAAGGCCAGTCGAACGCGCGGCCTGCAGTTCACCGGCCTGGAAAGCGACACCCCCGCCCCGCCCCGGATCATCACCGGCGTCGACGAGTTCGACCGGGTCTGCGGCGGCGGCGTGGTGCCCGGCTCGGCGATCCTGATCGGCGGCGACCCGGGCGTCGGCAAATCCACCCTGCTGCTGGAGGTGGTCGCCAAGGCCAGCCTGAAGGGCGTCAACTGCGCCTACATCTCGGGCGAAGAGGCCGTGGCCCAGATCCGCGGCCGGGCCGAGCGCATGGGCTTCGCCCAGGCCCCGGTGAAACTGGCCGCCGAAAGCAGCCTGCGCGACATCCTCGACGGCCTGAAACGCGACAACTTCGATCTGGTGGTCATCGATTCGATCCAGACCATGTGGAGCGACGCCCACGAGGCCGGGCCCGGCACGGTCACCCAGGTCCGGGCCTGCGCCCAGGAGCTGGTGCGCCTGGCCAAGAAGAAGGGCGTGGCCATCCTGCTGGTCGGCCACGTCACCAAGGACGGCCAGATCGCCGGCCCGCGCGTGGTCGAGCACCTGGTCGACGCGGTGCTCAGCTTCGAGGGCGAGCGCGGCTATCCGTTCCGCATCCTGCGCGGCGCCAAGAACCGTTTCGGGGCCACCGATGAGATCGGGGTGTTCGAAATGGGCGATTCCGGCCTGCGCGAGGTCAAGAACCCCTCGGCCCTGTTCCTCAACGAGGGCGGCGAGCGGGCGGCGGGCGCGGCGGTGTTCGCCGGCATCGAGGGCTCGCGACCCGTCCTGGTCGAATTCCAGGCTCTGGTCGCTCCGTCCGCGTACGGAACGCCCAGACGCGCCGTGGTCGGATGGGATTCCGGACGCCTAGCCATGGTCTTGGCTGTGCTCGAATCGCGTTGCGGCCTTGGTTTTGGCAACAAGGACGTCTATCTGAACGTCGCTGGCGGCCTGCGGATCACCGAGCCGGCGGCGGACTTGGCGGCGGCGGCGGCCCTGGCCTCCTCGGCCCTCGACATCGCCCTGCCGCAGGACTGCGTCGTCTTCGGCGAGGTCAGCCTGTCCGGTGAAGTGCGGCCCGTGAGCCGTATGGAGACACGTTTGAAAGAGGCCGCGAAACTCGGCTTTGGCCGAGCTCTGGGACCGTTGTCGGGGCTTCCCGAAGGCGGCGGAGCCCTGCCTGTCGCCGGCGTGGCGCGACTGGCCGACGCGGTGCGCCGCATCGGCGACGAGATCTGGGGCCAGCTGACGTGACGCCTTTCGACATCATCTTCGGCCTGATCCTGCTGGTCTCGGCCCTGGTCGGCTTCGCGCGCGGCGCCTCGCGGGAACTGACCTCGGCCCTGTCGTTCATCGTCGCCGCCCTGCTGTCCCTGCTGGCCCTGCGGGTCACCGGCCCGCTGTTCCGGGGCATGATGGATCCGGACTGGGCGGCCACGGCGGCCGCCATCCTGGTCGCCTTCGTCATCATCTTCGTGCTGCTGCGCCTGGTCGGCGCCCAGATCACCAAGACCCTGCACGCCGACGGCGCCCTGGGCACGCTGGACCGCCTGATGGGTCTGGCGTTCGGCGTGCTGCGCGGCCTGGTGGTGCTGGGCGTGTTCAGCCTGGTGTTCCACATGGCCACCCCGCCCGACCGCGTCCCCGGCTGGATGTCGAAGTCGGCGCTGTATCCGCTGTCCAACGCCGCCGGCCGCGTGCTGAAGGTGTTCGCCCCCAAGGGCGCCGGCCTGGCCGGCAAGCTGGCCCCCGCCATTGAGGACGCCGTCCATGACGGCGCCAGCGACAAACCGTCCGAACGCAAGTCGGGCGATCCGGGTTATGATAAGGACCAGCGTCGCTCCGTCGACGAGCTGGTGGAGAAATCGCGATGACGTCCTTCGGCCAGTCGACCGACCGCTTCTCGTCCAAGCCTTGGCGTGATCCGGAAGACGACACCCTGCGCCTCGAATGCGGGGTCTTCGGCGTCTACGGCGTGCGCGACGCCGCCGCCGTCACCGCCCTGGGCCTGCACGCCCTGCAGCATCGCGGCCAGGAAGCCTGCGGCATCGCCGCCTTCGACGGCCAGCGCTTCCACACCGAACGCCACATGGGCCACGTGGGCGACGCCTTCACCGGCAACGACCTGGTCCAGCGCCTCCCCGGCGGCATGGCCATCGGCCACACCCGCTACTCCACGGCCGGCGGCAGCGGCATCCGCAACGTCCAGCCGATGTTCGCCGATCTCGAGACCGGCGGCGTGGCCATTGCCCACAACGGCAACCTGACCAACTTCCTGACCCTGCGCGAGCGCCTGGTCCAGGAGGGCGCGATCTTCCAGTCGACGTCGGACAGCGAGGTGATCCTCCACCTGATCGCCCGCTCGCGGAAGGCCCGCATCGTCGACCGCTTCATCGACGCCGTCGGCCAGATCGAGGGCGGCTACGCGATCGTGGCCATCACCAACAAGAAGATGATCGGCCTGCGCGACCCGCTGGGCATCCGCCCGCTGGTGCTGGGCGACCTGGACGGCCAGCCGATCCTGGCGTCCGAGACCTGCGCTCTGGACATGATCGGCGCCCGCTTCGTGCGCGACGTCGAGCACGGCGAAATGGTGGTGATCTCCGAGACCGGCGTGAAATCGCTACGTCCGTTCCAGAACGTCGCCGCCCGCCCCTGCGTGTTCGAATACGTCTACTTCGCCCGCCCCGACAGCGTCGTGAACGGCCGCTCGGTCTATGACGTGCGCAAGCGCATGGGCCAGCGCCTGGCCATCGAGACGGGCGTCGAGGCCGACGTCGTGGTGCCGGTTCCCGACAGCGGCGTGCCCGCCGCCATCGGCTTCGCCCAGCAGAGCGGCCTGCCCTTCGACCTGGGCATCATCCGCAACCACTATGTGGGCCGCACCTTCATCCAGCCGACCCAGGGCGTGCGCGAACTGGGCGTGCGCATGAAGCACAGCCCCAACCGCGCCGTGCTGGAAGGCAAGCGCGTGATCCTGATCGACGACTCGATCGTGCGCGGCACCACCTCGCTGAAGATCGTGCGCATGGTCCGCGAGGCCGGCGCCAAGGAGGTTCACCTCCGCTCGGCCAGCCCGCCGATCAAGTGGCCCGACTTCTACGGCATCGACATGCCCGAGCGCGACCAGTTGCTGGCGGCCAACAAGTCGCTGGAAGAGATGGCCAAGTTCCTGGAAGTCGACTCGCTGGGCTTCCTGTCGGTCGACGGCCTCTACCAGGCGCTGGAAGCCGGTCCCCGCGACCCGGCCCACCCGCAGTTCACCGACCACTACTTCACCGGCGACTATCCCACGCGTCTGACCGACCGCGAGATCGCCGAGGGCCGCAACGACCAGGCCGAGAAGCAGCTGTCGCTGCTGAGCGCCTAGCTCCGCCTCACAACCGCATCGTCCCCCGACTTGTTCGGGGGACCAAAGCTGCGCTAATCCAGATTTCCAGGCGGCTCGGCTTGGGTTCCCCGAAGATGTCGGGGAATGACGTATTGAGAGGCGCTAGTGGCCAATCCCGTTTCCACCCTCCTCGCCAAGCTGAAGATCGACGGCTACATCCTGGCCCTGTTCGGCATGGTCGTGCTGGCCTCGATCCTGCCAGTGCGCGGCGAGGCCGCGACGATCGTCGGCTGGGTGGTCAAGATCGCCATCGCCCTGCTGTTCTTCCTGCACGGCGCCAAGCTGTCGCGCGAGGCCGTGGTCGCGGGCCTGACCCACTGGCGCCTGCACCTGACGATCCTGGCCTTCACCTTCGTGCTGTTCCCGCTGCTGGGCCTGGGCATCAGCAAGTCAGGCGTGCTGTCGCCCACCCTGTCCAGCGGCATGCTGTTCCTGTGCTGCCTGCCGTCGACCGTCCAGTCGTCGATCGCCTTCACCTCGATCGGCCGGGGCAATGTCGCCGCCGCCGTCTGCGCGGCCTCGGCCTCCAATCTGCTCGGCATCTTCCTGACGCCGGTGCTGGTGGGCCTGCTGATGCACGCCCACGGCGACGTCGGCGGCTGGGACTCGATCAAATCGATCGTCATCCAGCTACTGGTGCCGTTCGTGGCCGGCCAGCTGGTGCGCCCCTGGGTCAAGGGCTGGATCGAGAAGCACAAGGCCCTGGTGGGCCAAGTCGATCGCGGCTCGATCCTGCTGGTGGTCTATTCGGCCTTCAGCGCCGCCGTGGTCGGCGGCATCTGGAAGATCGTCTCGATCCCGGAACTGGGCGTCCTGCTGGTCGCCTGCATGCTGCTGCTGGCCGTGGTCATGGCCGCCACGGTGTTCGGCGCGCGGGCCCTGGGCTTCTCCAAGCCCGACGAGGTGGCCATCGTGTTCTGCGGCTCCAAGAAGAGCCTGGCCACCGGCGTGCCGATGGCCGGCATCCTGTTCCCCGGCGCGACGGCCGGCATCCTCGTCCTGCCGCTGATGCTGTTCCACCAGATCCAGCTGATGGCCTGTTCGGTGATCGCCCAGCGCTACGGCGCGCGGCCCGCCGACGAGGCCTGATCGCCGGTTTCAATCGTCCGGCTTAGCCACTAGAACCCGCCCATGACTTCCGACTCCGAAAAGCCGCTGGCCGGCCGCATCGCCCTCGTCACCGGCGCCACCCGCGGCATCGGCGAGGCCATCGCCCTGGGCCTGGCCCGGGCCGGCGCCCACGTCATCGCCCTGGGCCGCACGCAAGGCGCCCTGGAAGCTCTGGACGACGCGATCTTCGCCGCGACCGACGAGCACGCCACCCTGGTCCCTCTGAACCTGCTGGAGCCCGACGGCCTGGATCAGCTGGGCGCGGCCCTGTACGAGCGGTTCGGCAAGCTGGACATCCTGGTCGGCGCCGCCGGCGTGCTGGGCGCCCTGACTCCGGTGGGCCACCTGGACCCCAAGGGCTGGGACATGATCATGGCCACCAACCTGACGGCCAACTGGCGGCTGATCCGGTCCATGGACCCGCTGCTGCGCCGCGCCGAGGCCGGTCGGGCCATCTTCCTGACCAGCAGCGTCGCCAAGACCCATCGCGCCTTCTGGGGCGGCTACGCGGCCTCCAAGGCCGGCCTGGAGGCCATCGTGGCCTGCTACGACGACGAGATGGAGAACACCACGGTGCGCGCCGTCTGCGTCGATCCGGGCGCCATGCGCACCCGCATGCGGGCCGGCGCCTTCCCAGGCGAGGACCCGCAGACCGTGCCCGCGCCCGACACCATCGTCCCGCTGATCGTCGACCTGGCCCGCCCCGACCGCGTGCCCCCCAAGGGCGTCGTGAAGTTCAAGGACCGCGGCCAGGAATCGGCCAGTGTCGGCTGATCCCCAGGGCGGCGATTTCTGATCGCCGTTAACTTATCGGACGCGCGGCGGGTCTCACGGCTCACCCGCCGAGGCAAAAGTCGACAATCCGACAAAATCTCGCAAAAACAGAGCCTTACGGCATGGAAGCCTGTCGAATCGTCAGGGCGCGAAATATCCCCTAGATTGAGTTGCGCCAAACTGCCGCATCGTCGCGCGTGGATCAGGGCGACAACGTTAACGCCTCCTCAACCCCGCCGACGCACGTTCACTCGTGCAGTGCGGCCCTCGATGCGGCCCCACCGGGGGAGTTCATCGATGTCGCTTTTCTCGCCAAAACGTCCTGATCAAAAGGCGGCTCAACGCCTCGCGGACCTGGAGGCCACCGTCGCCGCCATCGACCGTTCGCAGGCGATGATCGAGTTCCAGCTCGACGGCACGATCATCACCGCCAACAAGAACTTCCTCAGCACCGTGGGCTATTCGCTCGACGAGATCGTCGGCCGCCATCACGGCATGTTCGTCGACCCCGCCTACGGCCGCAGCGCCGAATACAAGGCCTTCTGGGCCAGCCTGGCGCGCGGCGAGTTCTTCTCCGACAAGTTCCAGCGGGTGGGCAAGGGCGGCAAGGACGTCTGGATCCAGGGCAACTACAACCCGATCTTCGACGCGGCCGGCAAGCCGCACAAGGTCATCAAGTTCGCCGTCGACATCACCCAGGTCGAACTCGAGCGGATCGCCAACGAAGCCCGCCGCAAGGCCGAGGAAGAACAGAGCGCCGTGGTCTGCTCGCTGGCCGGCTATCTGAAGCGCCTGGCCGGCGGCGACCTGACCGCCCGGATCACCGAGAACTTCGAAGGCCGCTTCCTTGCCATCAAGGAAGACTACAACGTCGCGGTCGACAGCCTGCGTTCGGCCATGAGCCAGATCGCCGGCTCGACCGACGGCCTGCGCGCCAGTTCCGATGAAATCGCCGCCGCCTCCGACGACCTGTCGCGCCGCACCGAGCAGCAGGCCGCCAGCCTCGAGGAAACGGCCGCCGCCCTCGACGAGATCACCGCCACGGTCCGCCGCAGCGCCGCCGGCGCCAAGGAAGCCTCGTCCGCCGCCTCCAGCGCGCGCGAAGAGGCCGCCCGTTCCGGCACGGTCGTACGCGACGCCGTCGCCGCGATGGGCGAGATCGAGCAGAGCTCGGGCCAGATCACCCAGATCATCGGCGTCATCGACGAGATCGCCTTCCAGACCAACCTTCTGGCCCTGAACGCCGGGGTCGAGGCGGCCCGGGCCGGCGACGCCGGCCGAGGCTTCGCGGTCGTCGCCCAGGAAGTCCGGGCCCTGGCCCAGCGCTCGGCCGAGGCGGCCAAGGAGATCAAGACCCTGATCGCCAGCAGCACCGCCCAGGTGGCGCGCGGCGTCCAGCTGGTCGGCGACACCGGCCAGGCCCTGAACGGCATCGTCGGCAAGGTCGCCGAGATCGACACCCTGATCTCCGAGATCGCCAAGTCCTCGCAGGAACAGGCCACCGGCCTCAACCAGGTCAACGCCGCCGTCAACCAGATGGACCAGGTGACCCAGCAGAACGCGGCCATGGTCGAACAGGCCACGGCCGCCGCCACCAACCTCAAGTCCGAATCCTCCGCCCTGGCCGGACTGGTGTCGCGCTTCGAGACGGGCGACGCCGCCCGTCGCCCCGCGGCGGCGCCCGCCGCCCGCCCCTATGCTGCGCAATCGCCCCGCCCGTCGGCCCGCCCCGTCCCCCAGATGCGTCCGGGATCCAGCGCCGCCGTCGCGACCGAATGGGAAGAGTTCTAGGCCAGGGTGCGGAAGGTCACGGAGTAGCGCAGCGTCTCGACCGGCGGGATGCTGTGCTCCCAGGCCGAACGGGCTTCGCCGGCCAGCCAATAGGCCGAGCGCGGCTCCAGCGTCAGGGACCGCCGTTCCCAGCCGGCCCCGTCCGGCCGCCGGAACCGCAGGACGCACGGCGACAGCAGCGAAACGCCGACCACCTCTCCGAACGCCGCCTTGTCGCGATGCCAACCGATCGGCGCGCCGGGCGGATATTCGTTGACCAGAGCGTGGACCAGGGCGTCCGGCGCCAAGCCCGCCAGATCGGCGGCCTTGCGCCGCAAGGGCTGTAGGAAATCGGGGATCGGCGGGCCGTGCCGCATCTCCTCGGCCGGACCGTCATAGCGCCGGCCGAAATAGGCCACCCGACGACGCGCGCTGTAGCCCCGCATCTCGAAGGCGCGAAGATCCAGGCGGCCCAACGCCTCCGCCAGCGCGGCCTCCTCGTCCGGATCGATCAGGTCGGGCCGATAGACGAAACCGGGCGGTCCCGGCGCCGGATCGTCGAACAGACTGGCTTGTCGTGGGCTCATGGTCGGCAAATGGGCCCGCCGACCTCCCCGTTCCAGTGCAACCCTTGGCGGACTGGCGCGTCTATCGGCGTCGGAGACCCCATGACGACCAGCCCGCCTGCCATCAGCCCCGATCACCTGGATGCGATCATTGTCGGCGCGGGTCCCGCTGGACTGACCGCCGCCCTCTACATGGGACGCTTCCGGCGGCGGGTGCTGGTCATCGACGGCGGCGACAGCCGCGCCGCCTGGATTCCGACCACCCACAACCATCCGGGCTTTCCGGACGGGGTGGCGGGGACGAAGCTGCTTGACCTGCAGAGGGAGCACGCCCTGCGTTACGGGGCGCGGATCCAAGCGGGAACGGTTCAGGCGCTTTCCATCGGGGACGACGGCTTCACCCTCGAGATCGACGGCGACCGCCTGCAGGCCGCGACCGTGCTGCTGGCCTGCGGAGTCGAGGACAACGCCCCGGCCCTGCCCGAGGTCGACGAATCCGTCCGCCGCACCCTGCTGCGGATCTGCCCGATCTGCGACGGCTTCGAGGTCACGGGCCAACGGGTCGGCGTGATCGGCCATGGCCCGCTGGGCGCCCGCGAGGCCCTGTTCCTGCGCACCTACGCCGACCAGCTCACCCTGATCCACGTCGCCGCGCCCGACGCCCTGCCCGCCGAGGAGCGCGCCCTGCTGGCGGAGGCCGGCGTGACGCTGATCGAGACGCCGATCGAAAGCGTCGAACTGCAACCCGACCGCCCGCGCGCCTTGTGCTTCTCGGGGACGGGACGCATGGAGTTCGACGCGCTCTACAGCGCCCTGGGCGTGACGCCGCGAACGGGTCTGGCCCTGACGGCCGGGGCGCGTCACGATGACCAGGGCCGGCTGGTGGTCGACGACCATCAGCAGACCTCGATTTCTGGGCTCTACGCGGCCGGCGACATGGTGCGCGGCCTCAACCAGATCACGACGGCGCAGGGCGAGGCCGCGATCGCGGCGACGGCGATGCACAATCGACTGAGGGGCGTCTAGCGCCCCTTAGGCGGCGCCTTGTTGCCGCGAACGGTGCGGGCGCCGGCCACGGGACGGCGTGGCGCGGTCTTGGAGCCCGCCGCCTTGCCGCCTGCCGCCTTGAAACCGACCTTGTAGCTGGGCGTGGTCGACTTCTTCTGCGCCCTGGGGCCTTGCTTCTTGACCGACTTGACCGCGCCCTTGCCGGGCTCGGCGGCGGGCGTCGCGGCGATCTCGGTCGGCTTGGGGGCCTTGGACGCCTTGGCCGCCTTCGAGACAGGCTTGCCGCCGCTCGGGGCGGGCACGGGCAGACCGGCGGCCACCGCGGCCGCCGCGGCGGCGGCTTCGGCCACGCGCACCGACTTCTTGACGGTGTTGCGCGATGCCCGAATGCGTTCGGCTTCGCGTTCACGCCGCTCGAACTCGCGCTTGCCCTTGCCCGAGTGGCCCTTGGCCTCGCCCTCGGCATAGGGGTTGGCGCCCGACTTCAGGGTGATGCGCAGCGGCACGCCCGGCAGGTCGAAGCTTTCACGCAGGCTATTGATCAGGTAGCGCCGATACTGCTCGGGCATCTGGTCGGCGCGGCTTGAGAATAGCACGAACGTCGGCGGACGGGCCTTGGTCTGGGCCATGTACTTGGGCTTGATCCGCTTGCCGCCGACGCTGGGCGGCGGGTGGCGCTGCATGGCCATCTGCAGCCAGTCGTTCAGGTCGCGGGTCTTGACCTTGGTCGACCAGTCCTTGTGGCTCTTGAGCACGGCCGGCATCAGACGCTCGACGCCCTTGCCGGTCTCGCCCGACAGCGCCACCACCGGCGTGCCGCGCAGCTGCGGCAGCATGCGCTCGGCGTGCTCGACGAAGCCCTTCAGGGTCGCGCCCGGATCCTCGACCAGGTCCCACTTGGCCAGCACGAAGACGACGCAGCGCCCTTCCCGCTCGGCCAGGTCGGCGATCTGCAGATCCTGGGTCTCGAAGGGGTGGGTGGCGTCCATCACCAGCAGCACCACCTCGGCGAAGGTGATCGAGCGGATGGTGTCACCGGTCGAGAGCTTCTCGAGCTTCTCGTTGACCTTGGCCTTCTTGCGCAGGCCGGCGGTGTCGACCAGCCGCACCTTGCGACCGCCCCAGTCCCAGTCGACCGAGATGGAGTCGCGGGTGATGCCGGCCTCGGGACCGGTCAACAGGCGCTGCTCGCCGATCAGGCGGTTGATCAGGGTCGACTTGCCGGCGTTGGGACGGCCGACGATGGCGATCTTGATCGGCTTGTCGTCGTCCAGCTCGTCGTGGTCGCTCTGCAGCTCTTCCGGCGCGATGGCGATCAGGGCCGCATAGAGCTCGGCCATGCCTTCGCCGTGCTCGCCGGAAATCTGGATCGGCTCGCCCAGGCCCAGGACGTTGGCCTCGGCCGCGCCGTGGTCGCCGGCCTTGCCCTCGGACTTGTTGGCGGCGACCAGCACCGGCTTGTTCCGCTTGCGCAGGATCTCGGCGAAGATCTTGTCCAGCGGCGTCAGGCCTTCGCGGGCGTCGAACACCAGCAGGGAGACGTCGGCCTCCTCGATCGCCAGCTCGGTCTGGGCGCGCATCCGCGCTTCCAGGCTCTCGTCGGTGACGTCCTCGAAGCCGGCGGTGTCGATCAGCTCCAGGTCCAGATCGCCCAGGCGACCATGGGCGAAGCGGCGGTCGCGGGTGACGCCGGGCTGGTCGTCGACCAGGGCCAGCTTGCGGCCGGCCAGACGGTTGAACAGGGTCGACTTGCCCACATTGGGGCGGCCGACGATGGCGAGTTTCAAAGGCATGGGCTGTGATTAGTCGATTTCGGGGACAAAAGCGACAAACCCGGACTGGTAAGGACCAGCCCGGGTTCGCGACGCTTGGATTGTGGGTCCGGGCGAGCCCGGGGAACGCCTAGCGGATGGCGATCAGATCGGCTTCGTCGGTGGCGACATAGACCGTGTCGCCCATGGCCATCGGCCCCAGCAGGACACGCTGGCCGAGCTTGAGGGTCTTCAGCGTCTCGCCGGTCTTGGGGTTCAGCGCGACGGCTTGGCCTTCGCTCGACACGGTGATCAGGCGGCCCGAGGCCAGGATCGGCGTCGACCACAGCAGCGGGTGCTTGGCGCGCTTCTTCTTCTGCTTCTTGCTCAGCTGGTCGGTGTTGTTGAGGTCGCGGATCCAATAGACCTGACCGGCTTCACGCGACACGCAGATGACTTGGCCGGCCTTGTCGACCACGAAGACCACGTCGCCGGCCGCCCAGGGGCTGGTGATGGCGGTGACCGGCAGGCTCCAGCGGGCCTGGCCCGTGCGCAGGTCGGTCGCGGCGAAGACGCCCGAATGGCTGACGGCGAAGACGTCGCCCTTGAAGATCACCGGGCGACCGGCGATGTCGCGGATTTCCGACAGGGCGTTGGTGCGGCTGGCGCGGCTGAGGGCCTCGCTCCACAGGTCGTTGCCGTTGGTGGCGCGCAGGGCGACCAGTTCGCCCGAGGCGAAGCCGGCCACGACCGTGTCGCCGCTGACCGCGGGGCTGGTGGCCCCCAGGATCCGGGCGGGCTCGATCAGGGCCTGATAGGTCCAGCCCGGCGCGCCGTCGGCGGCGTTGAAGGTCAGCAGTTCGTTGTCGGTGGAGATCGCGAACACCCGGCCGTCGGCGACGGTCGGCGCGGCGTGGATCGCCGTGCTGGTCTCCTGACGCCAGGCCTCGGCGCCGGTCGCGGCGTCAAGCTGGGCGACGAAACGGAAGCCCGACGCGACGTACAGCTTGCCGTTGGCGTAGGCGACGCCGCCGCCGAAGCCCGTGCGGTCGGCCGTGCTGCCGCCGATGCCCAGGAAGCCGTGCTTCTTGCCCGGAGCCTTGGCCGGACGCAGGTCCTTCTTCCAGATCGTCGAGCCGCTGCGGGCGTCGATGGCGCTGACGGTCGCTTCACCGTCCATGACGAAGATCTTGCCGTCGGCGGCCACCGGCGGCGCGGTGACGTGATAGCGGCGATTGGCCTTCTGGCCGAAGCCCTTGCGCCAGGCGACGTCGAAATTGGCGGCCGCGGCCACATGCTCGACCGATTGCTCGGCGTTGCCGCCCGGCAGCGGCCAGTCGGCCTGAACGGTGGGCTCGGGCAGGAAGAAGTCGACGCCCTTCAGCGCTTCGGCCTGCTCGACCTTCTGGTCGAAGGCGATGACCGAGATCCGCTGACCCTGGGTGGCCAGGGTCTTGTTGGCCTCCTTCTTGTCGAAGGGGTTGATCTTCGAGATCGTCGAACACCCGGCCACCGACACCGCGGCGGTCATCATCGCGGTGAGAAGCAGATAGCGCTTAGTCGTCATGGGGCGGCGGCTCATTGGGCGGTATTGGGGGCGGCAGCGGGGCCGACGTCGGCTTGCACGCCGGGCGGAAGCGCCAGCGCGGAGGGAGGCGGCAGGGCCATCGCCGCCTTGACCACGGCCGGCAGGTCCTTGGCGGAGCCTGAATCGATCATGGCCATGGCGGCGCGGGCGCGCTCGCGAATTTCGTCGGAGGAGTTGTCGAGCGAGCTGGACAGCACGAGGAAGTCGCCGCGCGCGCCGGCCAGGTCACCGGCCTGCAGCTTGGCGAAGGCCAGCGCTTCCTTCGCCTGCACGCGATAGGGACTCGTCTCGCCCATCAACGGATTAAGCCTCGCCTCGACTTCCTTGTAAGGAGCCGTGTCGAGGAGCGCCAAGGCGGAATTGAGGCCGGCTTCGTCCGCGAGCACCGGATTGGTCGCAAGCTTGGCCGCTTGGTCGAAATAAGCCACCGCTTCGGCGGTTTTGTTCTGTTCCAGACGCACGCCGCCCATCTGCATCAGGGCCAGGGCCTTGTAGGTGGGCGTGCCGGTCTTGGAGATCGCCTCGAACGCCGGGAAGGCCGTGACCGGACCCGTTTTCTGGGCGCTGGTCAGGGCCGCCTGGTAGGCCTCGGCGGCCTTGTCGGTCTGATTCTGCTGGTAGCTGGTCCAGCCCATCCAGCCGCCCGCGCCCAGAATCGCCACCGCGGCCAGCGCGCCCACCCAGGGCAGCGACTTCAGCGCGAGGGACTTGTAGCGGTCGGAGCGCAGCTGCTCTTCGACCTCGTCAAACACATCGACCACGAACGAGGCTCCGATAGGGGCGAAACAGCGCCCTGAGGCGGCGATACGGGATCACTCCAGAATCGACGCGCGAAATGAAAACCATGGCGAGCGAACCCACCGAGGCGGCGAACCTATAGCGTGTCTGGGCCAGCCGCAACGGGGCGGAACCGGTGCGCGCCCCAGTCTTTGGGTCTGCTAGCCCTTCTTCGCGTAGTACGTCTCGGCCTCGCCCGGGAAGGTGCGCGCCTTGACGTCGCGGGCGTAGTCGGCGGCGGCCCGCTCGATCTCGCCCTTCAGGTCGGCGTAGCGGCGCACGAACTTCGGGGTCCAGTCGAACAGGCCCAGCATATCGTCGACCACCAGCACCTGGCCGTCGCAGCCGGCCGAGGCGCCGATGCCGATGGTCGGAACCGAGATGGCCGCGGTCACTTCGCGCGCCAGGCCCTCGGCCACGCCTTCGACCACCACGGCGAAGGCCCCGGCCTCGGCGGTGGCGCGGGCTTCCTCCAGCACCTTCAGCCGGCCGGCCTCGTCCTTGCCCTTGGCCTTGAAGCCGCCGTCGACCAGCACCGCCTGGGGGCGCAGGCCGATGTGGCCCATGACCGGAATGCCGCGCTGCACGAGATAGGCGATGGTGGACGGCACGGTGGAGCCGCTCTCGACCTTCACGGCCTGGCAGCCCGTCTCCTTCATGATCCGCACGGCGTTGGCGTAGGCGTCTTCCGGCGCGCCCTCGTACGAGCCGAACGGCATGTCGACCACGACCATGGCCTTGCGCGAGCCGCGCATCACCGCCTGGCCGTGCAGGATCATCATCTCCATGGTCACGCCCACGGTGTTGGGCAGGCCGTGGACGACCATGCCCAGCGAGTCGCCGACCAGCAGCACGTCGCACGAGGGGTCCAGCGCCGCGGCGATCGGCGCGGTGTAGGCCGTCAGGCAGACGATGGGCTCGCCGCCCTTGCGCGCGGCGATGTCGGGAGCCGCCAGGCGGCGGACCTTCTCTTCACGATGGGCGGACAGGGCGAGCACTCCAGCGAAAAACGCGTGCCGTTTTCCGCCAGAACGTTCGGCGCCGCAACATGATCGTTGAAAACTTTGCCTAGACCTCGTCCATCAGCCGGGTGACGGCGAAGGCCAGGGCCAGGCCCGCCAGCCCGACCGCCAGCCAGATGGTCTCCGCGCCGCCCAGGGTGAACAGCTGGTCGTAGCGATGAGTGAGCTTGTCCAAACCCAGGTCCAGCTGACGCGCACTGTCATGCGACATCTCCGAGAACTCGCTGGAGAACCGGGCGCTGACCAGCTGGGCGGCGGCGGCGACCCCGGCCACGACGCCGGTGGCGCCGATCAGCACGCGGCGCAGCGCCCAGCCCCGATCAAGCTTGTTGGTCACCTGCTGCGCGAACAGCTCGGCGTCGCGAAACACTGGAGCCTGACCGTAGAGGCGCGTGAGTTGGGTTTCGAAATCCAGGTCAGCCACGGTTTTCCCTCCTCGCGGAGTCGTTCGGTGCGCTTTCGGACGGCGGGGCCATCCGGGCTCTGAGTTTATCCAGACCACGTTTGACATGGGATTTGACCGTCCCAAGGGGGATGTTCAAGACCTCGGCCGCCTCGGCGTGCGACCAGTCGGCCCCGTAGCAAAGCGACACGCAGAGCCGCTCGGCTTTCGACAGATGCTTGAGCGCTTCGTCCAGGTCCAGACGATCGGCCGTCGCGGCGGAACCGTCCGACGCGACCGGAGCCTCGTCCTCGGGGGCCTCGGTCAGCACGAAACGCGCCTCCCGCTTGACCTTCCGCAGATAGAGCCGCGCGGCGATCTTCTTGATCCAGCCCGCGAAGCTCCCCTCCCCGCGATAGTCGACGATCTGCTCGTAGCCGACCAGGAACGCGTCCTGGGCGATGTCGTCGGCCGTGGCCGGATCGGCCCCCAGCCGGCGCAGCAGTCCCCGCACGGCCGAGCCGTGGCGGCGCACCAGCTCGCCGAAGGCCCGCCGGTCGCCGGTCGCCGCCAGGGCGGCCAGTTCGACGTCGTGGCCTGTGGGTGGGCGTTCAGTGCCCATGAATTCGTCCCCTCTTCCCCGCGGTGCGCTTAAGCCTCGGGCGCGCGCTTGTTGGGGTTGAAGAAGCTGAGGATGACGAAGGCCAAGCCGATCATGCCGGGGATGGCGGCGCCGCTAACGGTGCCGAACATCGCATTATCGTTGATGCCGCCCAGCGCGACGCCGGTCAAAACAACGCCGCCGGAGGCCGCCAGCAGGATCACACCGATGCGCAGATCGCGGTGTGCCGACGACACCCTTCGCGGCCTCACATCCTTGGTCATCGCCTCGATCAGTTCGGGCGGCAGCGGCTGTCCCTTTTCGATGGCCGCTCGCACCGTTTTCTGCATCTCGCGTCGCTCGCGGATCCTCAGATAGTTGGGAACGATGACGATGGCGGCGATCATCGTGAACAGGCCCAGCGGAACCAGAATCTCTTCCATGTCAATTTCTCGCTTTCCCCGACAAGAGCGTGTTGCTTGCCGTTCTTGTAGGTAAGAGGCCTGGGCCGTGCCGTTTGGAGGCGCCGGGTCGGATGAAACTTTCGTAAGGCTACGCCTCTCGAAGGATTCGAACGATTCCCCGGGAAATCCAGCGCCTAGCGCCGCATCAGGATCTGTCCGCCCAGCAGGCTGACCGCCGCGGCCAGGGTCAGGATTCCGGCGGCGGGCAGCAGGGCCGGCGCCAAGGTCTGGACCGCCAGGTTCAGCACCGGCGCGCAGGCCCATAGCACCGCGCCGCCGGCGACGGCGGTCACGGCGGCCGAGGCCAGCTTCATCCGCAGCTCGCGCCGCGCCACGCCCTGCATCACCTCGGCGACGAACGCCGCGTCCACGGCCGGCCGCGCGGGGGCGGCGTCGGCGGACAGAAAAGCGGCCAAGCGGTCTTCGGGGGTCATGACGCGTCTCCCAGTACGGCCAACAATCTCTCACGTCCTCGGTTCACATGCGACTTCACGGTGCCCAGAGGCAGGTCCAGCACCTGCGCCGCCTCGCCGTGCGACCAACCTTGGCCGAGGCAGAGGGTGACGCAGGCCCGCTGATCCGGCGGCAGGTCGGCCAGCGCCGCCTCCAGCGCCATGCGATCGGCCGGGTCGACGTCGCGCGGGGCGTCCTCGGCCTGGTCTTCGCTCCAGGCCTGGTCGCGACGCGCGGCCCGCCGGGCGGCGCGGCCGTGGTCCAGGGCCTTGCGCCAGGCGATCCCGAACAGCCAGGCGCGAAAACCCTCGTCCTCGCGCAGCCGGCCAAGGCTGGACCAGGCCGCCAGGAAGGCCTCCTGGGCGATGTCGTCGGCGTCGCCGAAGCCGCTCTTGCGCAGGAACCCGCGCAGGGCCCGCTCGTGCGTCGCCACGAGCCGGGCGAAGGCGGATTGAGATCCGTTTCGCGCGGCTCGAACGAGCGGTCCGTCCATCAGACCCGCGGCCCTCGGTCCACCAGGATCGCCACCGCCGACGCCACGGTCAGCGCGCCCATCACGAAGGCCACGATGATGAAGGCGGGCCCGGCTTGATAGAGGTCGGTCACCGACGCGAAGGTGAAGCCGGCGCAAAGGCATCCGAACAGCGCGACCCGCGACCAGGTGTGCTGGTGGCGATAGCGTCGACGATGGCGGCGACGCGAACGTTCGTCCTCGTCCGCCTCCGCGAACTCGTCGCCGTCGTTCCAGCGCTTGCTGAGCTTGGCCAGCAGTTCCGGCGGCGGCTCGCGCCCGGCCTGGGCGTAGGTCTTGATCAGGTCCAGGGTGTCGCGGTTGGCCCTGTAGGACAGCCAGCTCTGATAGGCGCCGAACACGAACCAGCTCAGCGGAAAGATCAGCCACCAGAACTGTCGAAACATCTCTTCCATGGTCCAGGTCTCCAGGATGCTTCGGATCAGCAGGCGTCGTGGGCGCGCAGGCGCGCCACGAGCGCCGCGGGCGGTTCGCGGCCGGCCTCGGCATAGGACTTCAGCACGTCCAGGGCGTCGCGGCGGGCGCGATAGGCCAGCCAGGTCTGGAAGGCGCCGACCATCATCCAGCTCAGGGGGAACACCAGCCACCAATAAGAGCGGAACAGCTCTTCCATCGGTCTCATCTCCAGATCGACGCGACCCTTCGCGCCGTTTCTGAAGACTAGTCGGCGCCGACCCCGTGGTTGGATGCGGCGACCCGCGAAATAATTTCGTCCATGGCCGCGAACATCATGGTCGGGCTGTGGTCGGCCAGAGCGCGGCGGGTGGCGTAGCCCCATTCGACGGCCCCGCAGGCCAGCCCCGCCTCGCGCGCGGCCTCGATGTCGCGGGTCTCGTCGCCGATGCACAGCACCCGGTCCTTGGGGATGCGCGCGGCCTTGACCACGGCCTTGAACTTGGAGGCCTTGCCGAAGATCGCCGCGCCGCAGCCGTAGTGGTCGACCAGGCCCGCCAGCTCGGCGCCCAGGATCGAGCGGATCGTCGCCTCGGAATTGGAGCTGACGATCGCCAGCCGCAGCCCCGCCGCCGACAGGCCGCGCAGCAGGTCGCTGGTGCCGGCGAACAGCGGGATCGCGTGGGCCTCGGCGGCCATCATCTTCTTGCCGTGGGCCGCGACCAGCGGGACCTTCCACAGCGGCAGTCCCAGATAGGCGATGATCTCGCGGCTGGACCGACCGCGCAGCATGGCGATCTCGTCCTCGGTCACGGCCTTGAACTTGAAGCGTTCGGCGAGCGGCCGCACGGCGCGGATGGCCCAGGCCGTGCTGTCGGCCAGCGTACCGTCGAAGTCGAAGATGACCAGATCGATCTGGGCGTCCATTCAGCCCCCCGAACCCATGACTCGACCATACACGTCAGGCTTGAATCCGACCAGCAGTTGATCGCCCGTTGCGAGAACCGGCCGCTTGATCATGGAGGGATTGGCCAGCATCAGGTCGATGGCCTTGGCCTGGTCGATCCCCTGCTTGTCGGCGTCCGGCAGCTTGCGGAAGGTCGTGCCGGCCTTGTTGAGCAGGACTTCCCAGCCCACGGCCTTGCTCCAGGCCTCCAGGCGCGGCCGGTCGATGCCCACGGTCTTGTAGTCGTGGAAGGCGTAGGCGACCCCATGACCGTCGAGCCAGTCCCGCGCCTTCTTCATCGTGTCGCAGGCCTTGATGCCGTAGATCGTGGTCGTCACGCCTGATTGCTCCGTGCGCGTCAGATTCTCGAGTCTGACAGCCTAGAGATCGTGCGCCATCGGGCAAAACGGAAAAAGACCGGGGAAACGCCCCGAGGTCAGGCCAGGGCCAGCAGGCCTGCTCGCAGGGCGACGCCGCCGCCATCCGGCAGCCCGGCCTCGACGTCCGCGTGGGTCTGCGTCCAGACCGGCAGGGCCCGCGCCAGCAGCGCCATGCCGGTCGGCGTGAGAGCCAGGCGCCGGCTGCGGCGGTCGCCGGGATCGACGCTGACCGTCAGCAGGCCGCGCCGCTCCAGCGGCTTGAGATTGGCGGTCAGGGTCGTGCGGTCCATGGCCAGCAGGCCGGCCACCGAACCGATGGTCGGCGGCTCGGGCCGGTTCAGCGACATCAGCAGCGAGAACTGGCCGCTGGTGATGTCGAACCGCTTCAGGGCCACGTCGAACCGCCGCGCCAGGGCCCGCGCCGCGCGCTGGGCGTGGAGGCACAGGCAGGTGTCCTTCACATGGAGGGTGGCGGCGAACGGGACCTGCAGCGGCTTTGACACGCTCCTTTTATGTTGATATCAACGTTATCTGTCAAGGCCGAGCGGCTGGACGGGCTCACGAACAGGGAGAAGGACGATGGCGAACCCCAAGGTCGCGTCGCGTGAGGAATGGCTGCAAGCGCGCAAGGCGCTGCTGATCCATGAGAAGGAAGAAACCCAGCTGCGCGATCGCAACGCCGCCGAGCGGCTGGCCCTGCCCCGGGTCAAGGTCGACAAGACCTACACATTCGACACCGCCGCCGGCCGCAAGACCCTGGCCGAGCTGTTCGACGGCCGCGGCCAGCTGGTGGTCTACCACTTCATGCTGCCGCCCGAATGGGACGCCGGCTGCCCGGGCTGCTCGTTCCTGGCCGACCACCTGGACGGAACCCTGCCCCACCTGAACCATCACGACGTGACCCTTATCGCCGTCGCGCGCGCGCCGCTGGACAAGATCGCCGCCTACAAGGCCCGGATGGGCTGGAAATTCCCGTGGGTCTCGTCGTTCGAGAGCGATTTCAACTACGACTTCGGCGTGTCGTTCACGCCGGAAATGGTCGCGGCCGGCGCGACCTACAATTTCGAGCCCGTCGGCGAGGACGCCGGCGAATCACCGGGCATGAGCTCGTTCTACAAGGACGAGACCGGCCAGATCTTCCATACCTATTCCAGCTACGGTCGCGGCGGCGAGGAGCTGATCGGGACCTACATGATCCTCGACCGCGCGCCCCTGGGCCGCAACGAAACCGGCAATATGGGCGACTGGATGCGCCGTCACGACGAATACGAGGACGCCGCCCCCGCCAAGGCCTGCCACGCGCAAGCCGTTCCGGCCTAGGCGTCCGCCATGCTGTGCTGCGCGCTGGGACTGCTGGCCTTGTTGACCGGAGCCTCGGCGCGCGGCCTGCGGGCCCTTCTCGGCGCGTGGCCGGTGGCGATCGTCGCCGGCGGCTCGGCCACCGCCCTGGCCGTCCTGATCCCGCACCACCTGGAGCACTACCGCCAGCGCGCCTTGGCCCACGACCGCACGATGCTGGCCGAGATCGTCGCCGCGCCGCTGTGCTCGGGCGGGCCTTCCTAGACGCCGGCCCGGCGCGCCACCTCGCGGCGGCGGGCCTGGATCTTGGCCTTGGCCTCCTCCAGCGCGTCGGCCTCGGCCACGGCCATCAGGTTCTCGATCACCCGGCCCAGGTGCTCGCGCATCGCCGTGCGCGCGACGGCGGGATCGCGGGCCTTCAGCGCGTCCAGGATCTCCTGGTGGTCGTTGACGAGGGGCTTGTCCCTCACCCGCCCCGCCCGCTCAAGCAGGTCGCGACAAGTCGGCTGGTAGCGCAGGTCCCACAGGTTCTCGACCATGGCCACCAGCACGCCGTTGCGACTGGCCTTGGCGATGGCGACGTGGAAGCGCCGGTCGGCCAGGTCCGCCAGCGCCCCGAAGTCATGCTCCTCGGCCATGTCGTGCAGGATGACCGTCAGCTCGTCGAGCTGCTCGTCTGTCATCACCGCCGCGGCCAGGGCGCAGGCGTCGCCCTCGATCAGACGCCGGGCCTCGACCAGCTCGAACGCGCTGACCTCCAGCTGGGGCGCCGACACTTCGGGACGCGGAGCGTCGGCGACATAGACCCCCGCCCCATGCCGCGCCTCGACCAGGCCGCGCGCCTCCAGGACGATCATCGCCTCGCGGATGGTCGGCCGGCTGACCTTGTAGTCGTCGGCCAGGTCGCGCTCGGAAGGCAGGCGCTTGCCAGTCGCCCAGCGCCCGTCGCGGATCGAGGCCGCGATCAGGTTGGCGATGTGCTGGCGCAGCTTTCTCGAGTCGGCGACGGGCTCGGTCACGGCGGGATCAAACCTTGGCGGGCTTGCTCCACAGCGCGCGGGTGCGATGGGCGACCAGCTTGGGCTTCCGTTCGCGGGTGAAGAAGCCTTTGTGGTTCAGCGCCCCGATCCGCATGATGCTCTGCGAGGTGCGGAAGTCGGCGAAGGCCCAGGGATGGGTGCCGAAGATGAACGGGTACTCGCCCAGCACCCGGATATACATCTCGACCATGTCGGCCTGGTATTCCTCGGTCCACATCTCCGGCGGATGGGCGTGCATGCCGGCCACGGCGTCGGCCCCGAACTCCGTGAACATGATCGGCTTGTCCGGATGGCGCGCGCGCAGCTTGGCCACGTCGCCCTTCAGCGCCTCCTCGGCCAGGTCCAGTTGGCCCGACAGCGAGTACCAGCCCTGGTAGGAGTTGACGCAGACCACGTCGCCCAGGGCCTGCCAGTCTGTCGAGCCGCCCTGGACGCTGACGATGGTCACCGGCCGGGTGTCGTCCAGCTGACGGGTCAGGTCGAACAGCGGCGAGAAGAACTTCAGGCCGGTCTCGTTGCCGCCTGCCGGCTCGGGATCGGTGGTGTGGAAAGGCTTCACCAGCGGTTCATTGGCCAGCGACCACATGATCACGCAGGCGTGGTTCTTGTCGCGGCGGACCAGGTCGATGATGTCCTGGCGCAGCTGCTTGGAGCGGGCTTCCTGGATTTCCGGCGGGTCGGCGAACACCAGGCTGACGGCCGGGGTCTCGTCGATGACCAGCAGGCCGTGCTCGTCGGCCAGCATCATCGCTTCCTCGCTGTACGGGTAGTGCGAGGTGCGGAAGCTGTTGCCGCCGATCCATTTCAGCAGCTCGAAGTCGCGGATGATCGAGGGCACGTCCAGGCCGCGGCCGTGGATCGGGAAGTCCTCGTGCTTGCCGAAGCCGCGCAGGAACACCGGCTTGCCGTTCAGCAGCAGCTTGTCGCCCTTGGCCTCGATGGTGCGCACGCCGATCTTCAGGGCGTACTCGTCGGGCGTCGCGCCGTTCTCCAGGCGGATGGTCAGGGTGTAGAGGTGCGGATCCTCGGGGCTCCACGGCCGCGCGCCCTTCAGCGCCACCACGGTCGAGCCCTTGCCGCCGCTCAGGGTCACGGAGCCCTTCTGCTCGCCCTTGTCGTCCGAGATCGTCACGCTGGCCTTGCCCGACCAGGGCGCGCTGGCCTCAAGGGCGATCGACACCTTGCCGTCCAGGCTGGTCTTCACCGTCACGTCCTTCAGGTGGACATCGGGCGTCGTGAACAGCAGCACCGGGCGGTGGATGCCGGCATAGGGGAAGAAGTCGTAGGCCGTCTGCGGGAAGTGGACGGTGTGCATGTGCCAACGCGCTCGGTCGGGCGTGGAGGGGACGCGGTCCAGCTGGATCTTGTTCTCGACCAGCACGGTCAGCACGTTGTCGCCGTCCAGCGACACCGCGTCGGTGATGTCGAACGCGAACGGCAGGTGGCCGCCGACATGTCCGCCCAGCGGCTTGCCGTTCAGCCAGACCTTGGCGGTGTAGTTCACCGAGCCGAAGCGCAGGTGGATGCGCTGGCCGTCCCAGCCCTTTTCGACGCGGAAGTCGGTCTCGTACCAGGCCGAGCCGACATAGTTGCGCACGTCGTCGAAGATGTCGTTCCAGCTGGCCGGCACCGGGATCAGGCGGAAATCCTTCAGCCCCTTCTGCCAGCCCTCGGTCTCGCCCACGTCCTTGGGATCGGGCCGGAAACGCCAGGTCGCCGCCAGGCTCTTGGTCGAGCGGGTCGGACTTTCATGCGGATAGAGGATGCTGGGCGCCCCCGTGGCGGGACCGGGCTTGGCCGCCCGCGCCTGGGCCTGGCTCGCGCCGGCCGCCAGACCGGCCAGGGCCATGCCGCCCGCCGCGCCGACCGCGCCTCTACGAGTGACCAGACCGCGCCGGGTCTCGCCGTCGTTCCGCGAATTGTCCGCCATGTCTACGCCCTCGCCTGATTGGAAACGTCTTTTGAACTTAAGCCTAGCGGCGAATCCCGCCGTCAGGAGCAGAAAGAAAGCGGCGGGCCTGAAGCCCGCCGCACAGGGGCCCTGGGAGAACGCCCTAGTAGGAAAGCGACAGGCGCACGCCCGCATAGCGGTGGAAGTCGCGCGCCGGCTGCAGTTCAGTGACCGTCTGGCTGCCGAAGTTGCCGAACTGGTTGGCCCCGTTCACGCCGTAGCTCTTGTCGAACACGTTGTTGACGAAGGCCACGACCTGGTAGCCGCCGCCCGGCTTGCGGAAGCCGCCCGAGACGTTGACCACGCCATAGGCCTTCTGGACGGTGCCCGGGTCGGTGTTGAGCGAGAAGTTGACCTTGGTCTGATAGGCGTAGGCGGCCGAGAACAGCATCTCGTAGTCGCCGAGCGGCTGGGTGAAATCCAGGCCCGCGTTCAGCTTCCACTTGGGCGCGTTCGGCAGGGTCGCGCCCTTCAGGTCCTGGAACGAAGGCGAACCGGCCACGCAGCCCTGGGCCGCCGTCTGGCCCGGCCAACAGGCCGCCTTGGGGAACGAGGTGATCTTGGCGTCGACATAGGCCACCGAGGCGTTGAACCGCAGTTCCTTGGTGGCGATCGCCGTCGCCTCGATCTCCACGCCCTTGGTCAGCACCTTGCCGACATTGGTCAGGCGGAAGTTCTGCGTCCCGCCGATCGTGTCGATGCCCTGGGCCTGGTAGTCGTCGTACTTCACATGGAAGACGGTGCCGTTCAGCTGGATCCGGTGATCGAGCAGCTGGCTCTTGATCCCCGCCTCGAACGACTTGGACTCTTCGGGGGCGATCGGCCCGACGTTGGCGCGGGCCTGGTTGAAGCCGGTCGTCAGATCGTAGGTCTGGCCCTTGTGGCCGGTGGCGAACGAACCGAACACCATCACGTCGTCGGTGACCTGCTGGCGCAGACCCAGGCGATAGGTCGCCGAGCTGTCCGAGGCGCTGCCCGAGAACTTGGCGTTGCCGTTGTAGATGTCGTTGAAATAGTAGCCGATGTCTTCCTTCTGGTAGCGCAGGCCGACGATCGCCGTGGTCTTGGGCAGGAAGGTCCATTCGCCTTGACCAAACGCCGCCTTGTTCTCGGAAGTCGCCTGGGCGTACCACTGCGCCTGTGAGAAGAACGGGCCGCGCTTGAAGCTGCGGCGCAGGTCGTTGTCGCCGTAGAACAGGCCCAGGGTGTAGCGGAACGGTCCGTCGCCGGGCGACAGCAGGCGCACTTCCTGGGTGTTGGCCTTGGCCTTGAAGTAACCGCCCTGAGCGTTCTTGATCGCCGTGTACGAGGTCCGGTCGGAGTCCAGCTGGTCGTCAAGGCGGAACTGGTCGTGCGAGGTGATCGAGACCAGGCTGAAGTCCTTGGGCAGCTCGTATTCGATCTTCAGCGACTGGCCGAAACCTTCGCTCTTGGCGTAGGGCGGCGTGTCGTTGCTGACGGTCAGGTTCTCCTCGCCCGGCACGACGCCCGGCATGGTGACGTTGGCGGTCAGGCCCGGCGTGCCGCGCAGGGTCGCGCCCGGCGTATAGACGCGCATCGTGGCGTTCGAGGTGGCCACGCCGTCGATATAGCTGGCGCCCAGCGTCACCTTCAGGTCGTCGATCGGCCGCCACAGCAGCTTGCCTCGGATCGAGGTCTCGTCGCGGCCGTTGATCTTCTTGCCGTCGTAGAGGTTTTTGACGTTGCCGTCATATTCGCTGCGGCTGGCGCTGATCCGGTAGCCCAGGGTCTCGCCGATTGGACCCGACAGGCTGACCGCGCCGCGGTATTCGTGGTCGTCGGTGGCCAGGACATTGGCCAGGACGCTGAACTTGGCGCTGGGATCGCGGGTGTAGATGTTGATCAGGCCGGCCGAGGCGCTCTTGCCGTAGAGGGTGCTCTGCGGACCGCGCAGGACTTCGATCCGTTCGACGTCGGTCAGGTCGGAGAAGGCCCGGGCCTGGAACGAGACCGGCACGTCGTCCAGCTGGACCGCGACGCTGGGCTCGACGCCGATGCCGTAGGCGAAGGTGCCGATGCCGCGCAGCGCCACCGAGGCGTTGATGGGCTGGTCGGCCTGGCGAATGGTCAGGGACGGCGCGACCCGCGAGACATCGGTGAATTCCTTGACGCCGGCGCTTTCCAGCTGCCGGGCGGTGACGACCGAAACCGCCAGGGGCACGTTCTGGACGTTCTCGGCGCGCTTCTGGGCGGTGACGACCACCTCGTCCAGCGCGATGGCGTCGGGCGCGGCCTGGGCGAAGGCGGTGGTGGACATCGCCAGCAGGAGCGCGGGCGTGGACGCGCAGCAGAGCAGCCGCTTCATGGATTTCCCCTCTTCTTTCGACTTGTTGGTGGCTTGGTCGCCGTGTCGATGTGCGAACCCTACCAAGTGGCCTGGCCACTTTCAAGACATTCCCCTGGACTCTCGTTCAAAATCGATGACACCGGTTTCCGAAATTATGGAGTTTTCTGACTATGCGACCGTTATAAATGGCGAATTCATCCCAGTAAGTGTTCGAGGAGTCGGCAACAGCGAGAGGCGTCGGCTGCGACTCGCTTGACACCAGGGCGAGAACCGACGCAATTGGCCAGGCCACTTTTGAACCCATTCGCGAATCCCAAGGGGAGCGCGAGGGCGCGCCAGCCGGCCGATCGACCGCCGCGCGACCAGGACCCACGGAAGAGCCGAATGCTGAAAATCACCGACGCCAAGGTCATCGTCACCTGTCCGGGGCGCAACTTCGTCACCCTGAAGATCACCACCGAGGACGGGACCTACGGGATTGGCGACGCCACGCTGAATGGGCGCGAGCTGGCCGTCGCGGCCTATCTGCAGGAGCATGTCGTTCCGTGCCTGATCGGCCGCGACGCCCACCAGATCGAGGACATCTGGCAGTTCCTCTACAAAGGCGCCTACTGGCGTCGGGGGCCGGTGACGATGTCGGCGATCGCCGCCGTCGACGTGGCGTTGTGGGACATCAAGGCCAAGGTCGCCGGCCTGCCGCTCTATCAACTGCTCGGCGGCGCCAGCCGCACCGGCGTCATGGTCTACGGCCACGCCAACGGCGCGACGATCGACGACACGATCAACGAGGCGCTGAAGTACCAGGCCATGGGCTACAAGGCGATCCGCCTGCAGACCGGCGTGCCGGGCCTGCCCAGCACCTACGGCGTCTCCAAGGACAAGCTGTTCTACGAGCCCGCCGACGCGGCGATCCCCACCGAGAACGTCTGGTCGACCAGCAAGTACCTGCCCACCGTGCCCAAGCTGTTCGAAGCCGCCCGCAAGGCGCTGGGCGAAGAGGTGCACCTGCTGCACGACAGCCATCACCGCCTGACGCCGATCGAGGCCGGCCGCCTGGGCAAGGACCTGGAGCCCTATCGCCCGTTCTGGCTGGAGGACGTCACCCCCGCCGAGAACCAGGCCAGCTTCCGCCTGATCCGCCAGCACACCACCACGCCCCTGGCCGTGGGCGAGGTGTTTAGTTCGATCTGGGACTGCAAGCAGCTGATCGACGAACAGCTGATCGACTACATCCGCACCACCATCGTCCACGCCGGCGGGATCTCGCATCTGAGGCGCATCGCCGGCCTGGCAGAGATCAACAACGTGCGCACCGGTTTCCATGGCGCCACCGACCTGTCGCCGGTCTGCATGGGCGCGGCCCTGCACTTCGACCTGTGGGTCCCCAACTTCGGCATCCAGGAATACATGCGCCACACAGCCGACACCGACCGGGTGTTCCCGCACGCCTACACCTTCAAGGACGGCGAACTGCATCCGGGCGAGGCGCCCGGCCATGGCGTCGACATCGACGAGGACCTGGCCGCCCAGTTCCCCTATCGCCCCGCCAGCCTGCCGGTGAACCGCCTCGAGGACGGCACCCTGTTCAACTGGTGACACGGTCGCGCGTCGCCTTCGAGCGGCGCGCCGGAGGGGACGTCCGCCCCGCCCCCGTCGTGGGCGTCCCCTCTTCTACCGCTTCTGAACGCTGGAGGCGCCGCCCTCGCTGGCGTTGTGGATGTACTGCTCGGCGACCAGCCAGGCCTTCACGGGGCGCAGCGTGCCGAGGCAGCCGACCAGCAGGGCCGGAAAGACCGTCGCGAACTGCACCCACAGCGGCGGGCTCCAGGCGATCACCGCCCAGCCCCAGATCGCGATCACCAGGACGCCGACGCCGGTCATGACAAAGAAGGCCGGGCCGTCGGCCGGGTCGGCGAAACCGTAGTCCAGGCCGCAGCGGTCACAGCGCTTGGCCAGGCGCAGGAAGCCGCCGAACAGCTTGCCCTCGCCGCAACGCGGACAACGGCACCGCAACCCAGCCTGAAGGCTGGTGGGGCTGTTGAAATGGGTGATGAGCGACCGTTCCATACAATGCGAGCCTTGTTGCATACATTACATACGCAATGTATGTACCACGCCATGGAAAAGCAACCATGACCCGCGACCGCCCGACCTCCGGCTGGCTAAGGCACGTCCGCACGGGCGGCGGCCAACCCATCTATCTGGCTCTGGTCGAAGCCCTGGAAACGGCCGTGCGCGAAGGCGAGTTGCAACCCGGCGACCAGTTGCCGCCCCAGCGCGCCGTGGCCGACCAGCTCGGCATCGACTTCACCACGGTCACCCGCGCCTATGGCGCCGCGCGCGCCCGCGGCCTGGTCGAGGGCACGGTGGGGCGCGGCACCTTCGTGCGTCGTCGCGCCGTGGACGACGAGGCGGGCCTGGTGGACCTGAGCATGAACCTGCCGCCTCCGCCCCAGGGCGTGTCGCTGGCGGCCCTCCTCAAGGAGACGACCGCCGCGATTCTGGACCGCACCGACGTGGCGACCCTGATGGCCTATCACGCCGGACCTGGAACGCCGGGCCAGCGGGCGGCCGGCGCGGCCTGGCTGGCGCCGGTGCTGGGCGAGATCGGACCGGAGCGAATCGTGGTCTGCCCGGGCGCTCAATCAGCCCTGACCGCCGTCCTGACGACGATCGCGAAACCCGGCGCCTGCATCGTGGTCGAACCCCTCACCTATCCCGGGGTCGTCGCCCTGGCCGCGCGGCTGGGACTGCGACTGGTCGCCTGTCCGGTCGAAGACGAAGGCTTCCTGCCCGAGGCCTTGGCCCGACTTTGCGCCGAGGAGCGACCGGCCGCCGTCTACCTGGTTCCGACCACCCGCAACCCGGTCGCCACGACCATGGGCCTGGCGCGCCGTCGGGAGGTCGCGGCCATCGTCGCCGAGAGCGACGCCTGGCTGATCGAGGACGATCCCTACAGCCGCCTGTTCGACAGCCCCCTGCCCGCCCTGGCCTCGCTGGCGCCGGAGCGGACCTTTCACATCGCCACCCTGTCCAAGACCCTGTCGCCCGGCCTGCGCACCGCCTTCCTGGCCGCGCCGCCCGGACCGACGGCCGCGCGGATCGCCGAGGCCCTGCACGCCACGGCGCTGATGGGATCGCCCCTGACCACGGCCGTCGCCGTTCGCTGGATCCGCGACGGCGCCGCCGAGCGGATCCTGGCCGGCGTGCGGCTGGAAGCCCGCGCCCGCCGCGCCATCGCCGCCGAGATCCTGCCCGCCGCACGCGGCGACGCCGAGGGTCTTCATGTCTGGCTGGACCTGCCGACCGGTCTCGACGCGGGCGGACTTCGCGCCTCGGCCGCCGCGCGCGGTCTGGCCCTGGTGACGGCCGACGCCTTCGCCGCGACGCCCGACCATCCCGGCGGATTGCGCATCTCGCTGGGCGGACCGGCCAAGGCGTCGCTGCTGCGCGAGGCCTTGGGCAATGTCGCGGCCTTGCTGAGGCCGGCGGTCGTCGTCTGAAACGACAAAAACCCCGGAGCTGAGGCTCCGGGGCCAGTTCAAATCAAGGGGGGATACAGCTAGACAATGCGCGACGCGGCGATTGGTTCAGCTTGATCGAAAAATAGGTACGCGTCTTCAGCGCAGCGCCCAGTTTCCCAAGATCACGTGCTCGGTCCGCCCCAGCAGACTGTGGATCAGCGTGAAGCCGTTGACGGTCCATCTGATCGGCGCGACGGCCTGATCAGGGACCAGGCGCTTGTCGTAGAGCATCGTCACGTGCGGCGTGAAGCTCTTGTCCACCAGCTTGCCCAGACCCGCTCGCGCCATGGTCAGGCCCAGGTCGCGCTGGAAACCCTTCAAGGCTTCGAGACCCTCGCCGCCGTGCAGGACGAACGGATTGTTGCCGCCGTTGTTGAAGCTGGCGGCGCGATCGAACGCGACCTCGAACGGCGCGGTGGTCATCGCCTCGGCCGCCTCGCTCGCCATCGCCACGATGTCGCGCCGCACGCCGGCATGATCGCCCAGGTGATGCAGGGTGATGTGGAACCGCTCGGGCGCCAGCGGCCGGCCGCCCAACTGGTGCGCGGCGCGCAGCGTGTCGGCCTGCCGGGCGATCTCGGCCGCCGTGGCCGGATCGGGGAAGATCGCGAAGAACAGCCGGTCGGTGATCGGCGGCGCGTCGAAGAGGGAAAACTGGTCGGACACGCACGCACCCTGCCCGGATTCCGGAACCGGCGCCAAGACGCTGGAGGGGGCTAGCGTACAACCGCGCCGAGTGGTCATCTCTACGGATGCAGATCGCTCCTCCCAGCCACGATCTCCTGGTCCACGCCCGCACGATGATCAGCATCATCATGGGCCTCAGCCTGGCGCGACTGCTGAACGGCGTGGCCGGCCTGATCCAGCATCCCAAGAAAGAGCACCTCTGGTGGCCGCACCTGTGCTGGGTGCTCTACATGATGGTGACGATCACCTCGTTCTGGTGGTGGCAGTTCCTGCTGAGCGAACTGCATGTCCTCACCTTCGAGACCTACATCTTCCTGATCTCGGAAGCGGCCATGATCTTCCTGCTGTGCAGCGTGATCTTCCCCACCGAGATCAGCGAGTACGATGGCTACGGCGACTACTTCATGTCGCGGCGGGCCTGGTTCTTCGGCCTGCTGATCGTCAGCCTGCTGATGGACATCCTGGACACCTTCCTGAAGGGCGCGCCGCACTTCCTTGGCCTCGGTCCCGAATACCCGATCCGGATCGGCCTGATGATCAGCCTGTGCCTCGCCGGATGCTTCATCCGCAACCCGCGCTTCCACATCCTGTTCTCCGCGGGCGCCCTGATCTATTTCGCGGTCTATATCGTCCGCCACTACGGCCACATTCAGTAGCGCCGCCCTCGAAATTCGCGCTTGGATTGTGCTGGTTAAGCGCTAACCTTCCGCGACATCAGGAGGGGCGGCCATGAAACTCAGCGCGCATTTCTCGCTCGAGGAATTCACCATCTCAAGCAAGGCGCTGTCGATGGGGGTCAAGAACGACCCCACGCCGCCGCATCTGGAGAATCTCAAACGCCTGGCCGAGCGCATGGAGACCGTCCGGGCGCTGTTCAACCGACCGATCGAGATCACCAGCGCGTACCGCAATCCGCAGGTCAACGCCACCTCGGCCCACGCCGTGGGCCACGCCGCCGACTTCCATGTGGACGGCATGACCGATCTCGAGGCCGCCAAGGCCATCCGCGACAGCGTGCTGAAGTTTGATCAACTGATCTACGAGAAGAGCCGCTGCGTGCACATCAGCTTCGACCCCGGACTGCGCCGCCAAGTGCTGCGCCAACCCGGCGGTCCCGGCTCGACGGTCTATAACGGCCTCGAGCCCTAGTCTCGCGCCCATGCGGAACGACGACCGCGGCGGGAGGCCGATCCCGGACGTTCAGGAACAAAGATCCCTCCTTCGGATTTCACGACGGGCGTTCGTTACGCCTCTTCAGTCGCGTTCGAAATATAACGTCGAAACTTCAAGCGTGCGGCAGTAAAACATGCGCGTTCTCGTCGCGTCTCCGGGCGCGCGAATCCTGTACGGCGGCCTGCGTGACGCTAACAATCAAAATAAAAGGCTAAATACCGAAATGCACACAGCTCACGAGATGAGCGAATGGTCCGCGTTCAGTTTGCATGAATCCATACTCGATACTGTCACCGCGAATGTTGCGATCCTGGACGATCAGGGCGAAATCATCGCGGTCAATGATTCTTGGATGCAGTTCGTCGAATTCAACGAACTTCCCCTCGAAAACTACGGACTGGGCCTCAACTACGTTTCGTGCTGCGAACAGATGGGCGAACCCGACGGGTCGACCGCGGCGGCGGGACTACGAGGGGTGCTGGCCGGTGAGTCCGGCCCCTTCCGTTTCGAATACCAGGTTCCGCTGATCAACGGCCCGCTGTGGGTCCGAATGACCGCGACGCGCGTCTCTCGCGACGACCGGACGCTGACCGTCGTGGCCAACGAGGACATCACCGTTCAACGCCACGCCCAGGCCGCCCTGGGCCGGGCCACCGCGGCCCTCCTCCACGCCGAGGACGACGAACGCCGGCGCATCGCGCGCGAACTTCACGACGGCACGGCTCAATACCTGACCGGCGCCAAGCTGATGCTGGGCGCGATGAAGGTCGAGGGCCGCGCCGAAAAGGTCCGGGTCGAGGTCGAGGCCCTGCTGGCCCACGCCCTGGACGAGATCCGCAGCCTGTCCTACGTGCTGCACCCCCCCGCCCTGGAGGAGATGGGTCTCGGCCCAGCCATCCGGCAGATGGCCGAGGGCTTCGCGCGCCGGACCGGGCTGAGCCTGCAGATCGACATCGCCGACGACTTCCCGAAGATGGAGCGGACGACGGAGGTGGCGCTGTATCGTGTCGCCCAGGAAGCCTTGGCCAACGTGCACCGCCACTCCGGCAGCCCCCGCGCCACGATCGGCCTGCGACAGGCCGGCGAGATGGTGCTGCTGTCGATCCGCGACTACGGCGTCGGCCTTCCGGAGAGCGACGCCCCGACCCTAGGCGTGGGCCTGGCCGGCATGCGCCTGCGGCTGGAGTTCGTCAGCGGCCACATCTCGCTCACCAGCGCCCAGCCCGGCGTGCTGGTCGAGGCCTGGGCGCCGTTCCTGCCCAAGACCTAGGGCTAGGCCGGGCGGCGGCGCGAACGTCCCCATGGCCGCTCCCGCCGCTAGACCTGGAGGCTGAAGCCGGGCGCGTAGCCGCAGGCGCCGTCGCAACACGAGGCGCGGGCGTGCGCCAGGAAGCTAGGCTCGTGCCACCAGTATTCGGGCGTGGCCTCGCAGGCGAAACGCCGCCCGCCGCCGCCCAGACCCAGGGCGGCGTGCTGGGCGTGGTCCGCGAACGGGCTGACCAGGTCGGCGATCGTGTAGACCTCGCCGTGCTTGATCACCTTGGTGACCTTGGCCGCATCCTCGATTCGAGCCAGCGGGTCGCCGTCGACCACGACGAGGTCGGCGTAGTTGCCGGTCGCGATCGAGCCCAGCGGCTCGTCCAGATACTCCGCCGAGGCGCTGGTGGCGGTGACCAGGGCCTCGTAGGGGGTCATCCCGTAGCGGACCATGGCCCGAAGGTTCATGTGCAGGCTGACGGCGTTGAAGTCGATCGGCGAGTCCGTGCCGGTGGTGATACGGCCGCCCGCACGGACGGTGCGCGCCACCTCGGCGACATTGCGGGCCAGCGAGGCCAGGATCGGGGTGCGGTCCATGGCCGCCATCTGCTTGGCGCGCTCCAGCAGCCGCGCGTACTCCCACGGCGGATACAGCGCCTTGATCCGTGCATCGTCGACCAGCGAGCGGTCGTCGGCCAGCAAGGCCGTCGAGGTGAACAGGGTCGGGGTGCGCGCCGCCTTGCTGGCCACGAAGGCGGCGTTGACGTCCTGGTAGGTGTTCCCCAGCGCGCTGACCGTGCGCGAATAGCCGGTGCGGCTGGTCGCGCCCAGGTGCTCCATGCCGTCCATGCCCAGGCCCAGGGCCGGATAGTGGTAGTGCGAGGTCAGCGGCAGGCCCTTGGCGTGGGCCCAGGCGATGACCTCCTTCTGGCGCTCCCCCGAAAGCCGGACATAGGTCTTGATCAGGTCGTAGGACAGCGCCTCGGCGCGCCTCATCTCCAGCGCCATCTGGCCCGGCTCGGTGACCGGCCGCATGAAGTTGTAGAAGATCCGCGAGCCGTCGATCGCCTCGCCGGTGGCGTAGTAGCGCGGACCGACCCGCTTGCCGGACTCGATCGCCTCCTGGTCCTCGACCGTGTGATAGGCCGGGCCGCCGGGCGAGCGGGTGGTGGTCACCCCCAGCGACAGCCATAGCCGCCCTTCCCGATCGCCATAGCCATAGCCCTGCATCTGGCGGTGGGTGTGCATGTCGATCAGGCCGGGCATCACCGTGCCCGTCGGCGCGTCGATCACGGTCACGTCGGCCGCCACCTCGCCGCGCGGGGCGACGCCGGCGATACGGCCGTCGGAGATCAGGACGTCGACGTTCTCCCGCACCGCCGGCGACTTGCCGTCCCACAGGCGGGCGGCGCGGACCACCATCCGCCCCTTGGGCCGGACATTGGCCCAGGTCAGACCGTGCGGCACGGTCTTGGGCGCGCCGCCGGCGACCGAGATGAGCTTCAGTTGGCCGGCGCAGACGTAGATCAGGCTCTTGCCGTCGCCGCTCCAGCCGACGGCGTCGGTGACCTCGTCGTTGAGCGGCTTGGGCGGCCCCAGCAGCTTGCCGGTCTCGTCGACCGGCGACAGATGCAGGCGGCTGGCGAAGACATAGGCCAGGGCCTTGCCGTCCGGCGACCAGACCGGGCCGTCGTCGCCGCGCGTGCCCAGCGAGCGGTCGGGCAGGATCGGGGCGTAGGTCCCCTTCCCGCTCGCCACGTCGACGATCAGGATCTCGCTGAGCCCTTCGCGGAACCGGGCCGAGTACGGCTTGAACGCGGCGTAGGCGATGATCTTGTCGCCCGGCCCCCAGGTGGGCTTGCCGGGCTCCCAGAGATCGCCATAGACGCGGCGGGTCTCGCCGGTCGCCGCGTCGGCGACGAACAGGCCGCCGTTCTGGCTGAGGAAGGCGATGGACTTGCCGTCGCGCGACCAGGCGCTGGACACCGCCGCGCCGTCGAAATGGGTCAGCTGGCGGCTCGCCCCGGTGGCCATGTCGCGCAGCCAGATATCGAGCGATCCGCCCTTGTCGGTCGAATAGGCCAGGGTCTTGCCGTCCGGCGACCAGGCCGGATCGACCTTGCTGAAGGCGTCCTTCGTCAAGGCCTTGGCCGGACCGCCGCCGATGTCGAGCAGATAGAGGTCGTTGAGGGCGCGGAACACCACCTGGCGACCGCTCGGCGACAAGGCCGGACTGCCGATCCCGATGACCGGCCGGGTCTTGGCCGACAGGAAGTCGCGGCTCTTCTTGGTGTAGCGCGGCGTCAGCACGGGCACGGCGGCGGCGAAGGTCACGACCTTGGTTTCCCCGTTCGCGGACCGGCGCTTGATCTGGCCGTCGGCCGTGTACAGGAACTCGCCGGACGGCAGCCAGGCGGCGCGGAACGGAAATACGTCCTCGCCCTGCACCACGACGCCGGCGGCGTTGCGCAGCTCGGCCTTGCCGTTCTCGATGGCGGTGAAGACCACGTCCTGGCCGTCCGGCGTGAAGACGGGGCTGGCCACCGAGGCGGCGTTGAACCGGTCGGCCGAGCCCTTGACCTTGACCACCGTCCGCCGCGCCCCGTCCAGCCCCTGGACGTCGATGCGGACCTTGTCGACGGTGAAGGCGATGCTCTTGCCGTCCGGCGACCACGAGGGTTCAAACTCGTCGGTCGGTCCGGAGCTGAAGGCGGTGATCTCGCCGCTGGCGACATCCAGCAGGTGCACGCCGTAACGGCCCCCGCGATCGCTCGAGAACGCGATCTTGCGTCCGTCCGGCGACCAGCGCGGCTCGCGGCAGTCAAAGGCGCCCTTGGTCAGCTGCTTCAGGTCCGCCCCGTCGGCACCGATGGTCCAGACGTGGAAATTGCCGTCGCGATACGACTGGAAGGTCAGCGTCTTGCCATCCGGCGACCAGTCGGGCTGGGCGATCTCGTAGATCTCCTCGGTCAGCCGCCGTGCCGGACCGCCCTCGACCGGGATCAGCCACAGCATGGCGTAGACGTCGAAGGCCACGGTCTTGCCGTCCGGCGAAACGACCGCGCAGATGTTGGTGCCTTCGGTCGCCGTGACCATGCGGGTGTCGGCGGCCAGCGGCTGATCATGAACTCCGAGAGGACCGGTCCGGGCCTGCGCCCGGACCGGCGGCAAGCCTAGAAGCGGGCGGCGACGCGGGCGTAGTAGAAGCCGCCGCTGATCCCGTACGGAGAGTACTGGTTGTAATAGGCGAAGGCGGGCGTGCCGCGATTGGCGGCGCGAACGCTGTCGGGATAGGCGTCGAGCAGGTTGTTGGCTCCGACGCTGACCGTGACGTTCTCGGTCGCCGCGTAGCTGAGGTCCAAGTCGACGATCAGCTTGGGGCTGACGGTCTCGTCGTTGGCCGGCAGCGAGGTGCGCTGGATGACCTCGCCGTAGCGGGTCAGGCGCAGGTTGGTGTCGAACTTGCCGAGGGTCCAGTCGGCGCCGACGATGTACTTGTCCTTGGGCGTGCCGACCGTCAGGTCGCCGATCTTCACCCGGTCGATATAGACGATGCCGGCCGCGGCCAGGGCCGGCGGCGGCTGGACCACGCGGGTGAACTCGTTCTTGGTGTGGTTGGCCGAGACCGTCCAGTGCACCGAGCCGAAGTCGCCGAAGTCGCTGTGGTAGTCGACCACCAAGTCGATGCCGCGCGTCTTGGTGTCGGCGAAATTGCCGTAGTAGAAGGCCGCCTGCTGGGGGTTAAGCCCCTGGCTGGCCAGGGCGTTGCTGACCGCCGCGTTCGGCCCCAGCGTGCCGCTCTGCAGGATGCGGTTGTCGATCTTGATCTGGTAGACGTCGAGCGTGACGTTCATCCGCCGCAGCGGCTGGGCCACGATCCCGATCGAGTAGTTGGTCGATTTTTCCGGCCGCAGCGGCTTGGCGCCCAGCGCGATGGCGGCGGGGTTGTCCGGCGGCAGCAGTTGCACCGGATAGAGCTGGGTGGTCGTGGCCGGCGGCACGATCACGCCGATGGTGCTGGACGAGGCGTAGTGCTGCTGCTGCAGGGACGGCGCGCGGAAGCCCGTGCTGGCCGTGCCCCGGATCGCCAGGTTGGGCAGGATCGCGTAGCGGCTGGACAGCTTGAAGGTCTTGGCGTCGCCGAAGTCCGAATAGTGCTCGAAGCGGCCGGCCAGGGCCATTTCCAGCTTGTCGGTCAGCTTTTGCTCGACGTTCAGATAGGCGCTGATGTTATCGCGCGAGAACGAGCCGGCCGAGAACGGCGGGAAGCCGGTCACGCCCTGGGAGCCGCCGGCGAAGACGACGCCCGCCTGCGGGCTGCCGGCCGGGGCGACATAGCCGCCGTTGATGTACGAGGCGGGCTCGCCGGCCACGATCCCGAACTTGTCATCACGATATTCCAGGCCCGCCGCCACGAACATCGGCTCGGCCAGGACACCGGTGTCCAGCTCACGCGTCAGATCCAGGTTCGTGGTCCATTCCTGGAACTTCAGCGTGCCGATGAAGAAATAGGTGGGGCTGGCCGGGCCGAGCGACGCGTTCAGCGAGTTCTCGTAATAGTCGACGTCGTCGCGGCTGAAGGTGGTCGACAGGTCCCAGTTGAAGCCCAGGATGTCCAGGCCCTTGGCGCCGGCCGCCACCTGGAAGTCGCGATCCTTGAGGAACAGCTTGGGCGTATAGCCGTCCGGATTGACCGCCGTGATGTTGTTGCTGGCGTTCGGGTTGCGGAAGGTCAGCCAGGCCGCGGTGTTGCGGCTGGAGAACGTGCCGAACGAATAGAGATCGACCTTGTCGCCCAGCGGCGCGCCGGCGCTGTAGCTCAGCGAGAACAGCTGGACCTGGGGCGAACCGGGGTGGCTGGTGTGGCGGTTGGCCGTGGCCTCGCGCGGATCCAGGGTCGCGCCGGGCGTGCCCACCCGCACCGGCTGGCCCAGGGCGTTCAGCGGGAAGTACATCTGGGTGGTGTTCAGCGTCTTGTCGCCCCGGTCCGTCATGTCGCTGATGCGGACGTCGGTCGTCAGGTTCAGATAGCCGTCCTCGCCCAGCTTCATGCCGAGGTTGCCGGAGAACTGGCCGGTCTCGCCGTCGCCCGCGCCGGTCTTGCCGTAGAGCGCGGAGATCGAGCTGCCGTCGGGGCTCTTCTTCAGGATGACGTTGATGACGCCGGCCAGGGCGTCCGAGCCGTACTGGGCCGAGGCGCCGTCACGCAGCACCTCGATCCGCTCGATCGCGGCCGACGGGATCAGGTCCAGGTCGGGCGGCGACTGGCCGTTCTGGGTGGTGCCGTTGACGAACAGGATGGCGGTGTTGTGCCGGCGCTTGCCGTTGACCAGCACCAGGGTCTGGTCGGCCGACAGGCCGCGCAGCGACACCGTCTTGATCGCGAAGCTGGCGCCCGCGCCGCTGTTGGAGGTGTTGGCCGACGGCACCAGGGTCGAGATCAGGTCGCGCGTCGACTGCTTGCCGCTCTTGCTCAGCTCGGCGGCCGAGATCACGTCGATCGGCGCCATGCTCTCGGTCACCGTGCGCGAGGTCGAGCGCGTGCCGGTGACGATCAGCTCCTCGATGATACTGGGCGCGTCGGGTTCAGGCGGCGCGACCGGCTCGGGAGCTGCGGCCATCGTCCCGCCGCCGGCGCCCGACCATCCCGTGCGGATGAGGCCCGTGCGCGGCGGCGCCAGGACGATCGTCTTGCCGTCGTTGGAGACCACCGTCAGCCCGGTGCCGGCCAGCAGTTGCTCCAGGGCGCGGTCGACCGGCAAGGCGCCGCGCACCGGGGCGGTGCGCCGCCCCTCGGCGGCGTCGGACTGGACCAGGATCTGCACGCCGGCCTGCCGGGCGAACTGGCGGATCCCCGCCGCCGCCGGCTGGGCGTCGATCCTGAACGGCATGGCCTGGGCCAGGGCGGCTCCCGCGCTCAGCGCCCAAACGGCCGAGGCCGCGCACAGCAACCTCCGCCTGGCGGAACGTTTCCAGTCACGCATCGACAATCCCCCATCGTTCCGAGGCCAGCCATACGCGGCCTCCTGACAGGACGAGGCGCCGCAGCCGCTTTTCCGGCGGACGGTGGTCGGATTGGTCCGCTCACGGCGCAACACGCCCGCTTTTGCGCCAGCTTCGATGTCCGGCGCCCGTTTCGGATGCGTGTCGGCATGGCGGCACGCCCCGACGGAAGTCATTCCCGACGGCAACCGCCCCTTCAGAACGTCCATGAACACCCCCAACCTGTAATGCGGGGGAGGATAGGCCGATCACGGCAGCCTAGATTGAGTCAATATACGTGTTGCGGAAGTAAGTTTTACTCATATCGCCGAAGCGAATGAGAAATATTCAATCAAGTCATGATCAGTGCGGGAAATATGTGCTCACGAAATATGAGCAGGCGAGATCCGAATAGTGCGATCGTCGTCACTGACCACGGCCCCAAGGGTCGCAGCCACGGCGGCGGCGAAACTTTCGGGCTCGTTGGTCTGGAAGAGGCCGACGAAACGCTCCTGCGCCAGCGCCGGATCGTCGATCACGATCTGGCGGCTGTTATAGCGATTGAACAGCCGCGCGGCCTGCTCGAGGCTCTCGCCGTCCAGGGCGATCTCGCCGTTGCGCCAGGCCAGGCTGCGCTCGATCTCGGACGGCGACTCCGCCACGGTGGGCGAAACGGCGCTGGCCAGGATGATCCGGCTGCCCGCTGACAAACGCCGCCGCGGAGCCTGCTCGCCCTCGATCCAGGTCTCGACCACGCCCTCGGTGACCATCACGTCGACGCCGGCGCCGGCCTCGTCTCCACGCCGCACCGAGAAGGCCGTGCCCACGGCGCGGACCCGGACGGGACCCGCAGCGACCACGAACGGGCGCTCCGGATCCTTGGCGACCTGGAACCAGGCCTCGCCTTCCTTCAGGACGACGTGACGCGACTTGGGCTTCATGGCCACTTCGAGCGCGGTCTTGGTGTTGATCGCCACCAGCGAACCGTCGGCCAACGGCACGCGCCGGATCTCGCCCAGCCGCGTGTCCAGCCGTTGCGGCCGCGCGGTCCACAGACCCACCCCGCCGACCAGCGCCGCGGCGGCCGCGGCGCCCGCGCCGACGATCAGCCCGCGACGGTTGGGACGTTCGGCGACGACGGCCTCGACCGCCGGCGCGACATTGGCCAGGGCCCGGCCTCGATCCAGGAAGCTGATCGCCGCCTGGGCGCGCAGCAAGGCCCCGGCCCGGCGCGCGTCGCCGCTCAGCCAGGCCTGCACTTGAGGGTCATGCTCGACGTCCAGTCCATGCGCGTCGACGCGGGCGGCCCAATCGGCCGCCTCCTCGTCAATCTCGCTTGCGGACCGATTGGAGCTCATGAGCCTTGCCAACTTCCGATTGATCTTGCGCCGTCGCCTCCGATAACGCCCGCAGGATTAAACGCAAGCCCCGCGCCGACTGTGTCTCCACGACATTCTCGGTCACGCCCAGGCGCGCGGCGATCTCCTTCTGCGACAGGCCGTGGATCCGGCGAAGGGTGAAGATCTGCCGACACCGCTCGGGTAGCCCCTCGATCAACTGCTGCACCCTGCCCAGTTCGCGGCGCCCCGCGACCACGCGTTCCGGAGAAGGCTCATCATCTACGACGTTCAGGGCGTCGATTTCCGTGACGCAATCGATGCGAACGATGCGCGCGCGACGAATTTTCTCGATGGCGATGTTGCGAGCGGTCCGGAAGAAGTAGGCGCGGCCGTTGGCGATGTGGACGACGCTGTCCAGGGCGGCCAGGCGGCAGTAGGTTTCCTGGATCACGTCGTCGATGTCGGGGGCGAGACTGCCCGATCGCCGCAGCCAGGCGCGCACGTCGGCTTCATGCGGAAGGATCTGTCCTCCGACGAAGGCGACGATCTCGGCGCGGCTCTGCTTCAACTGACCCTCAACGAACGGCTCCAAGCTGAGCGAACGGTGGGATCGGCCGTCCGGGTCGGCAACACCCGGGGCGGACCCGCGAGGCCCGCGCCTACTCCCACTCGATCGTGCCGGGGGGCTTGGACGTCACGTCGTAGACGACGCGGTTGACGCCGCGGACCTCGTTGATGATCCGGGTGGCGGTCTTGCCCAGGACGTCCCAGGGGAACTCGAAGAAGTCGGCGGTCATGCCGTCGGTCGAGGTGACCGCGCGCAGGGCCAGGACGTTCTCGTAGGTGCGGGCGTCACCCATCACGCCGACCGTCTTCACGGGAAGCAGCACGGCGAAGGCCTGCCAGATCTTGTCGTAGAGGCCGGCGTTACGGATCTCTTCGAGATAGATGGCGTCGGCGTCCTGCAGGACCTTGACCTTCTCGGGCGTGATGTCGCCGGGGATGCGGATGGCCAGGCCCGGCCCGGGGAACGGGTGGCGACCGACGAAGGCCGGGGCCAGGCCCAGCTCGACGCCCAGGGCGCGGACCTCGTCCTTGAACAGCTCGCGCAGCGGCTCGACCAGCTTCAGCTTCATGAAGTCGGGCAGACCGCCGACATTGTGGTGGCTCTTGATCACCGCCGAGGGGCCGCCGCGCGCCGAGACACTCTCGACCACGTCGGGATAGAGCGTGCCCTGGGCCAGGAACGCCGCGCCTTCGATCTTGGCGGCTTCCTTGTCGAAGACCTCGATGAACAGACGGCCGATCGTCTTGCGCTTGGTCTCCGGATCGCTGACGTCGGCCAGCTCGCCCAGGAACATGTCGCCGGCGTCCACGTGGATCAGCGGGATGTTGTAGTGGTCGCGGAACAGGGTGACGACCTGGTCGGCTTCGTTCTTGCGCAGCAGACCCGTGTCGACGAACACGCAGGTCAGTTGGGCGCCGATCGCCTCGTGGATCAGGACGGCGGCCACCGAGCTGTCGACGCCGCCCGACAGGCCGCAGATCACCTTGCCGTCGCCGACCTGGTCACGGATCTTCTGAACCATTTCCTGACGGAACGCCGCCATGGTCCAGTCGCCGGTCAGGCCGGCGATGTTGAACAGGAAGTTGCGGTAGATTTTCGAGCCGTTGACGGTGTGGACCACCTCGGGGTGGAACTGCACGCCGTAGATCTTCCGCGCGTCGTTGGCGATGGCGGCGAACGGCGCGCCGGTCGAGGTGGCGATCACCTCGAAGCCCTCGGGGATGGCGGTGACGCGGTCGCCGTGGCTCATCCAGACGGTTTCCAGCTCGCCAACGCCGGCCAGGCCCTGGAACAGCGGGCTTTGCTTGCCGATGGTCAGTTCGGCGCGGCCGAACTCGCCGGCGTGGCCGCCCTCGACCTTGCCGCCCAGCACGTCGCACAGCAGCTGCTCGCCGTAGCAGACGCACAGCATCGGCACGCCCAGGTCGAACAGCTTGGTTCCGATGCGGGGGCTGTCGGCCTCCAGCACGCTGGCCGGACCGCCCGACAGGATGATGGCGCTGGGGGCGTAGGCGTCGACGATCTCCTCGGCCTTGTCGAACGGATGGATCTCGCAATAGACGCCGGCCTCGCGCACCCGGCGCGCGATCAACTGGGTCACCTGGCTGCCGAAATCGACGATCAGAACGCGCTGGTGATGGGTTTCGGCAGTCATGGGTAGTCGTTCTCCAGCGTGTCGTTTCGGTTCGGTCTCCCTGTCGGGAGCAATCTTGTTAGGGCGCGTAGGACCCGCGCTCGATCACCGCGGCGAAGAAGCCGTCGGTGCCGGCGCGATGGGGGGTCAGACGCAGATAGCCTTCCGGCGTCAGGTGCTGCTCGACGCCCGCCAGGGTGATCGGCTTGACCGAGAACCCCGGATGGCGCTCGACGAAGGCCGCCACGCGGTCCTCGTTCTCCTCGGCCAGCAGCGAGCAGGTGACGTAGATCAGGCGACCACCCGGCTTCACGAAGTCGGCGGCGTCGGCCAGCACCGCGTCCTGCTCGATCTGGCGCTTGGTCAGTTGGTCGGGCGACAGGCGCCACTTGGCGTCCGGGTGCCGCCGCCAGGTGCCCGAGCCCGTGCACGGGGCGTCGACGAACACCAGGTCCAGCTTGCCTTCCAGCCCCTTCAGCGGCTCGCCCTCGATCGGCGAGCGGATCTGCAGGTTGCGGACCCCTGCCCTCTGGCTCCGGCGGATGGTGTCGGCCAGGCGGCGGGCGTCGCTGTCGTGGGCGTAGATCTGGCCGCTGTTGCCCATGGCGGCGGCCAGGGCCAGCGTCTTGCCCCCGCCCCCGGCGCAGAAGTCGAGCACCTGTTTGCCCTTGATCGGACCGGCCAGGGCCGAGGCGATCTGCGAGCCCAGGTCCTGGACCTCGAACCAGCCCTTGGAGAAGGCCGGCACGGCCTCGACCGACGGCGTGCGGTCGGCGGCGCCGGGCGCGGGAATCCGGAAGGCGGTATCCAGGACGCCGGCTGGCTCGGCCCCGATCAACGCCACGGCCTTTGCGCCGCGCTCGACGTCGGTCTTCAGCAGGTTGATGCGCAGGTCGACCGGTGCGCGTTCGGCCAAGGCGGCCATCTCGGCCGTATGACCTTCACCCAAGGCCCGCGTCAGAGACGGCTGCATCCAGTCGGCATAGTCGCCGGCCACCGGGGCTGGCGCCTCGGCCAGCGAACGCGGCGCGGTGATCCGTTCGCGCTCGGCGTCGGTCAGGGCGCCCGGTCCGTGTTCTTCACCGACGGCTTCGGCGATGCGATCGGCCGACCACTTCCAGTCCTGGGCCAGCACGCCCAGCACCACGCCGCGCGGGCTGTCGTCGCCCATCATCCAGCCCAGCGAGCGCTTGCGGCGCAGGGCGTCCAGCGCCAGGCCCGAGACGAAGGCGCGGTCCTTGGAGCCCGCGTACCGGGCGCTCTCGCCCCAGCGCTTAAGCGCCATCCGTACGGGGAAATGACGCGTCTCGATCTCGGTGAGGACCTCGATCGCCGCTGCTAGTCTGCCGCCGTCGCGCATTTTTGCTTTCAGATCACCAAGGCCGCCAGGACCAGGCAAATGCCGATCAGGGAAGCCAGCCAGACCAGCGACCGGATGACCGGCACGCCGAAGGCATAGAGAAAGATGTAGACCGCACGCGCCCCGACATAGAGCACCGCTCCATGGGCCGAGAGCATGCCGAGACGGCCGCCGAGATAGGCGACCAGCACGGCGACGGCGAAGAACGGAAAGGTCTCGCGGAAATTGGCGAAGGCGCGTTCGAGGCGCCCCGCCATTCCCGTCAGCACCACCGGCGTGTCGCGAGGCCCGACGTTCCACTTCAGGCCGCGCTGCGGCTGGGCGGCCGCGGCCGCCCAGAGCAGGTGGACGAGACCGATGATCACGGCCGCGGCCAGCAGCTGAAGTTCGAGGGCCATCCGCACCGCGTTAGACCGCGCTCGGATAGTTCGGCGCTTCCCGGGTGATCATCACGTCGTGGACGTGGCTCTCACGCAGGCCGGCGCCGGTGATCCGCACGAAGCGGGCCCGCTTCTGGAACTCCAGGATGTCCGGCGCGCCGACATAGCCCATGGCCGCCCGCAGACCGCCGACCAGCTGGTGCAGCACCGGGGCGATCGGCCCCTTGAAGGGCGTCTGCCCCTCGATGCCTTCCGGCACCAGCTTGAAGCTGTCGGTGATGTCCTTCTGGAAGTAGCGGTCGGCCGAGCCGCGGGCCATGGCGCCCACCGAGCCCATGCCGCGATAGCTCTTGTACGAGCGCCCCTGGTACAGGAACACCTCGCCGGGCGCCTCTTCGGTGCCGGCGAACATCGAGCCCATCATGGCGGTCGAGGCCCCGGCCGCGATGGCCTTGGCCAGGTCGCCCGAGTACTTGATGCCGCCGTCGGCGATGACCGGGGTGCCGCTTTCGCGAGCCGCGCGAACGGCTTCTGCGATGGCGGTCAGCTGCGGCACGCCCACGCCGGCGACGATGCGGGTGGTGCAGATGCTGCCCGGACCGATGCCGACCTTCACCGCGTCGGCGCCGGCGTCGATCAGGGCGCGGGCGGCGTCGTAGGTGGCGATGTTGCCGGCCACGATCTGCACGCGGTTGGCTTCGCGCTTGAGACGCGAGACCGCCTGGGCGACCTGGCTGGAGTGACCGTGGGCGGTGTCGATGACGACGACGTCGACGCCGGCGTCCACCAGGCCCATCGAGCGCTCGAAGCCGGCGTCGCCGACGGTCGAGGCCGCGCCGACCAGCAGCCGGCCCTTGTCGTCCTTGGCGGCCAGCGGGTGAGCCTGGGCCTTCTCGATGTCCTTGACGGTGATCAGGCCGACGGCGCGATAGGCGTCGTCGACGACGATCAGGCGTTCGATCTTGTGCTTGCGCAGCAGCTCGCGCGCCTCGCGATGATCGATGCCTTCCGAGACGGTGATCAGGTTGTCGCGGGTCATCAGCGCCGAGGCCGGGACCTTGTCGTCGCCCTCGAAGCGCATGTCGCGGTTGGTCAGGATGCCGACCAGCTTGCCGCTCTTGGCCTCGACCACGGGGAAGCCCGAGATCTTGCGGCGGGCCTTGATCTCGCGGATCTCGGCCAGGGTGGTGTCGGGATTGATGGTCAGCGGATTGATGACCATGCCGCTTTCGTAGCGCTTCACTTCGCGCACGTGGTCGGCCTGTTCTTCGACCGTCAGGTTGCGGTGCAGGATGCCCATGCCGCCGGCCTGGGCCATGGCGATGGCGAGCCGGCTTTCGGTGACCGTGTCCATGGCGGCGGACACGAGCGGGATGTTCAGACTGATTTCACGCGTGAACTTGGTCTCGGTCGTCACCTGGGTGGGCATGACGTCTGACGGACCGGGTTCGAGCAAAACGTCGTCGAAGGTGAGCCCTTCGCGAATCTCCATTGGAGTCTCCATTTTGCGGCGCGGGTATAGCGTCGGGGGGCGCTCTTGGGAAGGGCCATTTCACGGCGGGACGCGCACGCGGCGATTGCTCGACACCCCTTCCGTTCGCTAAGGATGCAAGACGTCAATTGGGGGACGCTTCGTGTTTTACAACCGCCTGCTGAGCGGCCTGATGGCCGCGACCATGATCTGCGCCGGAACCCAGGCGGTCGCGGCCCCGCCTCCTCCTCCAGCCCCCGCCGCGAGCCAGAACGTCGCGATGGAACGGGCCAACGCGATCATCGAGGCCATGGACGAGGTCGGCAACGCGTTCAAGATGATCGACCGCAACGCGATCCAGGCCGGCAAGACCCTGCAGGAGAAGGCGTCGATCCTGGACGCCCAGATCGTCCAGGCCCAGCGCACGGTGGACCAGGGCTCCAGCAAACTGAACGCGATGACGCCGCTGCCGGGCGACGACGAACTGACCACGACGGTCAATCAGGTGCTGAAGGACGGGAAGCTCTACGGACAGCGCATCCAGAACATCGTCGGCGACATGCGCGAGGTGTCCCTGGCGATGAAGGCCGGCGATCAGCCGCGCCTGCAGAAATCCTTGGCCTCGATGAGCGGCGGCATGGTCGCCATGCTGGAAGGACAGGCGATCATCTATCGCTCCAGGAAGGTGTTCATCGAAAAGGACACGTCCGACGCCTATCAGTTGGACGCCTCGGCCTCGCTCTACGAAGGCATGGCCGCCATGGCGAAGGCGGCGCTGCGCCTGTCGCCCCCGGCCCAGACCGTCCAGCCGATACGCACCGCCCGAGATTCGGCTCGAGCCGCCGTCGTAGCCGGACGCGCCCGGCTGCGGATCGAACTGGCCGCAACGTCGAGCCTGTCGGCAAGCGAGCGCAAGCACCTGGCCAGCAACGGCGTGCTCCAGACGCAGATCTTCGACTCCATGGACGAAAGCGCGGCGATCCTGAGCCGGGCCTCCGACCGCTTGGCGGCGGGCGACCTCTCGCAGCTGCAGGCCGACGTCGCCGCGCTGGGCGCGGAAGAGGACCGGCAGCAGCAACTGACCGTTCAGCAGTTCAACGCGACCTAGGCGTTCAGCGCCCCTTGAACCCGGTCGCCACCAGGAAGACCTCGGAGCTGTCGCTGCGGCTGGCCTTGGGTTTGAAGTGGACCACCTTGGTGAAGTGCTTCTTGAGCCGGGCGATCACGTCGGCGGTCTCGCCGCCCTGGAAGGCCTTGGCCACGAAGGCCCCGCCGGGCTTGAGCACCTCGATGGCGAAGTCGGCGCCGATCTCGATCAGGCCGACGATCCGCAGGTGGTCGGTCTCGCGGTGGCCGACGGTGTTGGGGGCCATGTCCGACATCACCAGGTCCGGCGCGCCGCCCAGCAGCTCCAGCATCTTGGGCGGACAGGCCGGGTCGGTGAAATCCATCTCCAGGATATGGGCCGGCGCCACCGGGTCGACCGGCAGCAGGTCGACGCCGACGATGTCGGTCACGCCGCGCTCGGTGGCCATCTGCAGCCAGCCGCCCGGCGCGCAGCCCAGGTCGATGACCTTCGCGCCCTTCTTGAAGAACCGATACTTGTCGTCGATCTCGCTGATCTTGAACGCCGCGCGGCTGCGGTAGCCCAGGGCGCGGGCCTTGGCCGAGAACGGGTCGTTGATCTGCCGCTCCAGCCAGTGCTGCTGCGAGGGCGTGCGACCGAAGGCGGTCTTCAGGCGCGCCGGCTTGGTGCGGCCGCTGTCATTGCCGCCGGCCGGCGGCTTGACCATGCGCTTGCGGGGAGGTTCGTCGTTCATGCGTTCACCGTTGCGGGGCGGGACGACCGACCAGAGCCGCCTCGCCGACGCCGGCGCGGCTTCTTCTGCTGATCGGACATCAGGGACATCAGAAGACCCTCTCTAAGCCCCCGATCGGCGACACGCACGCGAGAACACGGCCAAAGCTCCTGAACGGCCTGCAGGATCGCCGCGCCGGCCAGCACCAGATCGGCCCGATCGGCCCCGATGCAGGGCTCCAGCGCGCGTTCCTTGGCGGTCAGGGTCAGCAGGCGATCGGCCGCCGCCTCGCATTCGTGGCGCTGCATCCACAGGCCGTCGACGATGTTGCGGTCGTAGCGCGGCAGGCCCAGGTGCAGGCCGGCCAGGCTGGTGATCGCCCCGGACGTGCCGACCATGTGGGCCCGGTCGTCCTCGAACAGGCTGCGCATCGACTCGGCGTGCGGGAATTCCTCGATCCGCGCCTTGACCGCCTCGACCATGGCCCGGAACCAGCCCTCCTCCACCCGCTCGCCCTCGGGAAAGCGTTCGGCCAGGGTGACCACGCCGATCGGGATCGACAGCCAGGCCTTGATCGGCAGCTTCCAGGTCGCGAACTGGCGCGGCTTGCTGTCCAGCCCGCCGCCCTTGAGGTCCACCCACGACAGCTCGGTCGAACCGCCCCCGACATCGACCACCAGGGCCGCCTCGGCGTCGCGGTCGAACAGGCTCATGCAGCCGGCGACCGACAACTGGGCCTCTTCCTTGGGGGTGATGATCTGCAGCCGCAGGCCGGTCTCCTCGGCGACGCGGCGGACGAAGTCGGGACCATTTGCCGCGCCTCGGCAGGCCTGGGTGGCGACGGCCTTGACCCGCACCACCTTGCGGCGGCGGATTTTCTCGGCGCAGACCTTGAGGGCCGCCATCGAGCGGTCCATGGCCTCGTCGGAGAGCTGTCCCGTCTGAGAAAGACCCTCGCCCAGCCGCACGATCCGGGAATAGGCCTCGACGACGCGGAAGCCGCGCGGCGAAGGCGTGGCCACCAGCAGGCGGCAGTTGTTCGTACCCAGGTCGAGCGCCGCGTAGCACGACTGCTCGCCTGGCGGCCGGCGCCGGCCCGAGCCCGAAGGCTGAGGCGCGCCGGGCGCTCTCGGCGCCTCCGACATGGTCGTTCCACCTTGTCTCGCAGGCGATTCGAGCCGAACCGCCTCACTTCGGGAGCGAGCATAGCGGCGAGATTCCCGCGCCGGAAGGCCTCGCCTTGTTATCCGATGACGGAACTCTACGTTCAGGTTCTAGTCAGGAGACTCGTGTAGGCTGGTCGACATGAATTCGAGACTCGCCAAATTCGCGATCGGCCAGGTGGTCAAGCACCGGATCTTCCCCTTCCGGGGCGTGGTGTTCGATGTCGACCCGGTGTTCGCCAACACCGACGAATGGTGGAACTCCATTCCCGAGGACATCCGGCCGACCAAGGACCAGCCGTTCTACCACCTGCTGGCCGAGAACGACGACAACACCTATGTCGCCTATGTTTCCGAGCAGAACCTGCTGGCCGACGAGACCGGCGAGCCGGTGGGCCACCCGCAGACGGCGGTGATCTTCGAGAGCTTCGACCACGGCGCCTACAAGCTTCGCCCCCGGATTTCGCACTAGGCGCAAGGTCTCTCCGAGCGAACCCGGTTCTCACGCAAAATCCGAACGGATTTTGCCACGAACCGGGCGTAACGTCGTTTCATGAGCGCTGACGGTTTTAGCAGCGGCCCGCCTCCCGGCGCGGCCGCCGATTGGACGATCGACCAGGGCTGGGAGAACTACTCCCGAGCCGAGCACGACGTCTGGATCACCCTCTACGAACGCCAGGCCGCCTTGCTGCCGGGCCGGGCCTGCGACGAGTTCCTGCGCGGCCTCGACGCCCTGGACCTGCATCGCTCGGGCATTCCGGACTTCAAGCGGATCAACGAGGAGCTTCAGCGTCTGACCGGCTGGACCGTGGTCGCCGTGCCGGGCCTGGTGCCCGACGACGTGTTCTTCGACCACCTGGCCAACCGCCGCTTCCCGGCGGGCCAGTTCATCCGCAAGCCGCACGAACTAGACTACCTGCAGGAACCCGACATCTTCCACGATGTGTTCGGCCACGTGCCGATGCTGACCGACCCGACCTTCGCCGACTACATGCAGGCCTATGGCCAGGGCGGCCAGCGGGCGCTGGGCCTCGGACGGCTGGCAAGCCTGGCCCGGCTCTACTGGTACACGGTCGAGTTCGGTCTGATGGAGACCAAGGCGGGCCTGCGGATCTACGGGGCCGGCATCGTCTCCTCGCGTACGGAGTCGATCTTCGCCCTCGACGATCCCTCGCCCAACCGCATCGGCTTCGACCTGGAGCGGGTGATGCGCACGCCTTACCGGATCGACGACTTCCAGCAGGTCTATTTCGTCATACCCTCGATCCAGACGCTGCAGGAGGTGACCCTGCGCGACTTCGGGCCGCTGTACGACCGCCTGGCCGGCGCCAGCGACCTCGGCATCGCCGAGATCACCAGCGCCGACCGGGTGATCACCGCCGGCACCCAGGCCTATGCGAAGACCGGCGGCCGCTTGGCCTCGGCGACCGGCTGACCCTTCAGGCCGAACAGGATCCGCACGCCGGGAATGCGCCGGACGATCTCGTAGGTCGCGAAACAGCCGGCGAAGGTCAGGACGATCAGGATCGCGGCCTCTAGCGGCTGGGGCAGGTTCAGCTTGGCCAGATGGTGCGCCATCACCACGATCAGGGTCTGGTGCACCAGGTAGAACGGGAACACCCCCAGGGTCAGATAGCGCAGGGCCGCCCCGCCGCGGTTCAGATGCTTGGCGCCGAAGCCCAGGATGGCGACGATGGCGCACCAGGCGTCGGTCGCATGCACGAAGCGCATGGCCAGCTTCAGGCCGGGCGACGGGATAGGCGTGTCGCCTCGGTAGATCCAGACGAAGGTCGCCCAGCCGGCATAGGCGGCGACGGCCAGGGCCAAGGCCGGCCAGCGCGCGGCGATCAGGCGCTGGCGCAGCACCTCCGACTTGGCCAGGCCGAAGCCCAGCAGGAAGGCCGACAGCGACACCGCGTGCACATAGTAGTCGCCGACCAGGGCGTGGGTCTCGCCGTAGCGGACATAGAGCGTGCCGCGCAGCAGGCCCAGGAACAGGATGGGCCAGGCGAGCAGGCCAAAGCCCTTCAGGATCCGCTCGGCCCCCGCCTGGATGTGCTCGCCCAGACGACGCCAGACCAGCAGCAAACCAGCCAGCCCCAGGGTGTAGAGGAACAGATAGGCCACGAACCACATGTGGTTGTAGGTCGGGGTGATCAGGCAGCCGTCCGGGCTGCACCAGTGACCCGAGGCGGTGGCGTAGCGGACCCAGAAATTGTCGACGCTCAGCGCCGTCCCCGGATGGGCGGCGATGTATTCGACCACCTGGTAGTAGGACTGCGGCGGCACGATCACGAACATCGCGAACAGCAGCGGCGGAAGCAGCCGCGCCACCCGCGCGCCGGTCAGCTTTCCGACCGTGGTCTTGTCGGCCATGAACCGCGTCGCGGCGCCGGAGACCAGGAACAGCAGGGTCAGCCGCCACGGATTGGTCAGCAGCATGAACGGTTCGAGGGCTTCCACCGGATGCGGCGTCTTCACGTGCCAGTCCCAGGGCACATAGAACATCCCGACGTGGTACAGAATCAGCAGGAAGAACGCGCCGACCCGGATCCAGTCCAGGTCGTATCGGCGGTCAGGATTTGAAGCGGTCGAAGGCATGACGAGGCGTCCGGCTTGAAAAACGATGCGAACGTCGTGAACCGGACCACGGCCGGGAGCCAAGAGCCCGGGGACCGGCGGCCGCCGGCAGGGACGAACGGAAAACCTTCAGGGACGAACGGCGGCTTTTTCGGGCTGAGCGGCGAAGAGCGCCAGGGCCTCTGGCGCGCCTGGCTGCTGGGCGTGTCGCTGATCTCGTGCATCGCCGTGGTCAATGTCCTGACCATCCGGCACGACGCGCCGCGCCTCGGCACGCTGGGCCCGGCCATCTGGGAGGGCAGCAGCGCCCTGGTGACCCTGGCGATCTTCATGATCCCCGCCGCCGTCGCCGTCTGGATGACCCGGACCTCTCCACCTTGGTGGCGGGCCGTTCCCGTCCACCTGGTGGCGGTCGTGCTCTACTCGGTGCTGCACGTCTCGGGCTTCGTGGCGCTGCGCAAGCTGGCCTATCTGGCCCTCATGGGCGGTCCGTACCAGTTCGGGCCGCTGTCGACGGAATTCCCCTACGAGTTCCGCAAGGACCTGATGGCCTACGGTCTGGCCTCGATCATCTACTACCTGTCGCTGAGACGCAGCGCCCGCGAGGCGGCCGCACACACTCAGACCGCGTCGACCACGGCCAGCTTCGACATCCGCGACGGCGCGCGGCTGGTTCGCGTGCCGGTCTCCGAGATCCTGGCTGTGCGTTCGGCCGGCAACTACGCCGAGTTCCTGCTGGCCGACGGCCGGCGGCCGCTGATGCGCTCGTCGCTGGGCGCCCTCGAGACCACAATGGCGGAGCACGGCTTCCTGCGCGTCCACCGATCCTGGCTGGTCAATCCGACCCGGGTGACGGGTCTGCGCCCAGAAGGCTCGGGCGACTACGCAATCGAGTTGGGCGCGGTAGAGGCGCCGCTGTCGCGCCGCTTTCCCCAGGCCCTGGCGGCGCTGCGCGGCTAGAGCATTTTCAAGCGAAGTGGATACCGGTTCGCGTGAAGAAAATGCGCCAAAGCTCTAGTCCAGCAGTAGTCCCATGACGATGTCGTCGTCGACCGTGCCGTCCGGCAGTCGGCCGCGACCGGTCATCCGGCCCTCGATCTGGAAGCCCAGCCGCTGGTAGAGCCGCTGGGCGCCGAGATTGGCCGCGCCGGTCCATAGCTCGATCCGACGGATCGGCGGGGTCATCGTCCCGGCCGTTTCGATCAAGGCGCGGAACAGGGCCGAGCCGACGCCCCTGCCCTGCCAGTCCGGATCGACCGCCACGGTCAGGTCGGTCAGCACATGGGCGAAGATCGCGATCTTCATCCGCTCGACATGCAGCTCGCCGCAGAGCGCGCCGACGGAATCCACGGCGACCAGGTTCACCCCGCCGTCGGCCGCGACCTCCATGGCGTGGGCGACATAGTCGGGCGTCACCTCGTCCGGCTGGCGCGCCAAGCCGCCAGGTTGGGCGGCGACCTTGCGATGCAGGGCCAGTATGCCGGCCGCGTCCTCGGGCACGGCGGGCCGAACGGTGAAGGCGCTCATGCTAGGCGGCTCGCTGGAACGGATAGAAGTCGCCGCCAAGGTCGAGGATCGCGGTCAGTTCGTCCAGAGCGGCGCGGCTCTCGACGATCAGCGCCGGGTCGGTCAGGTCGGCCGGGGCCAGGCGGTCACGATAGTGGCGCTCGGCCCAGGCGTTCAGGCGATCGTGCAGGGTCGCGTCGAACCGCTGGCCGGGATTGGTCGCCGCCAGCTCGGCGTCGGTCAGCACCACCCGCAGCCGGAGGCAGGCCGGACCGCCGCCGTTGCGCATGCTCTGGCGCACGTCGACATATTCCACCCGCCCGATCGGACCGTTCGAGCCGGCCAGGGCCTGGGCGGCCGCATGGGCCCGCGGGTTGTCGCGCGTCTCGCCCGGCGCCAGTAGGACCAGGCGGTCCTCGCCGGGCAAGACCAGCAGCTGGGAATTGAACAGATAGCTCTTCACCAGGTCGTCCAACGGCAGGTCGGCCTCGCTGATCTCGACGAAGACCGGCTCGAACAGGCCGTCGGCGGCGCGGCGGACGCCATCCTCCATCGCCACGCGGTCCTCGAAGGCCCGCTCGTGGAACAGCAGGCATTCGCGCGTGCCGACGCAGACCACGTCGTTGTGGAACGCCCCGGCGTTGATCGCCGCCATGCCCTGGCGGGCGAAGACTCCGCGCGCCGCGCCGTGGCGGCGCTCGACCGCCTCGAAGGCCTCGCGGGTCTGGCGGGCCGGATAGCGGCCTTCCCAGCGCTCCCATGCCTCGCGCCCCCAGACGAACAGGTTGACCCCGGGCTCGCCGTGGTCGGCGCACAGCCGCACATGGTTGGCCGCGCCCTCGTCGGCGAAGTGCGGCTGAGCCGGCAGCGGATTGTGCACGGCGAACCGCGCCTCGTCCGGAAACAGGCGGCGCAGGCTGCGCGTGGTCTGTTCGCCCTCGAGACTGCGGTGCAGGTTGGTCAGCAGATTGGCCGGGGTGAAATGCACGCGGCCGTCGGCGGTGTCGGCGCTGGGCGTGACGGTGGCGGCGTTGGCGGCCCACATCGGCGAGGCCGAACAGGCGGCGGCCGCCAGGGCCGGCGCGTCCGTCCAGGCCTTCTCCAGCACCTGGGCGTCGGAGCCGGACAGCCCGACCGCCCGCAGCAGCGCCAGGTCCGGCCGTTCGTGCGGCGGCAGCACGAACTGCGGCACGCCCCAGTCGGCCAGCTTGCGCATCTTGGTCAGGCCCTCCAGCACCGCGGCGCGCGGATTGGAGACCTCGCCGGCATTGGTCTGGCTGGCGATGTTGCCCGGCGACAGGCCGACGTACGAGTGGGTCGGCCCGACCAGGCCGTCGCAATTGGCCTCGAGCGCCGCCCGCGAGGTCATTCGCGCAGGCCCTTGATATCGCCCAAGGTATTGGCAACGTCCTGCGCCTCGAAACTGGCCACCGGATAGGCGCAGTAGTCCGCCGCGTAATAGGCGCTGGGTCGGTGGTTGCCCGAACTGCCCAGGCCGCCGAACGGCATGGTTCCGGCCGCGCCGGTGGTCGGGCGGTTCCAGTTGACGACGCCCGCTCGGATGCGCTTCAGGAAATGATCCCAACGCGCTGTTTCACTTGAGATAAGTCCGGCCGACAGCCCGTAACGCGTGGCGTTGGCGGCGGCGATGGCCTCGTCGAACGAGCCGACTCGACGCACCTGCAGCAGTGGTGCGAACAGCTCCTGGTCGGGCACGGTCTCGCCGGTCACGTCGGCCAGGCCCGGCGAGACGAAGGCCCCGCTCAGCCCCTCGACGCCGGTCATGGCGCGCACGGTCCGGCCAGGCATGGCCTGTGCGCCGGCCAGCGCCATGGCGGCGGCGCGGTCGGAGATCAGCGGGCCCATGAACGGCTCCTCGCGGCCGTTCCAGGGACCGACCACCAGGCGCTGGGACAGGGCCGCGACGGCGTCGATCACCGCCCGCCCCGCCGCGTCGTCCGAGACGATCAGGCGACGGGCGCACGAGCAGCGCTGGCCGGTGGTGATGAAGGCCGACTGCACGACCAGAGCCGCCACGGCCTCGGCGTCGCCGGCGTCCCAGACCACCAGCGGATTGTTGCCGCCCAACTCCAGCGCCAGGATCACGTCCGGCCGATCGGCGAAATGGCGACGGAAGAAGGCGCCGGCGGCGGCCGAGCCGGTAAACAGCAGACCGTCGATCTCCTGGTCGATCAGGGCCTGGCCGACCTCGCGGCGGCCCTGCACCAGGTTGATCACACCGGGCGGCACGCCGGCCGCCTCCAGCGCCTCGACCAGCATCTGGCCAGCCAGGGGCGTCTCTTCCGACGGCTTGAACACCACGGTGTCGCCCGCCAGCAGAGCCGGCACGATGTGGCCGTTGGGCAGATGGCCGGGGAAGTTGAACGGTCCCAGCACCGCCATCACGCCATGCGGGCGATGGCGCAGCACCGCGCGGCCGAACGCCATGTCGCTGGCGTGCTCGCCGGTGCGCTCGTCATAGGCCTTGATCGAGGCCTCGACCTTGCCGGCCATCGAGCCCAGCTCGGCCTTGGTCTCCCACAGCGCCTTGCCGGTCTCGCGGCTCAGGGCCTCGGCGAAGGCCGCCGTACGGGCCACCAGCACGTCCTTGTAGCGGCGCAGGACGGCGATCCGCTCCTCGCGCGGCAGGTCGGCCCAGGCGGGGAAGGCCTTGCGGGCGGCCTCGACCGCCGCCGCCACGTCGGCCGGACCGGCGGTCGCCTGGCGCCAGATCACCTCGCCGGAGGTCGGATCGACCGAGGTCGCCTCGGAACCCGCGCCCGTCCGCCAGACACCGTCGATGAACACGCCGCTCATGCCTTCACCCGCACCATTTCGCCGTCCTTGACGCCCAGGGCCGCCGCGGCGTCCCGGCCGATGATCGCGCTCTCGCCGTCGATCAGCACCGGCGCGCGCACCGCCCTGAACTGGGCGATCGCGCCCGAGCAGATCAGGGCCTCCTCGCCATAGGCGTCCTCGCCCAGCCGCACCCGCAGCCGACGGCCCTCGCGCACCGTCTTGATGTCGTCGCGCCGCGCGGCCACCGTCGGGCCGGCGTCGAAGATGTCGACCAGGCCCGAGAACCGGAAGCCCTCGGTCTCCAGCATGGCCCGCGCCGCCTCGCCTTCGCGGTGGACCCGGCCGATGGTCTCCGAGGCCGCCTGGGGCAGCAGCTCGGCATAGATCGGATGGCGCGGCGCCAGGTCCAGGATGAACTGGCCGTCGGTCGAGGCGCTCATCATGTCGGCCTCGTCGAACTCCAGCCGGAAGAACTTGCTGGCCACGTGGTCCCAGAACGGACAACTGCCGTCTTCGTCGAACCAGCCGCGCAGCTCGGCCAGCACCATCTCGGCGAAGCGCTGCGGCTCCAGCCCGATCAGCATGTAGCGCGACTGGGCCAGCAGACGCCCCGCCCCGCCCTTGCGGCGCTCGGGCTTGAGGAACAGCGAGCCGACCTCCGACCAGCCGGCGCATTCGTTGACCAGCACCAGGGCCCGGTGGTCGAACCGCTTGTCCAGGGTGGGAGAAGACTGCGCCAACGTCACGACGCGGAACGAGAAATGCGGGCGCTTCAGACCCACCCCCGCCTTGACCCCGGCCACGCCGACGACGTCGCCTTCCGCCAAATCCTCGAGCATCAAGGTGTACCAGGCCTCGGGCGCGGCGACCTCGGAGTGGAAGCTGGCCCGCGACAGGTCCAGGCGGGCGCGCAGGGTGTGCTCGTCCTCCGGCAGGCTGGTGAAACCGCGGCCCGACAAGACGGCCAGCTCCATCAGGCTGTCGAAATCGGCGGGCATCGCGGGACGTACGACGAGCATACTCAAACGGTCTCCGCGAGGTCGGTCATGGCGGCGCGCAGGCCGGGACCGTCGATCTCGCCGCTGGCCAGCTTCATCAGGATCACGGCCGACAGCTGGGCGCGCTCGACGAAGCTGTCGGGCCAGGCATGCTCGGCCTCGCTGTGGATGTCGCCTCCGCGCACCCCCAGGGTGTCGACATTGGGCAGGCCGGAGGCGAACAGGTTGTTGCCTTCGCAGACGCCGCCGGAGGGCTTCCAGGCGATGTCCTGGCCCAGCAGCGCGCCCGCCGCCTTCACCGCCCCGAACAACCGCTGCTGGGCGGCGTTGAACGGCTTGGCGCCGCGGGTGACGCGGCCGTGCGGATGGGCGTGCAGCCCCTCTCCGGTCGACGCGACGATCTTGTCGACCTCGCCCTCGAACCAGGCCGCGTCCTCGGCCGCCGGGAAGCGGACGTTGAAGCGGACCACGGCGACGTCGGGCACCATGTTCAGCGGCGAGCCGCCGTCGATCTTGGCGATGTTGCAGGTGACGCCGTCGCGGAGGCCGTTCAGCGCGTGCAGGGCCTGGGCGATCCGCGCGGCCTCCATCACCGCGTTGCGGCCGGCGGCGAAGTCGCGACCCGCGTGGGCGGCCTTGCCATGGACCACGATGTGGAAATTGCCCGAGCCCTTGCGGGCGCTGGCCAGGGCCCCGTCGGCAAGCGCCGGCTCGTAGGTCAGGCCCACCTGTCCCTGGCGCGCGAACTCGGCGAGGATCGGCGCCGAGGCGACCGAGCCGATCTCCTCGTCCGGCGACAGCAGCACGCGATAGCCGACTTTCGAGGCCAGCGGATGGCGTTCGAAGGCCTCCAACGCCGCGAGCATCACCGAGATCCCGCCCTTCATGTCGGCGATCCCCGGCCCGTGCAGCGCGCCGTCCGGCCGCGTCGTGACGGTCTGGAAGCCGGAGGTCTCGGAATAGACGGTGTCGTAGTGGCCGGTCAGGACGACCTGGACCGGCGCCTCGGGCCGCACGACCACGGCGATGGCCGCCGGGTGGGCCTGCTCGCCGATCCGGCCGTCGGCCCCCACCTCGGGCGAGGCGCCCAGCGGGATGTCGGCGGGCGCGGCCGGCAGGTTTCCGAAGGCGTCGAGCAAAACTTGCCGCTGGCGCTCCAGGCCGCCCAGATGCCGGCTTCCGGAGTTGATGGCGCACCAGGCCACCGCCCGATCGATGATCAGCGGTCCCTGGTCGGCCAGATGTCGCAGAACGGCGCGATCATCGTCGTTGAGTCGCATGAAATCGGTGTCTCCCTCAGTTCAAACTAAACCAAGGGCCGCGGGCAATTCGTGCTTCCTCACTCAAGGAAACCGGTAGCCCGCGCAACAGCCTTGCTCCGAATGGGAACCGATCCCGGTCGAGGCCAGGAGCGGAATCCGGATCTGTCACTGCATGCTTCCCGCCGCCGTTTCCGGCTTGGAGCGCGGAACGGGCGGAAGCGGGCTAGTTGTAGTCCTTTCTCCAGCGGACCGAAAGCTGGGCGTCGCCCTGGCTGCCGAGCTTGGAGATCAGCGACAGGGCGCGGCGGACCCGCCATTCGACCTGGGCCGAAGACCCTTCCCGGCCGCCGCCGATGATCTCGACATAGACGTCGTCGGTCACGTACTTGCCGCCGGCCACGGTCATGCCGGTGGCGCTGTCGGCGAAGGACAGCCGGTCCAGCCCGGCCAGGTTGCGCAGGTTGCCGATCACGTCGAAGCCGCCGCCGCCCGCCAGGGCCGCCAGGGCCGAGGCCAGCTGCGCGGCTTCGATCGGGGTCAGGTTGGCGGCCGACGAACCGAACAGCACCTGCGACAGCACCTCGTCCTGCGGCAGTTCCGGCTTGGAGGTCAGGGTGATCTCCGGCTTGGCGGCGGTGCCCTGCACCTTGACCACGGCGGTCAGGGTCGAATCCTCGCGCACCGCGGTCAGATCCAGCCGGATGCGATCCAGCTGGGTGGCCAGGCGCACCGTGCCGGTCTCCTCGAACTCGAAGCGCTTGCCGGCGAAGTCGTATTCGCCGCGCACCATCCGGGCCTCGCCGTCGAGGATCGGGCTGTTGGTCGAGCCGCCGACGTGGGCGTCGAGCGACAGCTCCACGTCCAGGCCCCGGCCGCGCACGAAGATCCGGCGGGGGGCCTTCAGGGTGACGTCCAGCAGCATGCCGCTGCCGGGCGCGACCTTGCGGACCTCGATGCCCTGATCCATCTCGTCCGGGCGATTGCGCTCGATGACGTCCAGCGAGACCACGCCCGCCGGGGTCTTGGTCTGGGCCGAGACGTCGGCGCGGTCGATGGTCAGGGCGCCGACCATCTTGACCTTGCCGTCGGCCCCGCGATTGACCGTGGTCTGGCCGCTGGCCGTGGCCGTGGCCAGTTCGTTGTCGATGACGCGGAAGCCCTTCAGGTCCAGCTTGAAGCTGCCAAGCCCGCCGCGCGCCAGGCTGATCCGGCCCGAGCCCGACATCGTCCCGCCCTGCCCGTCGCCGGCAGACACCTGGCTGACGTCGATGGCGTTGTCGGCCAGGGCCACGCGGACGATGACGTCGCGCAGGCTGAGGCCGGTCTGGCCGTCGTCGACCCGGCCGCCCTCCAGGCTGGCGCGGCCGGTCAGCCGCGGATCGGCCAGGGTGCCGGCCAGTTCGCCCTCGGCGTCGATCTTGCCCGACACGCTGCGCTCGGAGCTGCCCAGCAGGTCCCACAGCGGCTTGATCTCGCCCTGGGCCGTGAACTGTCCGCGGACCGGACGCTGGCGGTTGATCGCCAGGTGGAACGGCTTGGCCGAGGCTTCGGTCGGCAGGGTCACCTCGGCCCTGGCCTGCAGGCCCTGGCTGTTGGAGCTGCTGGCGTTGATGGTCATCAGGTTGTCGCGCAGCACGCCGCGAATCTCGGCGTTCAGCGAGCGGTCGGCGCGAGACCCGCGCTCGCGGGCCCCGATCAGGTTGGCGTCAAACTCGCCGGTCAGGGTCGGGCCCGAACCGGTGAGCGTCACGTGGGCGTCGACCTTGCCGGCCATGTCGGGATTGAGCGCCGTCAGGCTCACCCCCGTCAATTGCGCGCGAAGCGTGGCCAGGTCGCCGCCGACGTCGGCGTCCAGATCGGCCGCGCCGTCGCCGACCGACAGCCGTAGGCGGGCGTTGGTGCGCGGGCCGCCGAACCGGATCTGGGCGGTCTCGCGGGTCTTGATCTCGGTGCGCGCCATGGCTCCGGCGGCGTCCAGGGCCAGCAGGTATTCCTCGCCGGCCTGGGTCATCACGCCCGAGCCGTTCAGCTTCCAGCGACCGGACGGAGCCTCGCCTCGCGCGTCGATGGTCAGCGGCAGGCGGGCCATTGGACCGGCGGCCTTGACCGCAGCGTGCCGGACCTTCCAGGCCCCGCCCACGATGTCGTCGGCGACCAGATCGAGCTGCGCCGTGGGACCGGCCGCGCCGTCGGCGATCTTGGCCGTGCCGCTGACCCGGCCCTGGGCCAGGAAGGCGCCGGGGCCGATCGCCACCGTCAGGTCGGCGGTGGCCGGGCGGCCGCTGCGCAGGGAAACCGCGCCCTTGGCCTTTGCCCCGCCGGCGTCGACGTCCAGGTCGGAAAGCTCCAGCCCGCCCGTCGCGAAATTGAAGGCCGTGCGCGCCTTGGCCGGACCGTACTGGCTGCCGGCCTCGATCGAGGCCGTGCCGTCGCCGCCGTCCGGGCGCTTGGCGAAAGACAGCACCACATGGGCGTCCTTCAGCGGCAGGCGCGGCACGTCGATGGAGTCGAAGTCGGCGATCAGGTCGGCCTTCGGCGCCGCCAGGGTTCCGGTGACGGCGCCCGTGCCCTTGGCCTTGCCGGCGACCTCGATCGGACCGGCGACAAACGGCCCCGTGGCGGTCCAGTCCAGCTTGAACGCCATGGCCGTGCCCGGACCGAGCACGCCGGAGGTCCGCACCGAGGCGGCCGCGCCATCCAGCTTGGCGTCGGCGACCGACAGCCGCTCGTTGGCCCACGAGGCGCGGGCGTTGAGCCGCGGCGTCTTGCCCAGCAGGCGATCCAGTTCCGCCAGGCCCGTCGCGAAATTGCCGCCCCGCGCGTCGACGGTCAGCATCCACGGCTTGTTCACGCCCTGGCTGGCCGACCATTTCGCCGTGGCCTGTCCGGCCATGCCCGCCCGGATGGGAGCCAGGGAGGCGACCCTGGCGTCCCCCTTCAAGGACAGGCCGCCCAGCACCCCGCGTTCGCCCTGGGCGACGACGGTCAGGTTCGGGGCCTGGACCTTGGCCGAGCGGATCAGGAAGCGGCCGTCCTTCAACCGCGTCCCCTCGAACTGGGCCGAAGGCGAGCGGCCGAGCACCGCCAGCAGCCCCTGCCCGCCGCCGCCTTCGGTCGTGGCGTCGGCCTTGATGCTCAGCTCGCCGCGCTTCCAGCCGACGCTGGCCGGGCCCTTGGCCCGCGCCAGGCGATAGCCCAGCCAGGAAAGGTCGCGGACATCGACCCGGCCACCGACCAGGAAACCGTCGCCGGTCAGGTGGAAGACCCCGTCCGCGACGCCTGCCCCCATGGGCGGCAGCGGCGTCACGCGGGACAGATTGCCGATCTTCGCGGAGAAGGTCAGGCCAGCGGGCGCGGTGATCCGCTTGCCCAGGTCGGCCAGGCCATGGGCGGTCAGGTCGAGATTCTGGCTGTCGATCTTCAGGTCGAGATCGTTGAACGCCCCGGCCTTACGGCCGACGATCGAGAAGCGGGCGTCGGCGCCGAACATCTTCTCCTCGCGGTCGGTCAGGGTCGAGGCCGCCAGATCGATGTGACCAGTCGCCGAGCCGCCCTGCGGCGTCCAGGCGCCGCCGGCCTTCAGCGGCGTCGCGTCTCCGGACCGAGCCAGGATCGTGAAGGCGCCCTGGCTGGTGGTGCCGTGGGCCTTGGCGTTGAGGTCGAAGGGCCGGTTGGGCGACAGCCCCAGCGCCCCGGCCACGGCCCCGCCGTTGGCCTCCTGGGCCTGGGCGTCGAGCAGCAGGGTCTTGTCGCGCCCGAGGTCGAAGACCAGCTTCAGGTGATCGCCGGCGTGCAGGCGGCTGAGCGCCCGCAGATTGCCCTTCTGTCCGCCGAATCTCTGGGACTCGTAGTCGCCGCTCAGGTCGAAATCGCCAGCCTGGCGACTGAACTCGGGCCGGGTGATCAGGCGCAGAGCGACACGATCCAGGTCCACCGACAGCGGCGCGGCGCTCGACTTGCCCTTGGGGGTCAGGGTCGGGCGGCGCAGCACCACGACTTGACGGGCGGAGATCGTGTCGGCGTGGAAGCGGCGGTAGAACAGCTCGGCCGGCCGCCAGTCGATGTAGAGATCGGAAGCCTCGAGCCAGACGCCCTTCTCGTCGCTGATCGTCAGGCGTCGAACGCCGAACGCGTCCCAGATGTCGCCGCTCAGCCCCTCGATCTTCAGGCGCCCCATGCGGCCCAGCTTCAGACCGCTGGTGCGGGCCTCCAGGAAGGCGCGGCCCTGCGGGGTGACGGCGCCGAAGCGCACGCCGCCCAGCAGCACGGCGACCAGCACCACCAGGCTCACCGAGACGATGATGATCAGGCCCGGCCAGCCGATCTTGCGCGCGACCTTGGTCGCCGTCTCGGCGACGACTTCTGGAATATCCTCAGGCGGCGGCCCGCCAGGTGGTTTTTGGGCGTCGGTCAAAAGGCCTGCCCGATGCTGATATAGACCTGGAACGACGGATCGCCCTCGCGCTTGCTGATCGGCATGGCGATGTCGGCCCGGATCGGTCCGAAGCCCAGGTCGTAGCGCACGCCGACCCCGACGCCGACGCCGAAATCATCGCCGTTGGGCCACTTGTCGACGCCCACGCCGCCGGCGTCGATGAAGGCCACCCCGCCCCATCGGTCGGTGAACTTGTGACGCAGCTCCAGCGAGCTCTCCAGCAGCGACAGGCCGCCTTGCGGCGTGGTGGTGTTGTCGATGCGCGGACCGATGGCCTGATAGGAATAGCCGCGCACCGAGCCGCCGCCGCCGGCGTAGAAGCGGTTCGAGGCCGGCACCTCGGGCATGGTGCCGCCCAGGATCTGACCGGCCTTGAACCGGCCCGCCAGCACGGTGCGCCTGCCCTTGCCGAACGGCAGATAGGCCGTGGTCTGCGCCTGGACCTTCAGGAAAGCCATGGTCAGGTCGCCGGTGATGGCGGTGGGTTCGGCCCGCGCGTCCAGCCGCCAACCCTTGGTCGGGTCCAGGATGTTGTCGGACTTGTCCCAGGCTTGCGCGCCCAGCAAGGTGAAGGTGGCGAAGTTCTGCTCGACGTCGGTGGTGACGCCGTTGACCGTGGTGGGCGAGTCGACCTGCGTCAGGTCCAGCGAGACGCCGTAGGTGCGATAGACGGTCGTTTGCAGCTTTCGGGTCAGGTCCGCGCCGATATGGGCGCCGGTTTCCACATAGGCGTCGGTGTCTTCGCGAAAGACGGCGGTGTTGAGCTTCAGGGTTTGCTGGCTGCGTCGCCAATGCGGCAGGGCCAGTTCGGCTTCAAGACGGCTGTCCAGCCTGGATAGTCGCGCCGTCAGGGTCGTGGTGTCGGCCCGATGAAAACGATTGTAGTGGATCCACTTTGCGTCCGCGCCCGGCCCGTCGATGCTCGAATAGTTCGCGGCCAATTCCACCGTCCTGGCCTTGCGGTCGGACAGGGTCACGACCACGGGGCGCAAGCCGTCGGGCAGCGCCTTCTCCTTGGGGGCCAGCGAGACCGAAACCGTGTCGTAGACGCCGGTGTCGCGCAGCCGGCGCTCCAGTTCGGCGATGTCGTCGGGCTCGTAGATGTCGCCCGAGCTCCAGGGCGCCAGATGCTTGATCCAGGCGGGGTTCGATCGCCCCTGCGTCACCACCTGGATCCCGTCGACATGGGTCAGGTCGCCCGCCGCGATGTGGAAGGTGGGACGCACGGTGTGGTCGGCGTGGTCGACGACGACCTCGCGCGGCTCGGCCGCGGCGTCGGCATAGCCCAGTTGCTGGACCTGGGAAACGACTCGCCCCTCGGCCGCCAGCACGTCGACGGCGCGGCCCGGGGCGCCCGGCACCAGGCGGATGACGCTTTCGGCGCGCTTGACGACGCCTTCGTCCGGCGCGGCCCCGCTCCAGGCCAGCTTGGGGTCGGCGATCACGAAGACCGGGCCGGGGGTGATCTTGAGAATCGCGCGGGGCGGATCGGCTTCGGAAACGTCCGGCTCGACGACATAGGCGTAATAGCCCTCGGACCGCAGCACCTGGACCGCGTCGTCGCCGGCGTCCCGGGCGCGGCGGCGCGCTTCCGAGCGACTGCGCGCCGGCGCCTTGGCTTCGGTCATGGCGCGCTGGATCGCTTCGCGCAGCGCCTTGTCCTCGACGCCGGTGATGCTGGCCGCGGGCTCGGCCGCATTGGCGTGGCCCGCGGCCAACAGGGCCGCGGTGGTCACACCAAGGGCAAATCTCTTACGCACCAAGCCTTCCAAGTCCCCGCGCGGAGCGCCCCCGAACCCCTGTAGTCGCCCCCCCGCCGACTGTCACGCGGTGAAATGTACTAGAACAGTTCCGGGCCATGACCCCACGCGCACCAGAAGGGCGCCCAAAACTTAGGCAGCCCCCCGCATCCCGTCATCGCGACACGAAAAGCACCGCTTCTGGCCTTCGCGCGTTCTAGGCTGGATCGGGACGCGCCCCCTCAATGCGGCGCGCAGGGTGGACAAAGTGGACACGGGCGTGGCGGCGAAAATCCAGGACATCGACGATACTCCCACCTTGCCTATGACGGGGGCCGCGTACCTGCCCGGCGTCGCGTATGACGAGATGATCGCCCAGGGCGGCGACGTGCGCGCCCACTATGCGGCGCTGCAAACCCGAATCTCCTCGCTGGGCGCCAGCGAACTGGCGGACCGGCAGCGGATGCTCGAGCGGTCGTTCCTGCTGCAGGGCATCACCTTCACCGTCTACGGGGCCGACAGCGCCACCGAGCGGATCATCCCGACCGACCTGTTCCCCCGTATCCTGCCGGCTCAGGAATGGGCCAAAATCGAGGCCGGACTGACCCAGCGCCTGCAGGCGCTGAACATGTTCCTGGCCGACATCTACGGCGAGCAGCAGATCCTGATGGACGGCGTGGTGCCGCGCGAACTGGTGCTGGGCGCGCCTTCGTACCGCCGCGAGATGCAGAACCTCTACGTGCCGCACAAGGCCTATGCCAATGTCTGCGGCAGCGACCTGATCCGCGGCCAGGACGGCGAGTTCGCCGTGCTGGAGGACAATCTGCGGGTGCCGTCCGGCGTGTCCTACATGCTGGCCAACCGCGACGCCTCCAAGCGCACCTTCCCCGGGGCCTACCGCGAAGCCGGCGTGCGGCCGGTCGAGCGGTATCCCGACCTCCTGCTGGCCACGCTGAAGAGCATGAGCGCCGACTGGCGGCCCAATCCGCAGGTCGTTGTGCTGACCCCTGGCGTCTACAACTCGGCCTATTACGAGCACGCCTATCTGGCGCGTCTGATGGGCGTGCCGCTGGTCGAGGGCCGCGACCTCGTGGTCCATGACAACATGGTCTACATGCGCACCACCACGGGCCTGCGCCGGGTGGACGTGATCTACCGCCGGGTGGACGACGACTTCATCGACCCCCTCACCTTCCGCCGCGATTCGTCGTTGGGCGCGGCTGGGCTGTTCAACGCCTATCGGGCCGGCAACGTGGTGATGTGCAACGCGCCGGGCACCGGCGTCGCCGACGACAAGGCCGTCTACGCCTTCGTGCCCGACATCATCCGCTACTATCTCGGCGAGGACGCCATCCTGCCCAACATCGAGACCTTCCTGTGCCGCGAGCCGGCCCAGTTGAGCCACGTGCTGGCCAATCTGGACAAGCTGGTGGTCAAGGCGGTGGGCGCCTCGGGCGGCTACGGCATGCTGGTGGGGCCGCACGCCTCGGCCAAGGAGCGGTCCGAGTTCGCCGACGCCCTGAAGGCCGACCCGGCCAACTACATCGCCCAGCCGACCATCCAGCTGTCGACCGCGCCCTGCCTGGTCGACGGCCGCATCGAACCGCGCCACGTCGACCTGCGGCCATTCATCCTGTCGGGCGAGAAGACGGTGGTCACCCCCGGCGCCCTGACCCGCGTGGCGCTGAAGCGCGGCTCGCTGGTGGTCAATTCCAGCCAGGGCGGCGGCAGCAAGGACACTTGGGTGCTGGCCGAAGAGAACGGCCACAACGGCAACGGCCATGCCGTCGACAAGGGACCTTCCGAAAAGGGGACTGGCCAATGATGCTCGCTCGCGTCGCCGACAGCCTCTACTGGCTGGGCCGCTACATCGAACGGGCCGAGCACCTGTCGCGGCTGTCGACGGTGATGCTGAACGCCACCCTCGACCAGACCGACACCGGCGCCGAGGCCGTGCGCATCGCCCTGTCCGCGGTCGGAGAGACCGATCTCAAGGCCGGCGCCTTCGAGGCGGCCAACGGGCTGGTCCTGGACCGCTCGGACGCCAATTCGGTGGTCTCGTCGCTGTCGCGAGCCCGGGAGAACGCCCGCCAGGTCCGCGACCAGATCACGACCGAGACCTGGGAACGGCTGAACCTGCTGTACCTGAAGGTCATCGACCGCAACGCCGGCCGCGACTTCGCCGACAACTCGGTGACCTTCCTGCATGACATCATCGCCGACGTGCACCTGTTCAAGGGCGCGGCCGACACCACCATGAGCCACGGCGAGAGCTGGCGGTTCATGATGGTGGGCATGTACCTGGAACGGGCCCAACTGATCGCCAGCCTGCTGGAGGCCTGCTTCGCCGAGGACAGTCCCAAGGTCAACGACCACCTGGCCCTGGTCAGCCTGCTGCGGATGGGCTGCGCGCTGGAGCCCTACCTGCGGGTCTACACCGCCGAGATCGAGCCGCGGCACATCCTGGAGTTCATGGTCTTCGACGAGGACTTTCCGCGCTCGATCCGCTTCGCCACCAGCCAGATCGAGAAGCACCTCAGCGAACTGGCCCGTCACGTCGAGGCCACCGGCCGCGCGGCGCCGGAACGGCTGGCCGGACGGCTGAAGGCCCGGCTGGAGTTCGCCGACGTCGGCGAGCTGGAGAGCCAGGGCGCCGGCGAGCTGCTGACCACCGTGGCCAACGAATGCGCCCGCATCCACCAGGCGATCTATGAGACCTTCGTCGCCTATCCCCTGGAAATGCGCCTCCCCGCCTAGGGGCGGCTGCTTAGGAAGTCCTATCGTGTTGCTCGAGATCCGCCACGTCACCCAGTACCATTACGAGCGGCCCGTCCGCGAAAGCCTGATGGAGCTGTGGATGCAGCCCCAGAAGGGCGCGCGCCAGCGGCTGGTCAGCTTCGAGCTGGACATCGAACCAGCCGCCCAGGTGTTCTCCTACGCCGACAGCTTCGGCAACGCCGTCTATCACTTCGACGTGCCCCAGCCGCATGACGGCCTGACCATCATCGCCCGCTCGGCCGTCGAGACCGAGCCGGTGCACGAATGGCCCCAGCCGCTGGACATGGGCGAGTGGGAACGGCTGAAGAGCGCCTTCGTGAAGGGCGAATGCTTCGACTACCTGCAGCCCCACGGCTTCGTCCAGGTGACGCCCGCCCTAGAGACCTTCATCATCGAGCACGACATCGACGCCCTGCGCCGCCGCGATCCGTACTCGGCGGTCCAGGCCCTGTGCGACACGATCTACAAGGCGTTCGAGTACCAGCCGGGAGTCACCGACGCCGACAGCCCGATCGACCTGGCGCTGAGCGCCGGCCGCGGGGTCTGCCAGGACTTCGCCCACATCATGCTGGCGGTCTGCCGGGCGTGGGGCATCCCGGCGCGCTACGTCTCGGGCTATCTGTTCACCGACCGCGAGGCCGGCGACCGCTCCGACCCCGACGCCACCCACGCCTGGGTCGAGGTGTTCCTGCCCAGCTACCGCTGGGTAGGCTTCGATCCGACCAACAACGTCATGACCGGCGAGCGGCATGTGGCCGTGGCCGTGGGCCGGGACTACAGCGACGTCACCCCGTCGCGCGGCGTCTACAAGGGCGATTCCGAGAGCCACCTGGCCGTCGGCGTCTCGGCGCCTGCCCCGCCCCTCGGCGCCGTTCGGTTCGGCCAACCGCCGCCGGGCCAGCGCCGACGCCATCCGCGAACAGCAGCAGCGCCAGCAGCAGCAGCAGCAGCAGCAGCAGCAGTAGACCTCCCGCCGCGACGCACCCTAGGTTAGCGCTAACAAAGCGACGACCTGGGGAGGGCGCGGATGTCAGAAGAGCCGAACGGGGCGTCGCCGCGCCTGGCCATCGTGGACGCCTTGCGGGGCTACGCCCTGATGGGCCTGTTCCTGGTCCACACGCTGGAATATTTCGAGCTCTACTGGTCTAACCCGGTCTCGAACCCGGTGACCACGGCGGTCTTCACCGTGTTCATGGGCAAGACCTTCTCGCTGCTGGCGCTGTGTTTCGGCTTCAGCTTCTTCGTGATGATGGACGGCGCCGCGCGCCGGGGTCAGCCTTTCGCGGGCCGGTTCGCCTGGCGCCTGACCCTGCTGGCGGTGATCGGCGTGCTGCACGGCCTGGTCTATCGCGGCGACATCATCATCGTGCTGGCCCTGGCCGGCTTCGTCCTGATCCCGTTCGACAAGGTCCGGTCCAACCGCGTCCTGCTGACCGTGGCCACGTTCTGCTTCCTGCAGCCCTACATCCTTCTGTGGATCGCGGCGGGCAGTCTCGGCGCGCCCTGGGCGCTGGCCAAGCCGCACTTCTTCTCCGACCCCGCCATGGCGGTCTATCTGGCCGGCGACATCGGCCAGGTGTTCCGGGCCAACCTCTGGGACGGCCAGGTCAACAAGTGGTGGTTCTTCATCGAGACCGGCCGCTGCGTGCAGGTGCTGGGCCTGTTCCTGATCGGACTGGTGCTGGGCCGGATCGGCTTCTTCGCCGACCCGGGGCGCTTCCGTCGGGGACGGACGATCGCCCTGGTCGCGGTCGTGCTGTTCGCCGCCCTCTGCCACGTGCTGAAGACCCGGACGACCGGCCATGACAGCGGCCCGGCGTTCTGGACCAACATGCTGGCGGGCGGCTGGTTCGACCTGTCGTGCATGGCCGCGTCGGTGCTGATCTTCGTCCAGTTGTGGCGGATCGGCGGCGAGCGCGTTCTCAGCGCCCTGGTTCCGGTCGGGCGGATGACGCTGAGCCTCTATGTCGGCCAGTCGCTGGTCTTCATCCCGCTGTTCTATCCGCTTGGCCTGGGTCTCTACGAACGGATGACCCCTGCCCTCGCCCTCTCGATCGGTCTGGTCGCCGTGGCGGCGCAGCTGCTGCTGGCCGCGGTCTGGTTCAAGGCCTTCCACTACGGTCCGCTGGAGTGGCTGTGGCGGTGCGGAACGCGGCTGTCGTTCGACATCCCGTTCCGTCGCAAGCCGGCCTAGCTAGAGCGGATAGACGTGGCTCTTGCGGGCCGCGATCTTGATGGTCCCGGCGAACCTGGACGCCTCGGCGCGCGAGGCGCTGATCTCGATGTGGCGGCCGTCGGCGCTGGTGGCGGACACGGCGGTCAGGGCGCCCTGCACGTGGGCCCGGGCGACCTTGACCTCGAAACCGCCGTCGTCCAGCGCGAAGTCGTGCGGCCGCACGAAGCCAACGGCCGGGCCGTCGGCGACGCCGTTGGCCGAGAACGACACCGCGCCCGAGGTGAAGCGCCCGCCCGAGACCGTGCCCTCGAAACGGTTGGCCTCGCCGACGAAGCCGCAGACAAACGGCGTGGCGGGATTGTCGTGCACCTCGTCCGGCGTGCCGATCTGCTCGATGCGGCCGGCGTTGAGGATGGCCACGCGGTCGGCGAGGCCCAGGGCCTCTTCCTGGTCGTGGGTGACGAAGATGGTGGTGACGCCGGTGGCGTCGTGCACGCGGCGCAGCTCCTTGCGCAGCGACTTGCGGACAGTGGCGTCCAGGGCGCCGAACGGCTCGTCCAGCAGCAGCACGCTGGGTTGCACGGCGAGAGCCCGCGACAGGGCCACGCGTTGGCGCTGGCCGCCCGACAGCTGCGAGGGGTAGCGCTTGCCCAGGCCGTCCAGCTCGACCAGCTTCAGCAGCTCATCGACCCGACGGGCGATCTCGGCCTTCGGCGGCTTGTCCGCGCCTTTGCGGACGTCCAGGCCGAACGCGATGTTGCGGGCCACGGTCATGTGCTTGAACAGCGCGTATTGCTGGAACACGAAGCCGACGCGGCGGGCGGCGGCCGAGGCGAAGGTCACGTCCTCGCCCTCGAACAGCACCTGGCCGGCGTCGGGGAATTCCAGGCCGGCGATGGTGCGCAGCAGGGTCGTCTTGCCCGAACCCGACGGGCCCAGCAGCGCCACGAGTTCGCCGTCGGCGATCTCCAGATCGACGTGGTTCAGGGCTGGATAGCGCCCGAACTTCTTTTCGACGGAACGGATGGAGATGGTCATGGGATCTGTTCGTTCCGAATCTAGTGTCCGCCGCCGCGCTTGACGTCGGGTTGGGCGATCTCGAGCACGCTCTTGAGCACCAGGGTCACGATCGCCAGCAGGCAGAGCAAGGCGGCGACGGCGAAGGCGGCGACGAAGTCGTACTCGTTGTACAGAATCTCGACGTGCAGCGGCATGGTGTTGGTCAGGCCGCGGATGTGGCCGCTGACCACCGAGACGGCGCCGAACTCGCCCATGGCCCGGGCGTTGCACAGCAGCACGCCGTACAGCAGGCCCCAGCGCACGTTCGGCGCGGTCACCCGCCAGAAGGTGTAGAGGCCCGAGGCTCCCATCGAGACGGCCGCCTCCTCCTCCGACACGCCCTGCTCCTGCATCAGCGGAATCAGCTCGCGGGCGATGAACGGGAAGGTCACGAAGATCGTCGCCAGCACGATGCCGGGAATGGCGAAGATGATCTTGATGTCGTGGTCGATCAGGCGCTCGCCGAACCAGCCCTGCAGGCCGAAGACCAGCACGTAGATCAGGCCCGCGACGACCGGCGAGACCGAGAACGGCAGGTCGATCAGGGTGATCAGCAGCGGCTTGCCGGGAAACTCGTGCTTGGCGATCGCCCAGGCGGCGCACAGGCCGAACAGGGCGTTGAACGGCACGGTGATGCCGGCGGTGATCAGGGTCAGCTTGATCGCCGCCCAGGCGTCCGGCGTCGAGATCGCCTCAAGGGCCGGGCCCAGGCCCTTGCGCAGGGCCTCGGCGAACACCGCCGCCAGGGGCAGGATCAGCACCAGGCCCAGGAAGGCTAGGACCAGGCCGATGACCACGATCTTGGCCCACAGCGGATCGTCGGTCGGATGGCGGAACTGCGCCTTGGTCGGAACGGCCATCAGACGAACCTCCGCGACCAGGCCTGGATGGCGTTGATGACCAGCAGCATCAGGAACGAGACGCCCAGCATGACCAGGGCGATGGCCGCGGCGTTGGCGTACTCGAACTGCTCCAGCTGGATGATGATCAGCAGCGGCGCGATCTCGGACTTGTAGGGCATGTTGCCGGCGATGAAGATCACCGAGCCGTACTCGCCGACGCCCCGGGCGAAGGCCAGGGCGAATCCGGTCAGCCACGCGGGGCCCAGGGCCGGCAGGATGATCCGGGCGATGGTGGCGATCCGGTCCGCGCCGAGGCTGGCCGCGGCTTCCTCGACGTCGGCCGACAGGTCACGCATCACCGGCTCCAGGGTGCGGACCACGAACGGCAGGCCGATGAAGATCAGGGCGATGGTGACGCCGATCGGGTTGTAGGCGGCCTTGATCCCCAGCGGCGTCAGGTATTGCCCGACCCAGCCATTGGGCGCGTAGAGGGTGGCCAGGGCGATGCCGGCCACGGCGGTCGGCAGGGCGAACGGCAGGTCGACCAGGGCGTTGACGATGGCCTTGCCCGGAAACTCGTAGCGGACCAGCGCCCAGGTGGTCAGCACGCCGAACACCCCGTTGATCACCGCCGCCACGAAGGCCGCGCCGAAGGTCAGGCGGTACGCCGCCATGGCGCGTTCGGAAAAGGCCGCGGCGACGAACTGGGCCGGCGACAGATCCGAAGCCTTGATCGCCACGGCCGACAGCGGGATCAGCACGATCAGCGACAGGATCGTCAGGGTCACGCCCAGGGTCAGGCCGAAGCCCGGGATCGCCGAGCGGCGACGGAATAGCGGGCGTCGTGGGGCGCGTGTCGGAGCGGGTGCGGGAATCGTCTCGGCGGTCATCGGGTGATCGTCGTCCAGCATCCGCGTCGGGCCCCGCAACGGAGCCATGAAAACAAGAACGCGCCAAGCCGCGAATTGGGCGAAGGGCGTGGTGAAGCTGGTGCGGCTTAAATCCCTACACGGCCGGTCGGGTCAATTGAGTTCGTCGAGGGGGGCGGCCAGAAAAACTGTGGTGGCCAAAGCCGTGCGCCGATCACTTGCCCCCTACGGACCGCTTCGCGGTCGTCTTCCCCCACGGGGGGGAAGAGGGGCCCGCCGCCGGCGCGTGCGCACGTCCTCCGCCCCCCTATGGGGGCGGACAGACCGCGCAGCGGTCAGGTGGCGGCACGGCTTCTCGTCCTCACGCAGGAAACCCGCTGAGCTTAATGGGAAGGGTGCGAAGCGCCCGGGCCTCGCCCGGATGATTTGCAGTTGTGAGTACCGTTTCGACGAAGACAGACGCTTCGCGCGGCCGTTATCCGGAAGCCTTCGGATCGCGGATTCTTAACCCGCTCCGATGGAGGCCCCCGACGGGCGGAGCATTGGCTTGCTCCGGACCGCATGGGCGATTTCAGCCCATGCCTGCCGCGTCCGCCGATCCTCCGCCGCCTGGGTTTCGTCCTGTGTTGCAAGGAACCTGCCCAGAGCCGTCGCGAAGGCCGCCATTCAAGGCAACCGACGAACGCCTCCCGCTCGACCACCCCCGAAAGCCGCATCGGTCGCCGTACGTGCGCCCTCCCCGTGCTTTCAGGTGCAAGCATTATCCGCCAGCCTGGAAGCTCAAGGATCGGAAACGTGCGTTTTCGTACACGCCACTGATTTCATTGAGCTTCATTTCCAAGACAGCGGGGATGGAAGCTCCACCGATGGACACCCCGTTCACCGCATGGTTGAACAGGGCCAGTAGCTTTGGGGGAACTTCAGACATGACCGACACGACCACGGGTTCGCGCCGCTTCGAGATGGGCCGGGTGATTTCCGGGACCTTCGAGGTCATCGGCCGCAACTTCGTTCCTTTCACCCTGCTGGCCCTGCTGCTGGGCGGCTTGCCCAACCTGCTGGTGGGCCTGGTCCAGATGCGCTTCCTCGCCGGACAGACGACGTTCGAGCCCCGGGTGGTCGGCGGATCGGTCGTGGGCGGCCTGATCATGCTGGTCGCCGCCTTCGTCCTGCAGGCCGCGATCGTCCACGCCACGGTGACCGACCTGAACGGCCGGCGCGTCGCGCTCGGCGACAGCCTGAAGGTCGGCCTTCGCAACTGCCTGCCGCTGATCGGCCTGGCCATCCTGATGGCCCTGGGATTCGCGGTCGGTTTCGTGCTGCTGATCGTCCCGGGCTTCATCCTGATGATCATGTGGTCGGTGGCGGTTCCGTCCAAGGTGGTCGAGAAGATCGGCGTCTTCGACGCGCTGCGGCGCAGCGGCGACCTGACCCGCGGCCGCCGCTGGCCGATCTTCGGCCTGTTCGTGCTCTATGCGATCGCCAACTGGATGCTCAGCGCGCTGGTCGTGGTCGCCGCCGGGCCGTTCACGCCTCTGGCGGCCCCAACGACGGACACGACCAGCGTCCTCGTCAGCACAACCTCGCTCATCCACGTGGTCGCCTCGGCCGTCATCGCCACGGTCGGCGCGCTGGTCAGCACCGCCGGCGGCGCGGTGCTCTATTCCGAGCTGCGCGGCTCGCGCGAAGGCGTCGGTCCGGAAGCCCTGGCCTCGGTGTTCGACTGATCATGGCCATCGACGCAACCCAACCCCGCTTCAATACCGGCCGCGCCGTCAAGCGCGCCACGGAACTCCTGAAGCGCGATCCCCTGAAGCTTCTCCTGTGGTCCGTCGTCTTCGCCGGCTTGCCCGACGCCGCGATGACCTATGTCAGCAACCACGCCTTCCGCGCCGAGAACGCCTTCGCCTCGCCGACCGCATGGCTTCTGCTGGCCGCGACCGCGTTGGCGTCGATGCTCGGCCTGGTCGCCCTCCAGGCGGTGATCGCGCGCCGCATCGCGGGCGATCATGGCGGTTCGCGCGCCTATTCCGGCGAGGCGGCCTTCGGCGGCCCGAGCGACTATCTCGCCCTGGCGACCCTGGGCGTCGTCACCAGCCTGGGGATCCTCGCCGGCTTCATCCTGCTGGTCATTCCGGGGATCATCCTGTCCCTCGCCTGGATCGTGGTGACGCCCGTCATGGTGATCGAGCGCCTGGGCGTGATGGACTCGATCCGCCGCAGCAACGCCCTGACAGGCAACGCCAAGGGCGAGATCTTCGGCTTGTGGGTCGCGACCGGCGTCATCGGAGGGGGCGCCTCCTGGCTTCTCGGCCTGATGACCAAGGCCCTGGACATCAGCGTGGTCACCCAGGTCTCCGGCCCCGCGCTGCAGGTCGTGGTCGGCCTGATCAACTCGGTCCTGGCTGTCGCGATCTATCAGGAGCTGCGCTGGAGCAAGGAAGGCGGCCCGTCGGAGCGCCTCGCCGAGGTCTTCGCCTAGCGTCCCGGCCCGGCCGCCCGCGAGGGCGGTCAGCCCTGGGCCGCGCCGCCCTCGCCCGGCGTCTTGAAGAAGCTGTTGGCCTTCTCGATCAGCCATTTGAGCGCGTTCTCCGAGGCCAGTCCGGCGAACAGGCCGAGGGAAGCCAGGGCGGGCGGCGACAGCTGGTTGATCGCCTGGGTGGCCTCGGCCGCCTGGGGCTGGATCAGGAAACTGGCGCCCGCCGAGATGACGAAGAAGACCGTGAAGCCGGCCAGCGCCCCCAGCAGCGGCCTGACGGCGAACGCCATCCAGGTCCGGTCGTACGCCGGCTGCCCCTTGGGCGCCGCCAGGACTCCCAGCTCGACGTACAGTGAATAGACCGCCGCCCCGATCGCCCCCATCAATCCGGTGAAGCTGGCGACGATCACGCCCGACGGCAGGAAGAAGGCGAACTCGAACAGCGGGATGGCGCGCTGCTTGTTGTAGCTGAGGGCGACGGCCTTCTGGTCCTCGGTCGCCACGTCGTCCGGGGCCGGATCCTCGACAGCCGCGTCGCCGCCGTCGGCGCTCGCGCCGCCGAGGGTCGGGGCCGGCTGGTCCGCGAGCTTGGCGGCCTGGGTCCCGTGATACTCGGCCTTCGCGGCGGCGAGCGCGACTTCCGCGTGGCCGTTCCTGTCCTGCAGGTCGTTGGTGGTGAACAGAGCGCTGCGATAGACCTCGTAAAGCTCCTGGGCCAGCTGGACCCGCCTGGGGAGTTCAGCCCCCTCCGGCCAGTCGCGCTCCTCATTCTCGGTGACGATGTCGTCCAGGCATTTCTCGATCGTGTCGCAGGTCGGCTGGGTGTTGTGGAGCGTGATCCACACCGAATTGATCGCCGCGGTGCTCTTCTGCTTGGCGGCGTCGACTTTCTCCTGGGACGCCCTGATCTTCTCGTCGAGCAGGGTCAGTTCGGCGCTGGCCCGGGCGATCTCGGTCTCCAGGGCGTTCAGGCGATCGGCCAGCCGACTGATCGTGAAGGGCGCCAGCCGCGAGCTCTCGCCGACCGCCACCCGCGCCGCCGACTGGGTCTCGATGACGGTGTAGAAGAAGGCGAAGGTCGCTGGAACGCAGATGAACCAGACGAAGCCCAGCAACACCCGGTTGGCAGTCTGAACCCAACGGAAATCCATGCCGCCCGCCCCTGACGTCGGCGCCCGATGAGGCGCTACGTCAGATTGTGTCACAAAACTCCTCTACCGCAACGTTCGCGTTGCGACCCTGTGTCGGCGCCCGCTAGCTCTTGTCGTGCTTGTCCTTGCGGCGCTTGCCCAGCAGCAGGCGCGACTCCAGGCGGCCGCGCAGGGCGGCGTAGTAGGCCGCCAGGAAGTCGCCGTCCGACTCGTGGGGCGCGGCCTGCCAGCCGATCTTCAGGCGGATGCGGGCGGCGACCAGGGCGATGGTCTTGATCTCGTAGCGGCGCAGCACGTCTTCCAGTACATGCAGCTCCTTGACCCCGTAGGCGTCGAGCTGGGCCATGGTGAACTTGAAGCGTCCGACCGACGGCCGCGAGGTCTGCACCAGGTCGGGCGCCAGCTTGCGGGCCGGCGCCTTGACCACCCAGGTCCCGGCCACTAGGTCGCCCACCCGCAAACGGTCGCGGTTGAACAGCGGGAACAGCACGAAGACGCCGCACCACACCAGGCCCGCCAAGCTGATCCACGCCCCCACCTGGTCGCCGTTGGAGACCAGGAAGCTGAGCGGCAGGTACAGCTCGATCTCGCGCATGGCGTTGCGGGCGAAGATGGCGTCGGCGGTCAGGCGGCCGCCATTGCGCGCCGCCACCCGCAGGCCCATGGCCCGCTTGCCCGGCGTCGCCGCGCCGGGCGTCAGCTCGAACAGCACGAAATAGAGGTTCCGCAGCACGAAGAACACCAGCAGCCCCGCCGTGCCGATCAGCTCCCAGCCCTTGCCCTTCGACCCGATCATGGCCAGCAGGGCCAACAGCGAGAAGGCGATCAGCACGCCCAGCATGATCGCCAGGTCGATCATCAGGGCGGAGGCCCGCTCGCCCGCGTCGCCCAGGCGCAGCTTCAGGTCGACGCCCTCCGGCGTGACCAGCGACCGGGCGCGGGCGTCGTCGTGAAGCGCCGGGTTCGCGATCGTCTCCGCCGCAGCCTTGGCCTTCTTCTTTCGGGCCAGCGCCATCACGCGGCGCTCCGGCGGCGAGGCAGGTACAGATAGGCCGGCCAGGCCACCAGGGTGGTCAGTCCGATGCCGTAGCGGACCAGGTCGTTCTGGATCACCTGCCGCCCGACGCCTTCCAGGATGCCCGCGCAGAACAGCATGACCACGACCCCGGCCATCAGGGTGGCCGACTGCCGGCCCGCCTGGGCCATGGCGGCCGGACGGCTGAGGTCGCCGGGGAAGGCCAGGGTCCAGCCGATCCGCAGGCCCGCGGCGCCGGCCAGGATCACGGCCGAGAGCTCGGTGACCCCGTGGATCGCCAGCCAGCCGCCGGCCTCGAAGCCCAGGCCGTGCATGGCGAACGCCGCCAGGAAGGCCCCCAGCATCGCGCCGTTGTAGCCCATCAGCAAGGCCGTCGGCAGGCAGAAGGCGAAGCCCAGCGCGAAGGCGAAGAGCGCCACGCCGGAATTGTGGGTGAACAGGAAGGCGGCGAACACCGACAGGCCCTTGTGCTCGCCCGTGTCGTAGAGGGTCGCCCGCATCGACTCGACCGAGGCCGTGGGCCCGCGCCCATTGGCCAGGCTGTCCGGCACGAAGGCGCTGAACCAGTCGGGGTCGTGCAGGGTCAGGAAATAGGCGGCCAGCACGCCGATCAGGGTCAGCAGGAAGCTGACCAGGGTCTCGCGCCACAGCGCCTTGGCCGCCTCGGGCCAGGCCCGGGCGAAGAAGCCGCCCACCCGCTCGACCAGGTTCGACCGCGTGCCGTAGACCAGGAAATAGGCCCGGGTGCTGAGGCTCTCCAGATAGTCGACCAGCCCCTGGTCCAGCGAGGTGGCGCGCGCCACCGACAGCGACGACAGCGCCTGGCGGTAGAGCACCGGCATGGCCAGCAGCTCCTCGTCGCTCAGCGCCTTGGCCGAGCCCTTGCCGACCTTGGTCAGCAGCCTCTCCAGACGCCGCCAGTCGTCCTCGCGCTCGGCGCGGAACCGGTAGCTCTTCAGCTGAAGTTCGGCCATCAGAGCAGGTCCCGTCGCTTGAGGTCCAGATAGCTCGCCAGCAGGGCCGGCCCGACCTGGTCGGCCGGCGCCTCGACGATCTCCACGCCCATGCGGCGCAGGCGGGTCACCACCACGTCGCGTTCGCGCAGCAGCGAAGCGGCGACCACGGCGCGCGAGACGTCGTCGGCGGTTTGCGGCGCCTTGCGCTCGATCGCCTCCAGCTCCTCGTCGCGCATCATCACGAACAGCACCAGGTGCTGACGCAGCAGGCGGCCGACGTTCTCGAGCATCAGCTCGGCGCTGGTGGAGTCGGCGATGTCGGTGAACACCACGATCAGCGAGCGCCGCGACAGCTGGCCCGACAGCTGGGTCAGGCCCAGGGTGTAGTTGGTCTCTTCGGTCGAATAGTCGATCTTCGAAGCCAGGCGCTGCAGCGCGCCGAAGGCGTTGGGACCGGACGTGACGCCGCTCGACACGTTGGGCCGGGCGTCAAAGCCGAACAGCCCGACCTTGTCGCCCATCTTCAGGCCCACATAGGCCAGCAGCAGCGTGGCGTTCAGGGCGTGATCCAGCCTCGGCCGGCCCAGCAGCGACTGGCTCATCAGCCGGCCGGTGTCGATGGCCGCCACGATGTGGTGGTTGCGCTCGACGTGGAACTCCTTGGCCAGCAGCGCGCCGTGGCGGGCCGACTGCTTCCAGTCGATGGCCCGGCGGTTCATGCCGGGACGGAAATCGGTCAGGGCGTGGAAGTCGCTGCCGCCGCCCAGGTCCAGCTGCAGGCGATGGCCCACCGACGGGTCGCGGGAGAACAGCCGCAGGGCCTCTTCCTTGACGGCGGCGATGTCCAGGGTGACCGGGATCACCTGCTCCAGCGTGTCGTCGCGCTGCTTCCAGGTCAGGCCCAGCGGGCCACGCCAACGAGCCGAGATGCGGTGCACCCTGCCCTCCCCGCGCCGGACAGCGGTCAGGGTCAGCGGCAGGCCGGCCTGGCGCTCATGAGTGCGGGCCCGGCCATGGGCGGGCTCGGCGGTCAGGCGGTCGTCCAGGTCGACGGCGAACTCCACGCTCCACGGCGCGACGCCGCGCGGGAACGACGCCTTCAGCAGCGCCGGCTTGGTCGCGCCGCTCGACATCGAGCCGGGCGCGGTCAGGGTCAGCTGCATCTTGCGCCGGCCGGGCGCCAGCAGGGCGTCGATGAACAGCAGGGCCGCGACCAGCGCGATCCAGGCGGGTCCCACCAGCCACAGGCGCGCGGAGACGAGCGCCGCCGCCAGGGCCAGGACCGCGCCCAGGACCATCAGGAAGATCGCTCGCGCCGTGGGATAGATCCGCACGCTCGGCCCCTAGCCCGCCCAGTTCGTCACAAGGTTCATCGGGGGGCCTCGACCTGGTCGACCAGGCCGCGCACCACGTCGTCGACCTTGCGCCCCTCGATCTCGGCGGCCGGCGACAGGATCACCCGGTGGCGCAGGGCCGGCAGGGCCAGGGCCTTGACGTCGTCGGGGATGACGTAGTCGCGGCCTTCCAGGGCCGCGCGGGCCCGGGCGGCGACGGCCAGCATGGCCGCGCAGCGTGGGCTAGCCCCGCCCGACAGCTCGCCGGTGTCGCGGGTGGCCCGCACAACGCCGACGATGTAGCGGACGATGTCGTCGGTCAGGCGCACGGTGGCCACGGCCGCAACGGCCTCGGCGATGGTCTTGGCGTCGGCGGCCGGCTCGACGCCGAACCCTTCGGGCGAAGGCTGGCCGGTGCGGCCGCCATGGCTGGCGACGATCGCGGTCTCTTCGGCCAGGCTGGGATAGGCCAGCACGTGCTTGAACAGGAAGCGGTCAAGCTGGGCCTCGGGCAGCGGATAGGTGCCCTGCTGCTCCAGCGGGTTCTGGGTGGCCACCACCATGAAGCGGTCGCTGAGCGGATGGCGCTCGCCGTCCAGAGTGACGTTGCGCTCCTGCATGGCTTCCAGCAGCGCCGCCTGGGTCTTGGGCGGGGTGCGGTTGATCTCGTCGGCCAGCAGCAGCTCGCAGAAGATCGGCCCCTTCACCAGGGTGAAGGCGCTGGTCTGGAAGTTGAACAGGTTGGCGCCCAGGATGTCGCCGGGCATCAGGTCCGGCGTGAACTGGATGCGGCCGAACTCCAGGTTCACCGCCGTGGCGAAGCACTGGGCCAGGAAGGTCTTGGCCGTGCCGGGCGGACCTTCCAGCAGCACGTGGCCGCCGGCGAACAGGGCCGTCAGCATCAGGTCGATGGTGTCGTTTTGGCCGATCACGGCCTTGGCGGTCTGCGCACGGATTCTGCCGGCGAGCGCCTGCACCTCAGCGACGTTCACGGGTCATCTCCAGTCTCCACTGATGCCATTTTGCGGCGACCTTCATCAGGTCGCCCAACGAACGGACCGTTCGGGTTTCTTCATCCAGGCTCGAGGCGCTGTCGGCCGCGCCGAAACGCTCGCCCTGGCGGTCCAGGAAATCGGTCAGGGCCTGGCCCTCGATGCGCGAGGCTCCGGCCCGTAAGCCCCCCAGGGCCTTGGTCGCGGCGGCGCGCTGCAGCTCGGCGTAGCGCGGGGCCAGGGCCGGCTCGCGCCTGGCCATGCGGATCAGGCCGGCGGAATTGTCGATCAGGGCGTCCTTGCCCAGGGCCAGGGCCCGCTCGCCGCGCCGCACCGCCCGGAACCGCGCGGCGGCGTGCAGGCCCATCAGCAGGGCGGCGGCCACCAGGCATAGCGTGGCTCCGACGAACGGCGCCTCGAAGGCCAGTTTCAGCACGTTGCGTGAGCGGGCGAAGCCGTTGAGGGTGACGTCGAAGGCGATGGCGCTGGTGTCGGTGTCGCGTCCGATGGCGTCGTCGCGCAGCAGCCGCACGACGCCCACCCCGGCCTTGGCCGTGCGGATATCCTTCAGCCCCATGGTGTTCAGGAGGTCCGGCTCGGCCAGGAAATAGGTCTCGGTCGGCATGCGGCGGGCCAGGACCATCCGGCCCTTGCCGTCGGTCAGCACCGGCGTCAGGCCGGGACCGGACAGGGTCTGCAGGTTCTTGATGGGCCCGGTCTCGAACACCAGCCCTTCGGCCACGCTGCCCGGCGCGCCGAACAGCCGCTGCGGCGCGGCGCCCTTGTCGATCGTGGTCGAGGCCTTGGCGATGCCGACGGCCTTGAGCAGGCCGGCCAGGTCCACGGGGCGGACGGGCTTCAGGCCGCCGACCCAGCCCGGATGGCGCGGATCCAGTCCGCCCGTCCACTTGGGCAGCACCACCAGGGTGTTCGACGACAGCTTGGCCGCCTTGACATAGGCGTCCCGCGAGACGTTCGATTCCGGCGCGAAGATGATCAGGGCCGGCTCGTCGCCGCTCAGGTCCCGACGGCTGACGATCACCGGCTCGTTCAGCCCGCGCAGCAGGCGCACCATGCCGCCATAGCCGATCGCCGACTTCGACAGCGCATGGGCCCGGCCGTTGTCGCCCGACTGCAGGTCCGGTGCGTAGGTCGACAGCACGACGAAGGCCGAGAAGGCGAACACCCCGGCCACGATCATGCCCAGCACGACCTTGGGCGAGAACAGGCGGCCGTCGCCGTCGCGCAGCGGCTGCGTCGCCGTCGTGGTCTCCACCGCGCTCATCGCCACGCCTCGGCGAAGGCGAAGCCCTCATAGGCCTTGCGGCAGACGGCGAATTCCTCGGCGCCGACGGACCGGCCGCCGAAGAAGCTGCGCTCCACGACCCGGGCGATCTCGCTGAAGGTGCGGCGCACCCGCTCGGGCACGCCGTCCAGCTGGGCGATGTCGCGGCTGGTCAGGGCGGGCTTGATCAAGTCCGGGCGCTTGCCCTCGATGTCCTCGATGCTGCGGAACAGGATCAGGTGCACGGCCTCAGCGAAGCGGCCGGCCGCGGCCAGCCGGTCGGCGTCCTCCAGCAGGGTGCGGGCCTTGGCGGCGCTGGGCCGCCAGACCTCGTCGTCCAGGACGGGACCCCTGTTCGGCTTCAGCGAAGGCCAGCGGGTGGTGATCAGTTCGCGCAGCAGGAAATACAGGATCAGCGCCGCGCCCAGGATCAGGCAGCCCCAGAACACGTAGGCCAGAAAGGGCGCGACGTCGGCCAGGACCTTGCCGATCGCCAGCAGCCAGTCTGGAACGTTCGGCGGCTTGGGCGCGGCGGTCGGTTCGAACTGCAGGTCCTTGCCGCGCAACAGGGCGCCATGGGCGCGCGCGAAAGCGTCCGACGCGCCGTCGAAACCCGGCGACGCCGCGTTGCGATCCACACCAGCCCCCGCCCTCAAACGCCTACTCCCGACTGCCCCGTCGATACTGCTAGACGATTCAACTTTCGGTGTCGCCTTCAACCGAACGCCGACGATCATCTCGCGTCGATTTGCGAAAATCGATTCGTCCGGAAAAGACGCCGCGCACGCGCCGTGGAGGGCCGCCCAACGCGCCGCGCCGCGCTCGACCGGCGGCTTCTCCATCACTGGAGAGCGCCGCCGAAGCGGTGATTTTAGTCAATCATTTCAACGGGAAGATTGGTGGGCCGGCTGGGATTCGAACCCAGGACCATTCGATTAAAAGTCGAATGCTCTACCACTGAGCTACCGGCCCGCATCGACACGGCGGGAGGCCGGTGGAAGCGGCGCGGACCATAGTCGGGGGGCGCTCGCGTCGCAAGCGCGCTTTCGCACCGAGAGGGAGATGACGAACGCGCCTTTCGCGCGTTAGGCTGACGCTATGCGCAGTCTGCTGCTTCTCGCCGTCGCCGTTCCCCTGTTGGCCGCCTGCGCGTCCAAGTCGGAGCCCCCGCCGCAGAAGATCCAGTCCACCTCCGACGCCAACAAGGACGGCATCGCCGGCGCGGCCCAGGCCCCGTTGCGCGACATGAACCTAGTGCGCACCAAGATCCCCCCGGTCCTGCTGGAGGCCATGGCCGATCCCTATGCCCGGCCGCCCGGCAAGAAGATCACCTGCGAGACCCTGATCATGCTGGTCGCGCCGCTGGACCTGGCCCTGGGCGAGGATGTCGACCGGCGCCCGCCGGAGGACAACGAGGACCTGCTGGACCGCAGCAAACGCATGGCCGGCTCGGCCGCCTTCGGCGCCATGGCCAGCGCCGCCCAGGACCTGATCCCAATGCGGGGCTGGGTCCGCAAGCTCAGCGGCGCCGAGAAGCACGACAAGCTGGTGCAGCACGCCGTGGCCTCCGGCGCGATCCGCCGCGCCTATCTGAAGGGCCTGGGCGAGGCGCGCGGCTGCAATCCGCCGGCCACGCCCCAGCACCTGGCCAAGCCGGCCGCGCCGGTGGTCGAGAAGCGCTTCCCGTGGATGAAGGATGAGCCGGTGGCCGAGACCCCGGTGGTCCGGTCGTCCGAGGCCGACACCCCGCCGGTGGACGCCCCACCCGCCGAACCGGCTCCTCCGTCCACCAAGAAGAAGAAGCCGATCTACAAGTTCTGGTAACGGCTCCCGTCCAAAGCGGAAGGCGGGCGCGGGTCGCCCGCCCCGGCCTTGGCTAGGTCTTCGGGGACACGCCCTCTCGCCTCAGAGCCGCCTGCACGGCGGGACGCGCTTCAATGCGCGCGACGTAGTCTTCAAACTCCTCGCCCAAGGCGAAGTCCAGCTGGAGCGCTCCGCGCGCCATGACGAACAGATAGGCGTCCGCCACGCTGAACGTTTCTCCGAACAGGTAGCCGCGCCCAAGACCCGGCGCGACGAAGGCGAACCAGCGGACGATGTCTTCGGCGATCGGCGTACGCGCGTCTTCGGAAAGCGAAAAATAGATCGGAAACCGCTTGTGAATCTCGCTGGCGATGAAGCTCAGCATCTCCAGCAGCCGGTAGCGGCCGAGATCGCCCGCTGGGGCGAGATGCGGAGCCCGGTCCGCGACCCAGGCCAGGATCGCCGCATTCTCGGTGAGCACCTGGCCGTCATCGAACATCAGGGCGGGCACCTGTCCCTTAGGATTGACGTCGAGATAGGCGCCCCCGTCGCTTAATCGTTTCGTCTCCAGGTCCACCTCGGCGATCTCGACCTGAAGCCCGGCCTCCAGCAGCGCGATGTGGTCGGCGAGGCTGCTGAATTCGGGCGCGAAGAACAGTTTCATCGGATCAATCTCCAGTCTGGCGGCGGGGCCAAGCGAGCCTTCGACCTCTGCCCGCCGTTGCACGGCGCTTCCACGCCGCGTTCCTTCGTCACGCCGCTCTATTGCTGGGCGTCCTCGATCCGCGCCCCGCCTGGGCCAGCGTCATCACCAGCGCGGGCGCGATGCAGCCGGCGGAGGCGAGCGCGCAGCCGGCGAAGCCGAAGCGTGCGAACAGCGGCTGATAGAACAGCGCTCCCGCCGAGACGGCCAGATAGGTGACGGTGCTGTAGAGACCCAGGATCGCGCCGGTTTGAGCCGGGTCGAGCGCCGTCAGCCGTCCGACGATCAGGTTCAGGCCGATGTGGTTGGCCAGGCCCCAGACGAGGCAGAGGGCGATGAGAACCGCCGCGTGGGCCGAAGCGATCGCCAGGGCCGCGTAGACGAGGCCGAGGCCCAGAAACGCGACCGGGGCGGCGACGGCGCCATGGCGATCCAGCAGGCGGTCCAGGAAGGCGGCAGTCCCGAATCCGAGGCCATAGGCGGCGGGCGCCAGACCGGCCAGGGCCGTCGACAGCCGCAGCGCTCCCGTGAAATGCGGGCCGAGATAGGCGTAGAGGCCGTAGAAGGCCGTCATGTAGGCGGCGACCGTCAGCAGGGCGGGACCAACGCCGCGGACGCGGAGCGCGGTCAGGGGCGAGCTGGCGCGCGCCGAGGAGACCGGCAGGGCGAAGCCCCGGTGACGATGGACCCCGACGGCCAGCCCTCCCGCCGCGACGGCCAGCCCCACGAACACCAGGCGCCAATGGGCGAAATCGGCGACGAGCGCCGAGACGCTGACGCCCGCCACCAGGCTTATGGTCCATCCCGTGAGCACCATGCCGAGGGTCTGGCTCTCGCGCCCCTTCTCGGCGACCTGAGCCGACAGCGCGTAGATCGCCGGCAGAGCGCAGCCCGCGGCCAGGCCGGCGAGCACCTGGCCCAGACTCAGCACCAGGAGGTTGGGCGCGCAGGCGGACAGGACGAGACCCGCCGCCAGGACGAGCAGCGCGCGCAGGAGCGCTGCCTGCCGCCCGATCCTGTCGATCACCGGAGCCAGGACCAGGGCGCTGGCCGCCGTCGCGAGCCCGTAGGCGGCGGCCGCCTTCATCACGCCGGCCGCGTCCACGCCGGAGAAGGAAGCGGCGACGGCGCTGGCGATCGGGCTCAGGGTCAGCGAGTTCGCACCGATCAACGCGATCGAGCCGGCGAGCAGGAGTATCTTGCGGGTGAACATTTCGCTGCCCTAATGCTATTAGGAGAACAACAGAAACGTCCGAATGGCATTCAGGAAAGCACGAACATGTCGAATGCGGAAAAAACAGATGTCGTTCGGCAGCCGCACGTCGCGGGGCGCGTGCTCGATGGGTTCGACCGAAAAATATTAAGCGCGCTGGCCGCGGACTCGGACGTCAGCTACGCCGAGCTCGGCCAGAGGGTGGGCCTGTCGGCGCCCGCGGTGCATGACCGGGTGAAGAAGCTGCGCGCGTCCGGCTGCCTGCGCCGCACGGTGGCCCTGCTCGACGGGCCGGCGATCGGCAAGCCGCTGCTCGCCTTCGTCCATGTCGACACCGCCGGCTGGGGCGGGACCCAGGACTTCGTGGCGATCGGCGACCTGCCGGAGGTGGAGGAAATCCACTCGGTGGCCGGCGACACCTGCATGCTGCTCAAGGTGCGCTGCGCCTCGAGCCGGGCGCTGGAGGCCCTGCTCGCGCGGCTCTACGCGACGCCCGGGGTGAGGAGCACCCGCAGCTACATCGTCCTGTCGACCTACCTCGAACGTCCCGCTCAAGGCGGCGTCAGCGAGATCCTGGACGCGAGCTGACGTCCCTACCCGCTCGCTGGCGCGCCGCGAAGTCCCTGCGGAACTGCTCGAACCGGCCTTCGGCGATCGCCGCCCGCATGGCGGCCGTCAGGGCCTGGAAGAAGGCGATGTTGTGCCAGGACAGCAGCACCTGGCCCAGGATCTCCTCGGCCTTGAACAGGTGGCGCAGATAGGCCTTGGAGTAGTCGCGGCTGGCCGAGCAGTCGCTGGTCGGATCCAGCGGCTCCTCGTCGTCGGCGTAGCGGGCGTTCTTGATGTTGATCGCCCCGTCCCAGGTCCAGGCCTGGCCGTGGCGGCCCGAGCGGGTGGGCAGCACGCAGTCGAACATGTCGACGCCGCGATAGACCGCCTCCACCAGGTCGATCGGCTTGCCCACGCCCATCAGGTAGCGCGGACGGTCGGCCGGCAGCATGGCGGGCGCGTAGTCCAGCACCTCGCACATGGCTTCGTGGCCCTCGCCGACGGCAAGACCGCCCAGGGCGTAGCCGTCGAAGCCGATCTCCTGCAGGCGCTCGGACGACTCCTGGCGCAGGTTCTTGAACGTCGAGCCCTGCTGGATGCCGAACAGGGCCTGGGTGTCGCGGGTCCCGAAGGCGGTCTTGGACCGCAGACCCCAGCGGGCCGACAGCTCCATGCCCTGGCGGGCCCTCGCCTCTTCCGCCGGCCAGGCCACGCACTCGTCCAGCTGCATGACGATGTCGCTGCCCAGCAGGTCGGCCTGGATCTCCATCGACCGCTCGGGGCTCAGCACGTGCTTGGAGCCGTCGATGTGGCTGGAGAAGGTGACGGCCTCTTCGGTGACCTTGCTGATCCCGGAAAGGCTCATCACCTGGAAGCCGCCGCTGTCGGTCAGGATTGGCTTGTCCCAGCGCATGAACTTGTGCAGCCCGCCCAGGCGCTTCACGCGCTCGGCCGTCGGCCGCAGCATCAGGTGATAGGTGTTGCCCAGGATGATGTCGGCGCCGGTGTCCTTGACCTGGTCGACGGTCATGGCCTTGACCGTGGCGGCGGTGCCCACCGGCATGAAGGCCGGGGTGCGGATGTCGCCGCGCGGGGTCTTCAGGACGCCGGTGCGGGCGGCGCCGTCGGTGGCCGAGATCTCGAAGGGAAAGGCGACCATCAGGCGTGCTCTGAATCGGCGCGGAACAGCAGGCTGCCGTCGCCATAGGAATAGAAACGATAGCCGGTGGCGATCGCGTGCTCGTAGGCCGCCTTCATCACGGCCTGGCCGGCGAAGGCGCTGACCAGCATGAACAGGGTCGACTTGGGCAGGTGGAAGTTGGTCATCAGCACGTCGGCGGCGCGGAAGCGGTAGCCGGGGGTGATGAAGATCGCCGTCTCGTCGGCGAACGGCTTGATCACGCCGTCCTCGCCGGTGGCGCTCTCCAGCAGGCGCAGGCTGGTGGTGCCGACGCAGCCGATGCGGCCGCCGGCGGCGCGCGCGGCGTTCAAGGCGTCGGCGACGTTGGCCGGAACCTCGCCGAACTCGGCGTGCATCTTGTGCTCGGAGACCACGTCGGTCTTGACCGGCAGGAAGGTGCCCGCGCCCACGTGCAGGGTGACGAAGTGCAGGCTGACGCCCCGGGCCTTCAGTCGCTCCAGCAGCTCGGGCGTGAAGTGCAGGCCGGCGGTCGGGGCGGCCACCGAGCCGTCCTCGCGGGCGTAGACGGTCTGGTAGTCGGCGCGGTCGCGGTCGTCCTCGGCGCGCTTGGCGGCGATGTAGGGCGGCAGGGGCATCTCGCCGTGGGCGGCGACGGCCAGGTCCAGGTCGACGCCGGCGAAGTCGAAGGCCAGCTCGATCTCGCCGCCCTCGTGCTTGGCGATCACGGTGGCGTCCAGCATGCCCGCCTGGCAGGCGCGGTCCGCGTCATGACCGAAGGCGATGCGGTCGCCTTCCTTCAGGCGCTTGCCCGGGCGCATGAAGGCGACCCAGCGGTCCGGGGCGATGCGGCGATGCAGGGTGGCCTCGACCGCCACGGGCGATCCATCGCCGCCGCCGGTCCCGCGTCCGGCCCGCAGGCCCATCAGCCGGGCCGGGATCACGCGGGTGTCGTTGAAGACCAGGGCGTCGCCCGGCCGCAGGAAATCCGGCAGTTCGCGCACGATCCGGTCTTCCAGGCCTTCGCCCTCCACGCCATCGGGTCGGACGACCAGCAGGCGCGCGGAATCCCTCGGCTCGGCCGGTCGCAGGGCGATCGCCTCGTCGGGCAGGTGGAAATCGAAGTCGGACAGGCGCATGGGGCGGCTTCAAGGCCACGACGGGGCGTCGAGGTCAAGCGTCCAGGCGCCGCCTCTCCGGTCAAGCCTCGATGGACAAACGCCGCTTTCCACCGCCATCCTACGTCCTCGACGTCTCACGGGGGGAACCATGACCGTCACGACCCAGCGCCTGTCCGCGCTCTGCGCCTGTTTCTTGCTGACCGCCTGCCAACCGGCGACCGAGACCAAGAAGACCGAGACCGCCCCCGCGCCGTCCACCGCCCCGGCCGCGACGCCGCCGGCGCCGGTGACCTTTTCGCACGACCCCACGCTGGACAGCCTAGGCTTCTATTTCACCGACACGGACGTTCAGTCGGGCAGCCTCAAGCTGGAATCGCTGAGCATCGGCCAGGCCAGCGACTTCGCCGACTGGGAGGCCGGCAAGCGGCCCGCGACCTACGCGCCGATCTTCATGACGTTCGACGACGTCACCAGCCCCACCGCCGAGAACGAGCTGGGCCAGACCTATCATACGGTCTCGGTGCGGGTGATGCCGACCGCCTATCGGGTGGACGACCGGGAGGTCAGCTTCCATGGCGTCGATCCTCGCCTCGGCCAGGTGACCTTCACCGGCGCGTTCGACGTGGAGGCGCTGAAAGCCGCCAAGGCCGCGGGCCCAGGCCAGACGCGGCGCGTGCTCAAGGGCGGCCTGCAGGTCGGCGACCAGCAATTCCGCAGTATCAGCTTCATGTACTTCGGCGGCGAGTAAGCCTGGCGCGGACGCCGTGCGACCGTGCTAAGGCCAGACCCGATGAGTCTGATCCTGAACCTCGCCAGCCTGTTCCTGCGCGGCACCGCTCTGATGTTCGGCCTGGTCGGCGCGGTCGCCGGCCTGGCCTGTTGGGGCGGCCTGTTCAGCGACCGGCTCGACGCCCTGACCCACCTGGCGCCGATCTGGCTGGTGTGCGGCGTCACGAGCCTGATGCTGGCCGCGATCTTCGCCCGGGATCTCGAGCGGCGCGCGATCATGGGCCTGGCCCTGACGGCGATCTGCGCGCTCGGCGTCCTGATGGCCCCCGAACTGCTGGCCGCCGTTAGCGCCAAGACCCGGCCGCCGACGGCCTCGACCGTCAAGCTGGTGCAGTTCAATGTCTGGGGCCAGAACAGCGACCCGGTCGAAACCCGGGACTGGATCCTCGCCCAGAAGGCCGACATCGTCGTCCTGGAGGAAGGCGGCGGCTCGACGTGGCCGATCGTCAAGCAACTGCGCAAGACCTATCCGAACTACGTGACCTGCGACGGCCGGCAGGTCTGCGACACCTGGATCTTCAGCCGCTGGCCGCTGGCCGACCGGCGCGGCTTCTACCAGGACAACCACCCGCTGGCCGGCGCCTGGGCGACGATCCGCCATCCGGACGGCGCCTTCACCGTGGCCGGCGCCCACTATGTCTGGCCGATCCCCGCCGGGCGGCAGCAGGGTCAGAGCCGGATCCTGGTCGATCTGCTCAAGCGGTTTCCCCGCGACAGCCTGATCGTGACGGGCGACTTCAACTCCACGCCCTGGTCCTGGACCCTGCGCCGCCAGGACAAGGCCCTGGGCCTGGAGCGGCGCACCCGCGCCCTGGCCAGCTGGCCGACCGGCGAGTTCTCGCGCGTCGCCAGCGCCCCCTTCCCGATCCTGCCGATCGATCACGTCTATGCCGGCAAGGCCTGGAAGACCGTCAAGGTCGAGCGCGGTCCCAGCCTGGGTTCGGATCACCGAGCGGTCGTGGTGACGCTCGCGCGCTAGGCGCCGCGAAGCTAGGGCGCCACGAAAAAGGGCCCCGGTTTCCCGAGGCCCTGGTTCATTCAACGTTCGACGCGACGACTATTCGTCCGAAGCGATCTTGGCGCTGATGATCTTGCCCGGGGCGCGCGGCGGCTCGCCGGTCGGCAGGGCGTCGACGTTTTCCATGCCTTCGACCACCTGGCCCCAGACGGTGTACTGGTTGTCCAGGAAGGTGGCGTCGTCGAACACGATGAAGAACTGGCTGTTGGCCGAGTTCGGATCGGGGGTGCGGGCCATCGAGCAGACGCCGCGCACGTGCGGCTCCTTGGAGAACTCGGCCTTGATGTCCGGCTTGGCCGAACCGCCGCGGCCGGTGCCGGTCGGGTCGCCGCCCTGGGCCATGAAGCCCGGGATCACGCGGTGGAAGACCACGCCGTCATAGAAGCCCTCGCGGACCAGTTCCTTGATCCGCTCGACGTGGCCCGGGGCCAGGTCGGGACGCATCTTGATCGTGACGGGCCCGGACTCGAGCGTCAGCAGCAGGGTGTTTTCGAGGTCGGCCGACATGGTCATCCCTTGGAAGCTTTTGAGGGGAGGTAATGGAGTCGGGAAGGCTTCTAGCCCGCTTTCCATAAGGGGGGAACCGCTCGGTTGGATCCCGAGGGCGGATCAGTTGTCACAGCGCAGCTTGTGACCTAGCGAACATCGACCGCCAGATCGACGTCGCAGACCGAGAAGTCGGCGCCCCTGGCCGCGCGCTTGCGGGCGACCTCGGCCTTGAACCAGGCGCTCGCCGTGTCGACGACGCGGACGCTGGGACGCTCGGCCGCCGGGATGTCGGCCAGCAGCCGAACCTTGGTCATCCGGTCCTGCGGCTTCTCGACCGGCTCGCCGGTCTTGATCGCGCGCACGACGTCGAGCCCGGTCAGGACGCGGCCATAGGCCGTGTAGCGCTTGTCGAGCGAGGGATATGGCTGGCGCATCAGGAAGAACTGGCTGTTGGCCGAATTGACATCCTCGTCGCGGGCCTCGCCCACCACGCCGGGGCAATAGGTTCCCCAGGCCGAGACCTTCTTGTCCGAGGTGACCTCGGCCCAGCTCCAGGCCTGGCTGACGACCGGCAGGGACTTCAGGAAGCCCACCTCGGTGCCGGCCGGCGCGGCGGCGGCCACGAACGGCGTCGAGGCGTCGCGACGGAAGGTGAACTCGGCCTTGAGGTTTGGCTTCTTCGTGCCGCCCTCCCCCGTGTCGTCCGGATCGCCGGTCTGGGCCATGAAGCGGTCGATCACCCGGAAGAAGGTGCGGCCGTCATAGACGCCCTCGCGGGTCAGCTCCTGGAAGCGCGCCACGTGGCCGGGCGCGACCTCGGGGATCAGCTCCACGACGATCCGCCCCTTGTTGGTGTCGATCACCACCACGGTCTCGGGCGCCGGCGTCCGCCATTCCGTCGGCCCCGGGGGCGCGATCTTCGGCGCGACCTTCGACGCGGCGTGCGCGCCCCCGATCGCGGCGAGGGTCGACAGAACGACAACTGAAGCGATCAGGGGGCGGATCATCTATTTCACCTGCACCGGGATATCGACATCGCACGGCCCGAAAGCCGCGCCCATGGCCGCCCGCTTCTTCTCGACCAGGGCCGCGAAGGCCGCCGAGCGGGTGTCCATCACCTGGATCTTGGGGCGCTGGGCGGCGGGCATGTCGGACAGCACGCGGACGGTGGTCATCTGGTCCTGCGGCGCGGCGACCGGCTCGCCGGTCTTGATGGCGCGGATGGCCTCGATGCCGGTCAGGGCCCGGCCGAACGGCGTGTAGGTCTTTTCCAGCGAGGCGTAGTGCTGGCGCATGAAGAAGAACTGGCTGTTGGCGCTGTCGGGATCGTTGGCCCGGGCCATGCCCAGGACGCCGGGGCAGAAGGCGCCCCAGGCGGCCACCTTGCCGTCGGCGGTCATGGCCGCCAGGGCGCTGTTCTGGCTGTACACCGGCAAAGCGCCGACAAAGCCAAATTCCGCCGTCCCCGCCTTGCCGGCCGGCGCGTAGCCGGCGCCGCGGCGGAACAGGAACTCGGCGGCCAGGTTCGGCTGGTCGGAGCCGCCGGTGCCGTCGTTCTTCGGATCGCCCGTCTGGGCCATGAAGCTGTCGATCACGCGGAAGAAGGTCAGGCCGTCATAGAAGTGGGCCTTGGCCAGTTCGCGCACCCGCGCCACGTGGTTCGGCGCCGTCTCGGGCGACAGCTCGACGATGATCCGGCCCTTGTTGGTGTCGACCACCAGGATGTTCTCGGGGTCGGGCGTCCGCCAGTCGGAGGCCTGCTGGGCGCTGGCGGCGGAGGCCGCGGTGAGCGCCAGGACGGCGGCGATGGACGCAAGCTTCATGGATATCCCCGATAGAACTGGTCTGACGGCGTAGAACGCCGCCGCGCGAACGACAAGTGGCGGCGCGTTAGAGGACAAGATTCCGGCGAGTTTCTGGCGCACGGCTTCACCGCCCCACGCGGAAGCCGCTGAGGGAATGGAAAGGGTCGCGGAGCGCCGGACGACGTCCGGAGTTCTTTGAATGAATACCGTTTCGACGAAGCCGATCGCTCCGCGCCATCGTTATCCGCCAGCATCCGGTGGGCAGCCCTGTTGAGGCTTAGC